>JADCGK010000078.1 GCA_020249045.1 Azospirillum sp. | reverse complement strand
CGCCATGGCGGCGCGCGGTGTGGGTTTGCAATGCGTCGGCTTGCCGGGCAGCATCGCCGCGATCGGCGATACCGGCGAGCTCGCCGTCCTCGGCGCCAAAGCCCGTGCCCTCGGCTTCACCGGCAGCGTTTGCATCCATCCCGCCCAGATCCCCGTCATCAACGCCGCCTTCTCCCCCACCGCGGCGGAACGCGCCTGGGCGCGCGCCGTGGTCGATGGTTTCCAAACGGCGCGCGCCGAGGGGCGTGGCGCCGTGGCGGTCGCGGGGCGGATGATCGACAAGCCCGTCTACGAGCAGGCCCTCGCGGTTCTGGCCGTGCGGGAGTGAGATGCCGCACACGGCCGGATTGTGGTTCGAAGCGCATGGCACCGGCCGGCCGTTGATGCTGCTCAGCGGCTTGAGCGGCGTCGCACGGGGCTGGTCGGCGCAGATCGCGCCGTTGTCGCGCGCCTTTCGCGTCATCGTGCACGATCACCGCGGGACCGGGCGAAGCGATCCGGCGGAGGGCCGGATTTCGGTCGAGCGGATGGCCGACGACGCGATCGCGCTTATGGATGCGCTGGAGATCGAGCGGGCCGATTTTCTCGGCCATTCCACCGGCGGAGCTATGGCCCTCTCGCTCGCGCACCGCTACGCGGATCGCGTGGGCCATGTCGTCGTCTCCTCCGCTTGGGCCGCGCCCGATCCAGATTTTCTGCGGGGGTTCGAGATCCGTGCGGACGCCTTGCGCGCGCGCGGGAAAGCCGCCTATCTTCGTCTGTCGGCAGAGATGACGTTCGGCGCGGATTGGCTCGCCGCAAACCGCGAGACGTTCGAAGCGCGATTGACCCGGGATCTCGCCGAACCGCCCGACGCGGACGCGATCTTGCGCCGTATCGCGGCGATCTGCCGGTTCGACATGAGCACAGAGCTGCAGAAAATCCGGGCGCCGATTTTGGTGATCTACGCCGAAGACGACGCTGTCGTCCCGGCGCGAGCGACCCAGGCGATCGCTAATGCCGTCCCCGGGGCGCGTGCGATCCGCTTCGTCGGCGGCGGGCACGCGCTGCCTCTCGTGGCGGCCCAAGACTACGCGCGGACGGTAGTCGCGTTCCTAACCAATGCTGGCTAGGGCGAAGCGTGATCTTTGAGCCGGGATTTACCGCACCCAAGGCCCAAAGTTCATCGCAAAAGCTGTCCGGGACTGGATCATTGCCTTCGGCCCCACGACTACGTGCATCGAGAACTTCAGCCCTTGGGAGAACGGCTACTGCGAGAACTTCAATGGCAAGCTCAGGGACGAGCCTCTCAACGGCAAGATCTTCTACAGTCCGAAGGAGGCCAAGATCGTCAGCGAGCAATGGCGCCGACATTACAACGAGAAACGGCCGCACTCGTCGCTTGGATATCGGCCGCCGGCGCCGGTAACTGTCGGCAAGATCCAGCCACTCGAACCGGTGGCCGCGATGCAGTAACCTCTCACTCGGCTTGGTTCAAAAGCTCGGGCAGGTCAGCGATCTACGATTCAGTCCAGTCGTCTCGCGCCGCGGCTAGGATGTCGGTTGCGAGCGTGTCGTCCACGCCGGCGAACCCTCTTGCGAGAACGGCGGCCCCGATCAGAGCGACCAATTGCTTAAGGCTTGCGGCACGACTCAATCCGGCGGGCGGAGCTAAGGCATCAAGGTACGCGCGCACACCGCGAGCGTAGGCGGCGCGGACCTCCGTTCCTTGGCGCGTCATGTCGCCTCCCAGCGCGGCGATGGCGCGATGCAGGAACTCCTTCATCCGCGCCTGTCGATATGCGGCTTCAAGCGCAATCACCAGATCCGCCGCCGTGGTAAAGCGCACCTTCCAGCTCCGCTGTGCCGCCAGAAGCCCCAATGCGATCGCCAGATGGGTCTTTCCAGTACCCGAAGGACAGAGCAGAACGACGTTCTCCGCCCGCTCGACGAAGCCCAACGACGCCAGTTACTGGATCTGCTGGCGCGGGGCGCCCGTGGCGAAGGCAAAGTCGTAAGATTCGAGCGTCTTCAGCGCCGGGAACCCCGCCGTCCGGGTCAAGATCTCGCGCGAGCACGCCCTGTCCCCCGTCAGGAACTTTGAGACAGGCTGGGGTGGTTGCGTGCGTAAGGGAGGTTTCCGGCTCACCGTGACCCGAGAGGGAACGAGCATGAGCCAGAAGTCAGCACCGTCGCAGACGGCCGAACAGCATGTCCGCGAGATCCGCCGCCGGACGCGCAAGACAGCGGTGAAACTTCCGATCTCTTCCCCAAAAAAAACCCGACCAATGGCTCGCGGGGTCGACCGACGCGAGCGGAAGCGGTCAGTCTTGGCGCGCCGCCAACGCGTCGTCCAGGAACTCAAGCCCTTGGCGCAGCGCGCCCTCGAGAAACTGGACCGTCTCGAAAGGCACGAACGTAATGCCGGTCTGCTCGGCGATGCCGGGGGTCGCCACGGCCGCCAGGTGGCGCCGCAACTCCGGCTCCAAAAGCGCGCGCGCGCGCGCGCCGGGTCCGGCGATCACGACGTTTTCGGGCTGAAGAAGCTGGAGCACGATCGAGACGCCCTCGGCAAGGACGCGCGCCGCCGAATCGAACACGGCGAGCGCCCGCATGTCGCCCGCCATCGCTGCGCCGACGAGGGCCGTCTTTTGCGCCTCGTCGTCGCCAGTCACTGCGGCGCTCCCGAGCGCGATCCGAACGTCGCGGTAGAGCGCATAGTCGGCGACCGAGGCTTCGATGCAGCCGCGCGCGCCGCAGCGGCACTGCGGCCCGTGCGCGCCGACGCGGATATGACCGTACTCGCTGCCGCCCGCGCGCGCGCCGCGGTAAAGCCGGCCATCGAACAACAGGCCGAGTCCGACGCCGTCCCCGAGCAGGATCACGGCCGTGCGCCCGCTCGCGAAAGCCGCTTCGCGCCGCGCCACGCTGAGTGCGAGCGCCCCGGCGTCGTTCTCGATGGCGACCGGAATGCCGAACCGCGCCGAAAGTCCTTCGGCCAGCCTCACGTCGCGGCACCCGAGCACGGGGCTCCATACGACGACCCCGCGCGCAGCGTCGATGAAGCCCTGGAATGCCACGGCCAGCGCATCGGGCCGTGCCAAACCGCACGCGGCGAGTCCTTCGGCGAGAAAGTCGCCGAGCATGGCGATCACGCCGTCGGCGTCGAGGGTATGCAACTCCAACGCCCGCGCGCGCGTCGCGACGAACCGGCCGCGTGCATCCGCAAGGCCGAACTCCGCATAGTCGAACCCCACGCGAAGGCTAGCCGCGGTGCCGGCATCGGGCGCGAAATCCAATCGTACCGGCGGGCGGCCGCGGCCCGCGCGCGCATGCGTCTCCTGCTCCTCGACCTCCACCAAGACGCCACGCGCCACCATCGCGGCGGTGGCGACCGAAACCGTCGCCGGACTTAACGCAAGCGTTCGCGACAATTCGACACGCGCCACCGGCCCGAACTGGCGCACCATCGATAAAATTGCGCGCTCTGCGGGCACGCGCTTGCTTCGGACGCGCGCCGCTGCCTCCGACGATCCCGCGTATTTATTTTCGGTTAGAAACAACATTGGCGGAAAACAAAGATTTTCATATCCCAAAAGTCATTTAATTGCGATTGGGCGTCAATTAAATTCGTTTATGAAAATTATTGTTGACTCGGGAAAAGCCAATCCGCTTAATCCTGATAACGCGTGCTGAAGCCACGCGGCCAAACATCTCGGGAGGATATCGCACATGCAGCGCCGTCATGTTCTTGCCGTCGGCCTCGCCGCCGCCGGATTCGCCTTCGCGAACCCGCTCCTTGCCCAAACGCGCGGGCCCGTCATCGGCGTCAGCTGGTCGAATTTCCAGGAGGAGCGCTGGAAGACCGACGAGGCCGCCATCAAAGCCGCCATCGAGCGCGCCGGCGGAACCTACGTCTCCGCCGACGCCCAATCTTCGCCCGCCAAGCAGCTCACCGACATCGAAAGCCTCATCGCGCGCGGCGCCAAAGCGCTGATCGTGCTCGCGCAGGACGCGCAAGCGGTCCGCCCGGCGGTGGAGAAAGCGCTCAACGAGGGCATCGCCGTCGTCGGCTACGACCGCCTCATCGAAAATCCGCGCGCGTTCTATCTGACCTTCGACAATGTCGAAGTGGGCCGAATGATGGCGCGCGAGGTGCTCAAGGCAAAGCCGGCCGGCAATTACGTATTCATCAAGGGCTCCGGCGCCGACCCGAACGCGAACTTCCTTTTCCAAGGCTCCATGGAGATCCTGAAGCCGCATATCGACGCGGGCCGCATCCGGAACGTGGGCGAGGCCTTCACCGACGGCTGGCTGCCGGCGAACGCGCAACGCAACATGGAGCAGTTCCTGACGCGCAACCAGAACAGGGTCGACGCGGTGGTGGCAGCGAACGACGGCACCGCCGGCGGCGCGATAGCGGCGCTTGCGGCGCAGGGTCTCGCCGGTTCGGTGCCCGTCTCGGGCCAAGACGCCGATCGCGCGGCGCTCAACCGGGTCGCCCTCGGCACCCAGAGCGTGACGATCTGGAAGGACGCGCGCGAACTGGGCCGCACGGCGGCCGAAGTGGCGCTGCAACTCGCCGGCGGCAGAAGGCTTTCGGACATACCCGGCGCGGTGCAGTGGAACGAAGGGCCTTCGAAAGCGAACATGACGGCGATCTTTCTGAAGCCCGTGCCGGTGACGCGGGAAAATCTGGGCGTCGTGATCGACGCGGGCTGG
>JADCGK010000077.1 GCA_020249045.1 Azospirillum sp. | reverse complement strand
CTCGATCTTCCACCACACCGACGCGTTCGTGATGATCCGCGGCGGGCATATCGACTTGGCGTTGCTGGGCGCCATGCAGGTTTCGCGCGACGGCGATCTCGCAAATTGGTCGACGGGCGACGAAAAGATGCCGCCCGCGGTCGGTGGCGCCATGGACCTTGCGGCCGGCGCGGCCGAAGTGCGCGTGCTGATGGAGCACACGACCAAGGACGGCCAACCCAAGATCGTCGACAAATGCGTCTATCCGCTGACGGCGCCGCGCGTCGTCAAGCGCATCTATACGAACCTCGCCGTCATCGACGTGACGGCAGCGGGTTTGGTCGTCCGCGAAATCGCCGAAGGCGTCTCGTTCGAAGCGCTTCAAAGCGCCACCGGCGCCCAACTCGCATTGGCCAACGACTGGACGAAACTCGCCGTCAGTTGACGCGCGTGAGCGGCGCTCGGCCTTCGAGCACCGCGATCAGATTATCGACCGCAAGATCGCCCATCGCCTTGCGCGTTTCGACCGTCGCCGAGCCGACATGTGGCGCCAACACGACGTTGTCGAGCCCGAAGAACTCCGTCGGCACGCGCGGTTCGTCCGCGAACACGTCGAGGCCCGCGCCCGCGATCGCCTTGGCCTTCAGTGCCTCGAGCAATGCGGGCTCGTCGACGACCGACCCGCGCGCGACGTTGACGAGATAGCCCTTCGGGCCCAACGCCTTGAGAACCTTGGCGTCGATCAGGTTCCGGGTCTCGGCCCCACCGGGCGTGATAACGACCAACACGTCGCACCACGCGGCGAGGGATTCGACGTTGGCGTGATAGTCGAACGGGACGTTCGGTTGCCTGTTGCGGCCGAAATACGCGACCTGCATGTCGAAGCCCAACGCGCGCTTGGCGATCGTCTTGCCGATGCGGCCCAGTCCGACGATGCCCATCTTCTTGTGGTGGACGGAGGTCGTGAGCGGTTGCGCGCCCTGCAGCCACCGGCCCTCGCGTACGAAACGATCCGCCTGGGGAAGTTTGCGCATGATGCCCAGAACCAGCCCCATCGTCGTATCCGCGACGCAGTCGTTGAGAACGTCGGGCGTGTTGGTGACGGGGATTTTCCGCTCGTTCGCGGCGGCGACATCCACGCCGTCGTAGCCCACGCCGAAGCACGACACGATCTCGAGATTCGGCAGTGCGCGAATCAACTCGCCCGACATGCCCCCGCCGCCGCTTGCCAACGCGAAACGGAAGCGCTCGGCCATCGGCCGGACGAAGGCCATGCGTTCGGCGGCCGCGGGGCCCATATGGACGGTGAAGCGTTCCTCGAGCCGCGACCAGCAGGTCGCGGGCAGCGCGCACAACGCCAGACAATCGGGTTTCGCAGAGGCGGTCATTGCGGTCATCCCTTGAAGCGTTTGGCCAGCGCGTCCGCACCGCGCGCAAGCAGGCCGGTGTCGCTGCCGACGGCGACGAACTGGAATCCTTCGGCGAGGCGCTTCTTCGCCTCCTCCTCGTTGCCGGTCAGATAGCCGCCGGCCTTGCCGGCACCGCGGATGGTTTTGATGGCGCCCGAAATCACGGCCTGAACGTCAGGATGCGCGAAGTCGCCGAGATGGCCCATCGACGCGGCGAGGTCCGAGGGACCGATGAATACGCCGTCCACGCCGTCGACCGCCGCGATCTCGCCAAGGCGCCCGATGGCATCCAACGTTTCGACCTGCACCAACACGCAGATCTGATCGTTCGCCTTGCGCAGATAGTCCTTCACCCGGCCGAACCGCGAGGCGGCGGCCGTCGTCGCCACGCCCCGGATGCCGTGGGGCGGATAGCGCGTGGCGGCAACGGCCTTGCGCGCCTCCTCAGCCGTCTGCACGAACGGCACAAGCAGCGTTTGGGCGCCCAGATCCAGGATGCGCTTGAACAGCACAGGATCGTTCCACGCCGGCCGCACGATGGGCGTGGCCGTGCCGCCGCGCAGCGCGCGCATTGCCGCGATCAGATCGGGCGGCTCGTTGGGCGAATGCTCGGTGTCGAGCAGAATCCAATCGAACCCGGCGTCGGCGATCGCGTCGGCCCCCATGGTCGAGCACAGGCTGCTCCACAGGCCGATCTGATTGCGGCCCTCCTTGAGGGCCTTTTTGAAGGCGTTGATCGGCATGTCCATTATCAGCTGTTCCTTTCGGCGAGGTCGGCGACGTAAGCGGCGATCGCGGGCGAACTCGTCAAGCCCGGCGATTCGATTCCATAAAGCGCGATGTAGCCCGGCACGCCGTGGGTTTCGGGCCCTTGCACGACGAAGTCCGGGTTGGGTGCGCCGGCGGGCACGATTTTCGGCCGGATCCCCGAATAGGCGGGAACGAGCGCGCCATCGGGCAATCCGGGCCAGTATTTCCGGACTTCGGCGTAGAACCCATCGCAGCGCTTCGGATCGACGTCGTAGCCGATCGCATCGATCCATTCGACGTCGGGGCCGAAACGCGCTTGTCCGGCGAGATCGACGGTGATGTGCACCCCGAGCCCGCCCTTCTCCGGCACGGGATAGATCAGCCGCGAGAACGGCGATTTGCCCTGCAGCGCGAAATAATTGCCCTTGGCGTAATGCAGCGGCGGCACGGTGTCCGCAGGCACGCCCGCGATGGCGCGCGCCAGTTTCTGCGCGCCCAGCCCGGCGGCGTTCACCACCAGCGCCGCCTTGAGGCGCATGGGGGCCGCACCGCCCGTCTGCAGTTCGATGCCGTCGTTCGCCACCCGGCCGCCCAACACGGGCGTTTCGAAGGCGATCATCGCGCCGTGCGCCTCGGCGTCGCCTTGGAAAGCGAGCATCATCGCATGGCTGTCGACGACACCGGTCGACGGCGAACGCAAGGCCGCAACGCAGGTCAAGTTCGGCTCGATCCGCTTCGCCGCGACACCGTCGATGAGTTCGAGGTCGCCGACGCCGTTTTCCTCGCCCTGCTTCTTGAGTTTCTGCAGGTACGCGACTTGATCGTCGTTGCACGCGACGACCAATTTGCCGCAATTCCAAGCCCGGATGCCGCGTTCGGCGCAGTAGGCGTAGATCGCCTTTTTGCCGGCGACGCAAAACCGCGCCTTCAGCGAACCCGTCGGATAGTAGAGTCCCGCGTGGATGACCTCGCTGTTGCGCGAGGAAGTCTCGGTGCCGATCGCGTCGGCGGCCTCCAGGATCACGACTTCGCGCCCGGCAAGCGCCAAGGCGCGCGCACAGGCGAGCCCCACGACCCCCGCCCCGACCACCACGCAATCCACCCGCTCGACGTCCGACGCCATAACGCCCCTGGCACTTTGCGAAATCAAGGCGACAAGGTAGAACGGGAACCATGCGATTGGGAACCCTTGCGCTGTGCGCAGCCGCGTCGTTGGCGTTGTCCGCTTGCGGCACCTACCGTCCGGGTCCGGCGAACGTGCCGGCGATGGGCGTGCGCACCTTTTTCGGTATCGAGCATGTGTGCTCGCTCGGCGTGTCACCGCCCATCAACTTGGACGGTGCGCCCGGGTCGGCCGCG
>JADCGK010000076.1 GCA_020249045.1 Azospirillum sp. | reverse complement strand
TCGTTGATGTCGACCTCGCCCAGCATGACAGCGGCAGCGCCGAGAAGCGCACGGCGAACATCTGCAGCCTCGGCAAGCGGCGGCCGGCCGACGGGCCTCGGTACGACTTTCAATACGCGATGTTGCATCCCAGATCCCAATCGTTAGATCGGCGCAAACAAAAGACCATCTAATTAATGGCAGAATGCGAACCTAGTTGCAATATCCATTTCACTGAGCAGAACAACCCCTACGCTAGGGCGCCCTGCAGGACATGACACCGTCTAGACGCTCCCCCGAGCGGCCGCAGCGACCTCCGCCCGCGCTTGCTGCGGCGTCTTGGACATGTATTCGTGAACCGCCAACAGCAAAACGCCGGAATCACCGATATCCCGTGTCACAACGCCGGGCGATCGGGAGAACAGATGCTCGACCATCGCCTCGAAAACGGGCTTCGCGACGTCCGCAGCCCGGCAAAGCGTGGCGAACCAGGCGGCATTGCCGGAGGCGACCGTTTCGCGGATCGAACGCAACGGCTCGAACATGTAGTCGCTGACCAACGCCATCTTCAAATCGCGGCGACCGGACGGCAACCCCTCGAGGATCGCGATCACGTCGGCTTCCGACAGACTTCGCGTGGCGGCGACGAATCCATTGATGAGTTCGCGAACACTTTCCTCGAGCGTCTGCGCCAACGTCTTGGCGTCGATCGCCTCGCCGATGATCCGCTTGAGGGCGTTGGGCTCGCCCCCGATGCGTTCGTAAAGGAAAACATGCAAGGCGCCGACCACCCACTCCAGCATTCCGAAGGCCAAAAGGAGCGGCAAATCCCCGCGCCGGACGAGCGGATCCTGAAGGTCCGGGTGAAGCTTCGCGATGGTCCCGATATGCTCGAACGTCGCTCCCGAAATCCGCGCGCCCGGATTGCGCAGAACCGCCTCCACGACGTCGCGTTCGCTGAAGCACACCAGCGAGGCGGAGACGAGTTCGCTGAAGACCTTTCGCTGGGCGATCGCAAGACGATGGCGCGGGCTGCGATTGATCGCCACCTCCACGAGATCCTCGTCGTGCAACGTGGCGCAGCCCTCGAGAATCGGCCAAGCCACCTCGATTTGGTCGTTGGCAAGAATGCGCGTGATTTCCCGCGCAACGTCGGTTTCCTTTGCAAGACGCTTCGCAATTTCGATCCGAATCGGAGTCTCGATCTCGCGGACGACCGCACGAACCAGTTCCTGCGCGAGCGCGTGGTAGCGCGACAGACCGGGATTGGCGCCAAGCTCGACGATGATTTCGGCAAGCCCGGTCGCGACTTTGGAATGATTCTCCTCGAACCCGCCCCTAAGGGATTCCAAAATCCCTTGAAGGCGAAACAAGGCTGTCCTTTCTTGATCGTTCGACATTCGCGCTGCTTCCGATGCTAGTCCCACCGTCATAGTCGATTCTCCCAAACGCCGGTCGATTTAAAGTCGCGCCTCGCCCGCCCCGCTCGGCCACGCCTTCAGCATTTGTCCCGCCCAGATATCCTTCATCACCTCACGCTCCACGTCCTCCAGCGCCCGAATGACGCCGGCGAAGCGCGGGTTCGCCACGTTCTTGAAAAACGCGATCGACCGAAGATACTCGGTAACCAAGCGATCGCCGCAGATCCGAATCTCGTCGGAAATCGTGGCGGCGGATTGACGCCATCCGCGATTCCCCGGATCCGAAAGCCAGTATACCGCCTCCCCCGCGCGATGCGTGCGCGCCGCGAACAGCGGGGCGATCTTCGGCACGATCCAACGCGCGTGCGGATCATAGGGCGCGTTCGGCCAAACGTCGCCTTCCTTGGGAACGAAAAAGGGATCCCAGACGCGACCGGCGGCCACGAGCCCCAGATGGCCCGGCCACAGCGCGCAAACCGGCGCCCGCATCGGCCCCGCCGCATGCGTCGACCATCGGACGACGAGGTCCCGCGAAGACTTGGCCATGGCGAAAGCCGCATCGCGACTCCATCGCCCGCCCAACAAATCCACCTTCTCACCGGGCCGGATCGCCAAGACGCGAACCGGTACCGGTGTCGCCGGGATGCCCATGAACTGCAGCACCGCGCACGCGACATTGACCTCCAAAATCGGCCAACGCCCGCGCGGGCGCGCGCAAGCGCCCGACAGGCGCGACATCAAAAACGCGAAAACATCCTGCTCGCGCTCGCTCAGTGCCGGCGTAACCGAGGAGTCCGTCCGAGTGCTTTTCGGTTTGCGCGGAGTCATGACCGGACCGAGCGTAATGTCGTTTCGTGCCCGCCGCTGACCCGGGGCGAGAAACGAACGTGGGCGCGCCCTGCCAGGACGCGCCCACGCATTCTCCCAAAATTTTGGGAGAAAACCGTCACTAGCGGAACAGGCCCAGGAGGACGGAGGGCTGCTGGTTGGCGATGGACAGTGACTGGATGCCGAGCTGCTGGCGGACCTGCAGCGCCTGCACCGAGGCCGAGGCCTTGCCGATATCGGCATCGACGATGGCGCCCAGACCGGTGGTGGTGGCGTCGACGACCGAGTTCACGAAGTTCGACTGCAACTGCAGAGAGCGCGAATCCGAGGCGTTCTGACCGAGCACCGCAGCGACCGTCTGCTTGAACGTCGTGAGCGACGTCAAAGCTGCCGTCGACGAAGACACCGACGACACCTCGGACCCAGCGAAGGTCGTGAAAGCCGTCGAGACAGACGAGCCGGTGGCGACAGTCAATGTCGTCGCAGACGTGTCCGCAAGGAACGTCTTTGCCTCCGAACCGTTCGACAGGAGGTTCACGCCGTTGTAGTTCGCCTGGACGATGAAGTTGGAAATCTGGCTCGTCATCGCGCTGAAGTCGGCGGCGTAGATAGTGCGCTGATCGTTACCGATCGACCCGTCGGCGAGCTGCGTGATCTTGGCTTGAAGGTTGCCGATGAGATTCGAGATGTTGGTCAGAGCCGCCTGAGTGACGGTGCCGAGGCCGACACCGTTGGCAAGCGAGCCTTGCACGGCCTGGAAGGCCTGCAGGTTGCCGCGAATGCCTTGC
>JADCGK010000075.1 GCA_020249045.1 Azospirillum sp. | reverse complement strand
GTCATGGCGCGTTTCCTTCCTTGCGGTTCCTCGGTCTGCGGCGGGTCATTCGGCGGCCTCACGGGCAAAAAGATCATCCTGGCGGTCTTGGGCTTCGAGATAGCGTACGGCTTGCTTCCAATAGCTTTCTTTGAGTTCGGTCCCGACAAACCGGCGCCCGAGTTTAAGCGCGGTCACGCCTTCGCTACCAATGCCGGTAAACGGCGAAAGCACGACGTTTTCGGGGTTACTCCACATGATAACCGCGCGCTCGATAACGTCGAGTTGAAGCGGGCAAAGGTGGCGCTCGTCGCCAGCCTCGCGCGCCGCCTTGACGTTAAGCACATTCGATTGGTCGATGCTCATCCATACGGGGGACGCCCATTCTTGCCACTGTTCCAGCGGGAAAGCATCGGGCGTATGCGCGATCGGTTCCGCGTTTTCGCCGGGCTTTACAAACGTGATTAGATAGTCGGGCATACCGCCGCGCGACTTCGCGCTGTCCTTCATAAGCTGCTTGTAGAGAAGCCCCACATGCTTTGTCCGCGTCATTTCGACGACGGGGCATTTCCAGATCGTGCGGCGAGAGTGCATTATCCATCCGGCCTCTTGATGGATACGGATAATGTCGCCGCTGAAATCCTTGATGCCGACCGCGCCGTCTTTCCACTTCGTCATGGGTAGATCGGAGCAATGCACGGCGGTCAATCGGCCCGGCTTCGTGACGCGGAATTTCTCGCGCACAAGCCATGCGTAGTGCTTGGCAAATTCTTCGTCTGTCGAATTGCCCATGTCCGCCGCGCTTTCCGAGTAAACGAAGAGCGAGCCGAACGGCGGCGAGTAAACCGAAAAGTCAATCGACGCATCCGGCAACTGGCGGACGATATCGACGCAATCGCCATTGTAGACGCTAAACCGGGCGCCGTGCGCCTCGTTCAAGCAACGGATTTGAGCCATGTCGGCAATCTCCCTTTATGGTTAGGTTGATACGGTACTCGGGCTTGGCGCCCGGCTTCTTTTGCGCGGGCCATAGCGGCACGCATGGCGGTTTTCATTTTAGCATGGTCGGCGGTTTTGCGCTCGACGATCCGCCCGATTTCCGCCTCGCCCTCCGCCACCGCAATATGGACCTGCACTTGGCGCTTTTGTCCGAAACGCTGGCAGCGGCGAACGGCTTGATAAAACGTTTCGTAGCTGTAGGAGCGCCCGACAAACGCCATGCGGGCGCAGTGCGACCAGTCCAGCCCGAAACCGGCGAGCGACGGCTTTGTGATTAGGCGCTTCGCATGCCCGGTGCCGAAAGCCTCTAGCAGTTCCTCTTTCTTTTCGACGGGCTGAGAACCGCGCACCTCGATAGCGTCAGGGATCGTCGCCTTTAGCGCGTCGGCCTCGTAGTCCGTATCGCACCAGATAAGCCATGTTTCGTCCGGTTCGCGGGCGATAACCTCGCCGATCATTTCGGCGCGGGCGACGCTTGTTTGGCGCTTTACATCGTGCATATTCGTAGCCGACATGCTGATATTGGCAAACAGCCCCTCGCCGCCCGTGATTTGGCTTTCGCGCGCCCTGTGCCGCATGATTGCAAGTTCGGGCAACACAAAGCCCGTATCGTCGCCGCCGAGGTCGCTCGGCATTTCAGCGGCGCGCGCCCAAGACGCAACCCAATCCCAAAAGTCCGCCTCGGCATGGCCCTTCAGGCGCCATTCTTGGCTTGCCGTGCTGGTGTCGTTTATGAACCACCGCGAAAGCATTTCGTTCGCGCGCATGATTTCCAGGAATTCGGCATAGTTTCCGAGTTCCATATGATCGTTTGGCGCTGGCGTCGCGGTCGCGGCAAGCTTGAAACGGTGCCCCCGGAAAGCCTCAATTAGGGCGCGCGTCGTCTTGCCGGTAAACGATTTAAGGATCGAGGCCTCGTCAAGCGACACGGCGCCGAACCATGCCGGGTCTAACTTGTCGAGCCGGTCATAGTTGCAAATGTTGATCCCCTCGCCCGCCTCGCTTTGGTCGCGAATGACGCGCGCCTCATAGCCCCATTTTTCGGCCCGGCGCCGCGTTTGTTGCGCGACGGCAAGCGGGGTTAGCAGCAGCGCGCGCCCGTTCGTCGCCTCGCTCGCGTGCCGCAGGAAATCAAGCTGACATTCTGTTTTGCCAAGGCCGGTATCGAGGAAGCACCCCGCCCCGCCCGCTTGCAGCGCGTGCGCCACCGCGTGCGCTTGATAGTTAAACAGATGCGGCGCGAGTGCTGGAACCGTCTTTAGGCCGCGCATCGGCGCGCGCACGGCCTTCGACGCGAGGAATTCGGCGTATTCCTTATCCATTGATTTCCGCCCTCAGCATCGCATGTGTGAACGCCCTCAGCCGCTTGACCGCCGCGCCTCGGTTCGCGCACGGGTTAGCGCGGGCCGCGCGGGCAAGGCGCATGTGCGCGTGTTCAAAGAGGGTCATTGGCCGAGCCCCGTTTGCAAACAAAAACCGACCCCTAGCTCATCTCGTCTAGAAAAACTCGTTTTGCGGTGCTCGCGGAACGCTTCACAAGCCTGTTTAGTGGCGAAATAAATTGGCGTTGGGTTGGTGTAACCGCTAACCCAAACCCACGCAGCGACCACAAGCGCGCTCATTCCCCGTCCCCCGTCGCTTGCGGCGCCCGAAGGCGCATGTAGGCGTCCGCGAAGGCGTGCTTCGCCTTCAGCTTTTCGACGCGGTCGCCGCCATCTTCGGCGTCAAGCAGCGCGGCCTTTTCCATCGTCTTGATGAATTGGAAGCCGTCGAAGCCGTCCGCCGTAAACTGCTTGCGAAGTTCGGCCCAATCCGCCGAAAGCGCGATTTGGTCTTTCATGAGGTTCGCTACGCGGGCGCCATATGCCGCGTATGCTTCCTCGCTGCCGTTGCTGCCGGAATTATTTTTTTCTTCGGTCATTCCCTCGTTCCTTTCCGAAAATCCGGCGGGGGTTTTGTAGACCCGGGAAGCCATCCCCCGCCGTTAGTTTGCGACAATCCGGCGGGAGTACACCGGCCCGCGCACGCCGCCCCGCGCGGCGCGACTATTCTGCGGCCACCGCGTCTTGTTGCGGCACCGGCTTTGCCTTATAAGCCCGCGCGCTGTGGGCCTCGCAGTACGGGCGCCCCTGGATCGCCGCGCACCCGCACACGTTGCCCGTGCGATCCGCGTCCGCCCAAAGGGGCCACTTGCACTCGCCATGCCGCGCGGTTCCGAACGCGATACCGTCGCCGCCGTCCGATGCTTTTTCGGCGGGCCGGAGTTCGTAATTGCTTGGCGCCGGGGCGGTCGGGAAAAAGAAAACCGTCTTGCCGCCGAAATCGCTCAGCTTCGCGCTAATGCCCATCTGGCGCCGCCATTCGCGGACCTTCGAGCAATGGAAGCCCAGCGCTTTCGCAATCGCGCCGGTTGACATGCCCTCGCGGACCATGCGGCGGACTTGGTTTAATGTATCCGGGCCGCGCTTTTTGTGCTTGCGGTTGCCGAGTTGCAGCTTACAGGCGCGGGCGATGATCGCGTTTTTCGTGCGTTCCATCGCATTGCCGATTTCTTCCGCGCTTTTGCGGTCGGTCCACAAT
>JADCGK010000074.1 GCA_020249045.1 Azospirillum sp. | reverse complement strand
TGCGCAAATCGGCCCGCGCGTCGCCCAACGCGTCGATCAGCCCAAGTTCGAGCGCCTTGGCGCCGGTCCAAAACTCCCCCTCGAACAGCGTGGCATCCTCGCCCTTCAGCTTCGCGCCGCGCCGGGTGCGCACCCAGTTTTTGAAGTTCACGTGCAATTCGCCCTGCAGGGCGCGCAGTCTTTCCACGTCCTCGGGCTTCTCGGGGCCGAACGGGTCGAGCAGCGATTTGCGCGCGCCGGCGGTGTGAAGCCGACGCTCGACGCCGAGGCGGCGCAACAGATCGGGAAATCCGAACCCGGCCGAAATCACCCCGATCGAGCCGACGATCGAATTCGCGTCGGCGACGATCTCGTCGGCGGCCGCGGCGATCCAATAGCCGCCCGACGCCGCGACGTCCTCGACATAAGCGTAGACCGGCCGTTTTTCCTGGTCGGCGAGGGCGCGGATGCGCGCGCCGATCAGTGCGCTTTGCGCGGGCGCCCCGCCCGGCGAATTGATCACAAGGGCTATGGCCGCGAGCCCCTTGGTTTTGAACATGCGTTCGAGCGGCCCCGCGAGCCGCTCCATCGACAGTCCGCGCCGGCCGCCGACCCCGATGGGGCCTTGCAGGCGCATCACGCCCACGACCGGCGCCGGTTCGCGGCCGAGCAATTTGTCGAAGGCGGGACGGACGGCGTCGAGCATCCGATTTCTATAGCAAGGGCAGTTCGCCGCCGTCGCGCAGAATCGCCTCCGCGCGGGCCGTGTATTTCCCGTCCGCCTCGTGCAAAACCATGCCGGCGGCGAGGGTCAGCGGCGCGCGCGAGCCGACGCGCGCACGCACCAGAACGCGCTTGGCCGCAGCGCCCGCGCGCGGCCAAAGCGGGAAGACGACGATTTCCCCCAGTTTGCCGAGCGCGGCAAGCAAGTCGGCCAGCCGGTCGGCGCGCTGGACGAACAGGACGTGGCCCTTCGGTGTGGCGGCGCGGATCGCGGCGGCCACCCAATCGGCGAGTTTGGCGTCGCCCTCGACGTCCGCCGCGCGCTTCATCGGGTCGGGCGAGGGGGCGGCGCGCGCGGCCTCCAGATAAGGCGGGTTCGCCAGCACCAGGTCGAACCCGCTTTCGCCGAGGGCGGAAAGATCGCCGGTCGCGATTCGCGCGCGGTCCTCGAATCCGTTGGCGGCGAGGTTGGCGCGGGCGAGTGCGGCGAGGGCGGGATCGCGCTCCACCCCAAGCGCATGGACGCCGGGCACGCGCGCGAGCAGGCACAACAACGCGGCACCCGCCCCGCATCCCAAATCGAGCGCGCGCCGGGGCGTGCCGGCGGCCGCCGCGAGCAGCACGGGATCGATCGCCGCGCGATAGCCGCGCGCGGGCTGCGCGAAGCGCACGCGCCCGCCCAACAGGGCGTCTTCGGCGGTTTCGCTCACGCGCCGTCCCCCAGACCCGCGCCGGCCAGCAATTCGGCGGCTTCGCCGTAATCGTCGTCGACGACCATCAAGCGGCGCGGGAAGGCGCCGATCGAACCTTCGACGGCGGCGATATGCGCGTCGAGCAGCACGCATTCGAGTCCCGCATCGCGCAGCAAAGCTTGCGCGAAGGACAAGGCGACCGGGTCGTTGGTGCGCAACACCTCGCGCATCGCGTGTTGATTCTCCCGAAGGGCGCACTATGCTCGCAACGGGTCCGAGACCGCGTCAAGCGGCCGGACGGAGCGAGGAAGGAATTCGACAGGTGGCCGTCGTCGTCAATTTGGAAGGCGAACGCAAGGCCCCGCGCGCGGGCGGGGCGAAAAACGCGCTGCAGAACCTGCTGGCGTTGGTCGACGGCGATTTGAAGGCCGTCAACGAGACCATCGTCCGGCGGATGCATTCCTCGGTCGAGCTGATCCCGCAACTCGCCGGCCACATCGTGGCCGCGGGCGGCAAGCGCATGCGCCCGATGCTGACCCTGGTCGCCGCACGGATGTGCGGCTATCGCGGCCAGCGGCATATCGGGCTCGCGGCGTGCGTGGAGTTCATCCACACGGCCACGCTGTTGCACGACGACGTCGTGGATGCGAGCGACCTGCGCCGGGGCAGGGCCACCGCCAACGCGGTCTGGGGCAACAAAGCCTCGGTGCTGGTGGGCGATTTCCTGTTCAGCCGCGCGTTCCAGGTGATGGTCGAGGACGGATCCTTGGCCGTCCTCGCGATCTTGTCGAACGCGTCGGCCGTCATCGCCGAAGGCGAAGTGCTGCAGCTCACCACCGCCAACGACACCGAAACCTCCGAGCAAGCCTATCTCGAGGTGATCCGCGCCAAGACCGCGGCTTTGTTCGCCGCGGCGTGCCGCGTGGGTGCCGCCGTCGCCGACCGCCCGAAGGCGGAGGAGGACGCGCTCGAAGCCTACGGCCTCAACCTCGGCATCGCTTTCCAGTTGGTCGACGACGCGCTCGACTACGCCTCCGACACCGCGACGATGGGCAAGGAGGTCGGCGACGATTTCCGCGACGGCAAGATCACGCTGCCGGTCGTGCTGTCGTTCCTGCGCGGGGACGAGGGCGAACGCGATTTCTGGCGCCGGACGCTCGAAAAGCTCGAGCAGACCGACGCCGACCTGCCGCGCGCGATCGAGCTGATGCGCAAGCACAATGCGATCGTCGACACGATCGAACGCGCGCGCCACTACGGCCGGATCGCGAAGGACTCGCTCGGGATTTTCCCCGACGGCGCCGAGAAGCGCGCCTTGGCCGATCTGGTCGATTTCGCGATCGAACGCGCGTATTGATCACGCCGCTTCGGCCAAGGCCCGTCCCACCGCCGTCTTGAGGCCTTCAGCACCGGCCGCCACTTCGCCCGCGACGTCCGCAAGCCGCGCACTGGCTTCGCCCGCGCGCACGGCCGTTTCGGCGACAGCCGCGATGCGCGTCGACACGCCGCGCGCGGAATCCGTCGTTTCGACGACGTTGCGCGAGATTTCCCGCGTGGCGGCGCCTTGTTCTTCGATCGCCGCGGCGATGGCCGAAGCGGTTTGGTCGATCGTCGCGATCGTCCGCTCGACCTCGCCGATCGAGGCGACGGCCGCCTCGGTCTGGCCGCTGATTTCGGCGATTTGCTTTGCGATGTCTTCGGTCGCGCGCGCCGTCTGGTTGGCCAGCGACTTGACCTCGCCCGCGACGACCGCGAAGCCCTTGCCGGCCTCGCCCGCGCGCGCGGCTTCGATCGTCGCGTTGAGGGCCAGAAGATTCGTCTGGCCGGCGATTTCGGCGATCAGCTTGGTGACCGCGTCGATCTTCACGACCGCGTCGGACAGCCGCGTTACGGTGTCGCGCGCCCGGCCGCCCTTGTCGACCGCTTCGCGCGTCGTCGCGGCGGTGGTCGCCACTTGCCGGTTGATCTCGTCGATGGAGGCTGAAAGCTCGGTCGCGGCCGAGGCGACCGTTTCCGCGTTGCGCAGCGAGGCGTCGGCGGCGTCGGCGACCTCGCGCGAGTCCGCGGCCGTCGTTTGCGCGGCATCGGCCATCGCGCGGGCGAGCGTCGTCATCTCCCCCGTACGCAGCGCAACGTCGCGCGCGGCGCCGTCCGTCGCGGAACGGACGGTTTCGGCCATGCGCGCGAGTGCGGCTCGGCGCGCGGCGTCGGCGCCCGCGCGTTCCTCGGCCTGGCGGGTGCGCGCGCGTTCGGCTTCCGCCAATTCGGTGCGGAAGGCGGCGAGGGCGGCGGCGGCGGCGCCGATCTCGTCGCGACGTGCGGCTTGGGGGATGTCGCCGGCGTAGTCGCCCGCCTGGACCGCACGCATCCGCGCGACCACGTCCTGCAACGGCTTGGCGATCCCGAACCGGCCGATGGCAAGGCCGAGCAGAAGGCCGATGAGGGCCGCCGCGCCCGACAGGATCGGCAGCCGGAGAATCTGGGCGTCGAGCTGGGCGACCACCTCGCGGGTGGCGGCGTCGGCGGCGCGCGCGCTGCGGTCGTAAAGATCGGTCAACGCCAGGATCGCGTCGAGCACGCGTGCCCCGCCGTCGACCGCCTCGGCGCCCGCGCGCGCGCGGTCGCCGCTTTGCGCCAGGGCGACGACGCGCTCGGCGATGGGCCGATACGCTTCGAGTTCGGCGCGCGCTTTGGCCGCGGCCGCCCGCGCTTGCGGGTCCACGAGATCGGGCGTCAGCGCCCCGAGATTGTCGCGGATGACCTCGTAATCCTTGCCCGCCGATGCGATCAGGTCCGCGCGTCGCGCGGCGGGAAGATCCAACCCCAGAGCCTCGACGTTCCGTGCGTAGGAGATGGCGCTCGCCCCGATATAGCCGGTCGTCTCGACGATGCGCGCGGCACGGCCGGCGGCGTGGGCGGCGTCGAGCGCTTGGGCGAGGCTCCATACCGCGCCCGCGGCCATCGCGAGCGTCAACAAGCTGGGAGCGAGCACCGCCAACAGAATTTTTCGCGGTATCGGAAGATTGGCGAGCGCCGACATCGGACGTGTCCTTCGATGGGATCGTGTCGCGATCGTTTCGGGCGCGGTCGAAAGGAAGTTACGTCACGGGTAACTTCGCGCCTTTCCGCGACGAACGGGTTCCGGGATCGTCGTCAAGGGGGCCCCGATGGCAAAGTCCGGATTTCTCGCGCGTGCGCTGCCCTGGGGGCTGGCGCTATGGGTCGCCTACGTTTTCGTCTGGTATCTGCAGTACAAGTTTACCGGTGCCGACGGCTCGGTTTGGCTCTTCACCGTTTTGACCGATTGGATGGGGTTGAACGGCTACGAGAAGCCGATGCGCATCGGCGTCGGGTCGGCCGAGTTGCTCGCGGCGATGCTCGTGCTTTACCGCCGGACCCAAGCGTTGGGCGGTGCGATGGCGACCGGGATCATGACCGGCGCCATTTTCTTCCACGTCGCCTCGCCGTTGGGCATCGATCCCTACGAGGATGGGGGGCGGTTGTTCACCGAGGCATGCCTCGTGTGGATCGCGGGGCTGGCGATTCTGTGGTTCCGCCGGGCGGAGGCGCTGGCATTCCTGCGCCGCGTGCCGGTGATCGGCCGCTACGCCGACGGTTTGGCGCGGTTCGCGTGAACGCGCCGTCGCCCGCCAAACGTCCGCGCGACGCGCGGCTGGATTTCTTCCGCGGCTTGTCGCTGGTGGCGATCTTCTTCGCCCATATCCCCGGCGGCTGGGGGCGGGAGTTCATTTGGGCGCGTTTCGGCCTGTCGGACGCGGCGCATGTGTTCGTCTTCATCTCCGGCTTCGCGGCGGCACTGGCCTTCGGCGGCACGTTCGCCAAACTGGGCTTCGCGGCGGGTACGGCGCGCATCGCCTGGCGCGTGGCGCAGCTTTACGCGTGTCACCTCGCGCTGTTTTTCCTGACCGCGTTTCTGGTCGCGACGTTCCATCCCGAGTACGCCGTGTATCTGGGCATCGACGGATTTTTCGCCGACCCCGTCTTTCGGATCGCCGAATTGTTCGCGTTGCGCTACGTGCCCACGTTCTTCGACATCCTGCCGCTTTACATGCTCGTGCTGGCCTGCGTGCCTTTGGCCGTCGCACTCGCGCGGGTTCATCCCAAGGCCGTCGTGGTGCTGTCGGCCGGCGCTTGGTTGTTCGTGCAGGCAACCGGCTTCAACCTGCCGGCGGGCGAGGGCCGCGTCTGGGGTTTCAATCCGCTGGCCTGGCAAATGCTGTTCTTCGCGGGCTTCGCGTTTGCGCGCGACTGGATCGCCCCGCCCGTGGCGACGCGGGCGTTGCTGGGCGTTTGCTTCGTCGTTCTCGTCCTCGGTGCCGCGGCCGAAGCGCCGTTCGTATGGTCGGCCAATCCCGCCTTCGAAGCGCTTCACGCGTGGGTCTACGCCCACGCCGACAAGCCCAATCTCGACGCACGCCAGCTCGCGCATTTCGCCGCCCTGGCGGTGGTCGCGCTGTGGTTCGTCCGCGCGCGCCCCGAATGGCTGGCCGCACCGCTCGCCCGGCCGTTCGTGCGGCTGGGACGCCAGGCGCTGCCGGTGTTCCTGACCGGCATGGCGCTGTCGCACGTCGCCGGGATGACGATGGAAACCATGGGGCGGGGGCCGGCGATGCAGATCCTCGTCCACGCGGCGGGTCTCGCGGGCTTGCTGGGCGTGGCGGCGATTGCCCGTTTCGTCAAAAACGCGCCGTGGAAGACGGTGGCAATGGCCGCCCCGGTCAGCGCGCCCAACGCCGCCCGCTGACCGCGAGGGTCTTCGTCGTGCGCATCGCGACATTCTATTCGCGCGTGCCCGCGCCCGCTACACTGCGCCGACCGCCGTCGACGGAGCCCTCGCGATGCACCTGCCCACCCATGGCCGCTACGCCTACTCGCCCATTTCCGCGCGCCCCGCTTATGAATGGCCGAACGGCACGCGGCTTGCCGTCTATCTCGGCCTCAACCTGGAGCATTTCGCCTTCGGCGAGGGCTTGGGGGCGGAGCTGGCCCCCGGCGGGCCGCAGCCCGACGTGCTGAACTTCGCCTGGCGCGACTGGGGCAACCGTGTGGGCGCTTGGCGCATGCTCGAAACGTTCGAGGAATTGTCCGTGCCCTCGGGCGTGCTCGTGAACACGGCGATGTACGACTACGCGCCCGAATTGCTCGCGGCGTTCCGCAAGCGCGGCGACGAATTCATCGGCCACGGGCGCACCAACGCCGAACGCCAAGGCACGCTGCCCGAGGCGGAGGAAGCCGCGTTGATCGCGGAATCGGCCGCGCGGATGCAAGCCGAGGAGGGGCGCGCGCCGCAAGGCTGGCTCGGGCCCTGGATCAGCCAAAGCAAGGCGACGCCCGATCTGCTGCACGAGGCGGGGTTCGGCTATCTGCTCGATTGGTGCATGGACGACCAGCCGATCTGGTTCAAGACGCGCAAAGGCCGCATCCTGGCGGTACCCTATCCGCAGGAACTGAACGACATTCCGATGATCGTCGGGCGCAAGATCGGCGGCGACGCCTTCGCCGACATGATCGTCGACGCCTTCGACGAAATGCTGCGCCAATCGAAGGATCAGCCTTTGGTGATGGGGATCGCGTTGCACGCCTATCTGGTCGGGCAGCCGCATCGGCTCGCGCATCTGCGCCGCGCGCTCGCGCATATCCGCAAATCCTGGGCCGACATCTGGTTCACGACGCCGGGCCGGATCGCCGCGCACGCCGCAAGCCTGCCGCCCGGGATCGTTCCCTGACGCTGGGCGTCAGGCGTTGGCCGCGCGCTTGGGCAGGAAGACGGTCAGCAACCCGATGGCCGGCAGGAAGGCGCAGACGGCGTAGACCGTGTCGAGGCTGGTGCGGTCGGCGAGTTCGCCGAGGGCGGCCGCGCCGATCCCGCCGAGTCCGAACGAAAAGCCGAAGAACACGCCCGCCACCAACCCGACGCGGCCCGGCAGCAGCTCCTGCGCGTAGACGAGGATCGCCGAGAATGACGAGGCCATCACGAGGCCGATGACGAAGGCCAACGCCAGCGTCGCCTCGAAGCCGACGAAGGGCAGCGCGAGCGAGAAGGGGAGCACGCCCAGGATCGAAACCCAGATGATGGGCAGGCGGCCGATGCGGTCGCCCAGCCAGCCGCCGAACAACGCGCCCAGCGGGGCCGAGATCAGAAACACGAACAGCGCGAGCTGCGCGGTTTCGACGTCCACCGCGAAGCGGCCCATCAGATAGAAGGTGAAATAGGACGTGAAGCTCGCCGAGTAGAACGTTTTCGAGAAGATGAGCGCGACCAGCACGAGCAACGCGGTCGCGACGCGCCGGTCGGCCAGAAGCGTGGCAAGCGGCACGAGCGCCACCGCCCCTTGCGCGCGCGGGCTGGGCCGGTTGCGCGCGTACCAGCCGCCGATCCAGAACAGCACCGACATGCCCACGAAGGCCGCCGCCGAAAACCACGCCACGCTGCCTTGCCCGTTCGGCACCACGATGGCCGCGGCCAGCAACGGGCCGATCGCCGACCCTGCGTTGCCGCCCACCTGGAACAGGGATTGGGCGAGGCCGTGCCGCCCGCCGGAGGCCAAACGCGCCACGCGCGAGGCTTCCGGATGGAAGACGGCCGACCCGAAGCCGATCAGACACGCCGCCAGAAGGATCGTCGCGTAATCGTCGGCGCGCGCGAGCAACAGCAGGCCCACGAGCGTGGACGACATGCCCGCCGCCAGCGAATAGGGCAGCGGCTTGCGGTCGGTGAACAAGCCCACGGCCGGCTGGAAGAGCGAGGCCGTGCATTGGAAGGCGAGGGTGATGAGCCCGATCTGGCCGAAATCGAGACCGTGCGCATCCTTCAGCACCGGATAGATCGCCGGCAGCATCGACTGCATCAGGTCGTTGAGCAAATGGCAGAACGACAGCGAGAATACGACCGCGAAGGCTGCGGTGTTGGTGCCGGCGGCGGCCAGGGTGGCGCCGGAGACGGCGGCGGAAGCAAGGGGGCGGCTGGCATCGACCATGGCGCCGAGTTTACGGGGACGGCGCGCCGCGTCGATGCGCAGGGCGCGCAACGCCGTCATGCGCCCCCGTTTGCGCGGGCGTGGCCGCGCGCTACACTCGGCGGCATGAGTTCGTCGGC
The DNA here is from genome assembly GCA_020249045.1 of Azospirillum sp. Lineage (GTDB taxonomy): Bacteria > Pseudomonadota > Alphaproteobacteria > CACIAM-22H2 > CACIAM-22H2 > Tagaea. The sequence goes on along the minus strand of JADCGK010000074.1, from coordinate 366 downwards.
GTTCAACTCCGCCCTCAGCGCCCTGGTCGCCCACCGCACGGCGGTGGAGCTTCGCGCGGGCAACGTCGCCAACGCGCAGACCGACGGCTACAAATCCTTCGATGCGCGACTCTCGGCCTTGATGGTTGCCCCCGGTCCGAACGGGCGTGTGGCCGGCGGCGGGGTTGCGGCAACATCCGCCCCGTCGGCGGGCCGGTCCGGCACCGTCTTCGCCACCGCCAGCGCCACGTCGATCGCCGCCACCGGCTCGGGGTGGCTGCCCGTGCGCACGGCACCGGGGGCTTCGGAACAGCTTTACACGCGGCGCGGGGATTTCGCGCCGGACGAGAACGGCTATCTGCGCAACGGGGCGGGGCATGTGCTGTT
>JADCGK010000073.1 GCA_020249045.1 Azospirillum sp. | reverse complement strand
GGGGGCCGGGGCGGCGGCCGGGCGCGCGGTTTCGACCGCGACTTGGCGGCGGCGCGTTTCCTCTTCGTTGAGGCGGCGCGTCTCTTCCTCGGCCTTCTTCTTCTGCTCGGCGTCGATCTTCTTGGCGAACTCGGCGTCGACCTTGCTGCGCGCCTCGTCCTCGGCCTTGCGCTTGGCTTCGTCCTCGGCCTTGCGCTTCATTTCCTCTTCGATGCGCTTGGCTTCGTCCTCGTTGCGGCGCTTGGCCTCGACGTCGGCGCGGATCGCGGTTTGGATCGCGCGCTGGCGGGCGAGCTTCTCCTCCTCGGTCAGCTCGCGCAGGACCTGGGGCTTGCCGGGCGTGGCGGGCGCCTTGGCGGCGGGCGCCGGTGCGGCACCGCTTGCGGCCGCGGGCTTGGCCGAACCGGCGGGTGCCGCGGCGGGGGCCGCACCCGTTCGGGCGACCGGCACGCGGGTCTTGCGCACCTCGACCTGCACGGTCTTCGAGCGGCCGTGCGAGAAGCTTTGCCGGACCTGACCGTCCGCACCGGGAGCGCCGCGCAGTTCGAGCCGCGCGCCGGGCTTGGCCAAGCCGAGCTTCTTCTTGCCGTCCTGTTCGTTCGTATCCGTCATCGATCGCCCTTGCCTTCGTCCGCCCCGCGAAACGCCGCGAGGCGCGTGAGATCCGTTCCGACGCGCGCGGCCATCGGGCCGTCGCGCAACGCCACGTGAACCGCATTGTCGCGGCCCAACGCGGCGCCCATTTCCTCGGCCGACAGGCCGCTCGCCGTCGCGATGTCGCGCCCGCCCAAGCGCGCGCGTTCCGCGCGGCTCGCATCGAGCGCCTCGACCACCAGCCCCGCCCCGCCCTTGTCGATCAACGCCTTCGCCTTGACGAAGCCGGCGGCGACCGCACCCGCGCGCTTGGCCAGCGACAGGCCTTCGAGCGCGCGCTTGACCAGCAACCGGTCGACCCGGTCGGCGAGGTCGGGCGGCGTCTTGACCGCCGCGCGCGCCGCTTTGGCGAACGCGTTCTTGGCCACCGCCTCGTCCAACGCCGCGCGCGAAACCGTCAGCCACAGCCCGCGACCGGGCAATTTGCCTTCGATATCGGGCGTCAGCGTGCCGTCCGGCGCCACGACGAACCGCAGGAACGAGTCGCGCGGGCCGGTCTTGCCGCTGACCACGCAGCGGCGCACCGGCCCGTCCGCCGCCGTTTCCGGCGCGGGCGCTTCGTTCCGGCCGGAGCCGGGAGCGATGTCGGCGGCGATCAGCATCGGGCCTTACTTCTTCTCCTCGCCCGCGAACCAGTGTTCGCGCGCCTTCATGATCAGCGCGTTGGCGGTTTCCTCGGACATCTCGTCCTTGCCGACGATCTCGACCAGCTCGTCGCCCGCGAGATCGGCGAAATCGTCGAGCGTCTTGACGCCCTTTTCGCCGAGCTTGACGAGCAGGGCGGGCGTGATCTCCTCGAAGGCGGCGATGTCGTCGCTGACGCCGAGCTTCTTGCGCTCGGTCTCCAGGCGCGCGCGCTCCTTCTCGACGAAGGCCTCCGCGCGGCTCTTGAGCTCGCCCGCGACGCCGTCGTCGAAGCCTTCGATGCCGGCCAGCTCGTCGACGTCCACGAGCGCCACTTCCTCGACCTTCGTGAAGCCTTCGGTCACCAGCAGACCCGCGATGACGTCGTCGACGTCGAGCGCGTCGACGAAGAGCTGCGAGCGTTCCTTGAACTCGGCCTGGCGGCGTTCGGATTCCTCGGCCTCGGTCAGGATGTCGATCGCCCAGCCGGTCAGCATCGAGGCGAGGCGCACATTCTGCCCGCGCCGGCCGATGGCCAGCGACAATTGCTCGTCCGGCACGACGACTTCGATGCGCCGCGCCTCCTCGTCCAGCACCACCTTGGTCACTTCGGCGGGCGCCAGCGCGTTGACGACGAAGGTCGCCGGGTCGTTCGACCACGGGATGATGTCGATCTTCTCGCCCTGCTGCTCGGCGACGACCGCCTGCACGCGGCTGCCGCGCATGCCCACGCACGCGCCGACCGGATCGATCGAGGAATCGTGGCTGACCACGGCGATCTTGCCGCGGCTGCCGGGATCGCGCGCGACCGCCTTGATTTCGATGATGCCGTCGTAGATTTCGGGCACTTCCTGCGCGAACAGCTTGGCGGTGAATTGCGGATGGGTGCGCGACAGGAAGATCTGGGGTCCGCGCGGTTCCTGGCGCACGTCGTAGATGTAGGCGCGCACGCGCTCCTGGGGCTTGAACACCTCGCGCGGGATCGTCTCGTCCCGGCGCAGGATCGCTTCCGCGCGGCCCAGATCGACGGTGACGTTGCCGAACTCCACGCGCTTGACCAGGCCGTTGACGATCTCGCCCACGCGGTCCTTGTACTCGTCGAACTGGCGCAGGCGCTCGGCCTCGCGCACGCGCTGGACGATCACCTGCTTGGCGGTCTGCGCGGCGATGCGCCCGAAATCGATCGGCGGCAGCGGATCGGTCAGATAATCGCCGACCTTGGCGTCGGGGTTCTTGCGCTGGGCGACTTCCAGCGCGATCTCGGTCGCTTCGTTGGTCACCGGATCGGCGACCAGACGATAGCGCAGCAGCTGCATCTCGCCGTTGTCGCGGTCGATATGCGCGCGGATGTCGTGCTCCAGGCCGTATTTGGCGCGGCCGGCCTTCTGGATGGCCTGCTCCATCGCTTCCAGCACCTGTTCGCGCTCGATGCCCTTCTCGCGGGCCACCGTGTCGGCGACCTGGAGCATTTCGATGCGGTTGTAGGCGGTCGTGCGTTCCATCTTGAAGGTCTCTCAGCTGGGTTGATCGGCGAGTGCCGCGGCGGCTTCCTCGGCGCGCGTGGCGGCGATGAGTTCGTCGGTGAGGACGAGTTTCGCCCGGGCGATTTCCGACAGCGGAACGCGCGCGGGCCCTTCCTTGGTTTCCAGGGCGACGATTTCCCCGTCGCGGCCGCGCAAGGTGCCGGAGAAGCGCCGGCGGCCGTCGAGCGGGGCCTTGGTTTCGATCTTGGCGACGTGGCCTTTGAAGCGGTCGAAGTCGACGGCGCGGGTCAGGGGGCGGTCGATGCCCGGCGAGCTGACCTCGAGCACGTATTGCGCCTTGATCGGATCCTCGACGTCGAGCTTGGCGGACAACGCGCGGCTGAGCCCTTCGCAATCGCCCAGCGTCATGCCCTTGCGGTCCTTGCGCTCGGCCATGATCTGCAAGGTCGGCCGGTCGCGGCCCGCAACGACCACGCGCACCAACTCGTACCCCATGGCTTCCACCGTGGGGCCGATCAGATCGGCAAGCGCGCTCTCGCGGTCCATTTCGGAGTCCGGCCTTTCGAGTTCGGATTTCGGCCAAGTTAGAATTTCGGGACGCCCGTGTCCGCCCGGGCCGGCAATAAAAAAGTGGGCCGTTGGGCCCACTTGTTATTGTCGCCCGAGGCTAGGCTCGGACGTTATGTGCCGCGCACTATACGCATATTGCGGGCCGAATCAAGCGGACGATTTTCCGAGGTCAGTGACTCCTCCCCGCCTTGAAGGACGGGGCATCGGTCCGCGCTTCGCGCGGAAAGCCGCTGTCACGGCCGCCCGGCTCACGCCGCAACCTTCTTGAGGCTCGCGCCTGGTGGTTCCTGCTTCATCGACCGCCGAATGGCGAGGTCTCCACAGGCTGCCAGCGGAAGTCCTCCGCCGGTTGTTTCGTCTCCGATCGCGGCCAATCCGCGCCGGAGAATATTCCGCGCCGCGTTCGTATCCGCATTGGCCCTATGGCCGCAAGCCACGCACGCGAAGCGCGCTTGATCGAGGCGCGAGCGCGCGTCGACCTGGCCGCAAGCGGCGCAGGTTTGCGACGTAAACCGCGGGTCTACTTCCACCACCTGGCCCCCCAGCCATTCGGCTTTGTAGACGAGCTGACGCCGGAGTTCGCCCCATCCCTTGTCGAGAATGGCGCGGTTGAGCCCGGATTTTTGGGCGACACGTCGGCCCGGCTTCGCCGCCGTACCTGCGGCAGAAGCCGTCATGCCCTGCACGCTCAGCTTTTCGAGGACGATCGTGCCGTGGTTCTTGGCGAGACGATACGTCAGCTTGTGCAGGGAATCTTTGCGACGCCGGGCCATTTTGGCCTTGTGCGCCGCGATACGCCTAATCGCCTTGCTGCGATTGCTCGAACCGCAACGTTTACGCGCGAGCGCCTGTTGGAGACGGCGCAGGCGGAGCATTTCGCGCGGACCTTCGGTCGTTTGCCCGAAAGCTTCGCCGTTCGACAAGACGAAGGGCAGGGACACGCCGCGGTCGATGGCAATCACACTCTCGCAATGCGGATGTGCGGGCCTTCGCCGCCCCTGTGTCTCGATCGAGAATGAGGCGTACCAAGCCTTACCGTTGCGCGAAATCGTCAGGTTCTTGACCCGGCCGCACAGCGGGCGGTGAAGACGGACCGCAATTGCGCCAAAATCCTTCTTGGTCTTGCCGAATTTGGGCGCGATCAGCGCCGGGAGCGAACGGTCGCCGAGCTTCGCTCGATGGTCGATCGAGAATTGCTTGGGATCCGGAAAACGGAAACTCTCCGATCCTCCACGCCGGCGATAGCGCGGAAAATCGGCTCTGCCTTCGTAGAAATTGACGAAAGCGCGGTCGAGATCGCGCAGCGCGGATTGCAGACTGTGAGAGGGAATTTCCTTGAGCCAGGGCAGTTCGGCTTTGAGGGCTGGAAGCTCATTCTGCTGGGCGACGTAGCCGATCGCGCGCCCGCGCCGGGAGAATTTTGCACGCTGCTCGAGGGCGAGGTTGTAGACGAAGCGGCAAGCGCCGGCGATCTGCCGAAAGACGGTTTCTTGGGCCGGCGTCGGGTAGATGCGATAGCGGATTGCCGAGCGGCGAAGCATGTTTTTTGTTTACTTGGTCTAAGATGCTATGTCAATATAAAACATGAGTGATTCAAGAATATCGGCAGAAGACGACAAGTTCCGACGTGGGCGACATGTCGTCAGTGCACTGCACGCGCACATCGTCTTTGTAACGAAATATCGACGCGGTGCTATCACCGACAGGGTGCGAGAAGTTCTCCGCCAGTCGGCGATCGATGTCTGCGCCGGTATGAACGTAACGCTGCGCGCTTTCGATGGGGAAGATGACCATATCCGTCTCCTCGTGGAGTATCCGCCATCGCTTGCACTGACGCGGCTCGTCAACAGCCTGAAGGGCGTGTCGAGCCGACGTGTCCGCCAACGGAAGTTTCCGGAAGTGACCAAATGCCTTTGGGGAAGGCATTTTTGGTCGCCGAGCTATTTCGTTGGTAGCTGCGGCGGGCCGCCGATCGACATTGTGAAACAATATGTCGAGAACCAGCGCAAACGTTGACGGCTACGCCCCCGCTACCCCCCCCCTAAAGGAGGAGGATTGCGCGAGCGAAAAATGGATTCAAATTCGTAACGGCAGCGGCCGAAACGCCGCGCGCCGGCCGGGCTCGGTGCCCCCTGTCGGGCGCGCGCCCCATGCGCTAACGTCCGAACGATGAACCGGATTCGCGCCCTGTCGACCGTTGCGGCCCTCGCTTTGCTGGCCGGTTGCGCCATGACCCAAGAAGCGGCGCGCGCGCCCGAACCGGAAACGGTTTTGGGCCCCGCGTCGCCGTCGGGCAATTACCTGGCCGCCATGCACGCCCAGCGCGCGCGCGATTCCGCCGCCGCCGCCGAATTCGCGGGCCGCGTGCTCGCCGCCAATCCGCTGAATTTCGAGCTCCTGTCGCGCGCGCACATCGCGATGGTCGAGGCCGGGCGGTTCGAGGAAGCGGTCGATCTCGCGCGCCGGATCGCGCGCAACAGCCCCGCCCAAACCCAAGCCCAATTGACCCTGGCGATCGACGAGATCGCGCGCGGGGATTTCGCCGCCGCCGAACGGCGCATGCTGGCCCAGCCGCTGCAGGGCTACGCAAGGGTCGTCAATCCGATGCTGCTGGCCTGGATCAACGCCGGGCTCGAGCGCACCCCGCCCGCCCTCGACATTTTGCGTTCGCTGCTCGACGTGCAGGGCTTCAAGCAGCTGCACGACTATTACGCGGGCCTGATCGCCGAGCGCGCGGGCCGCTTCGAGGAGGCCGAGCGCTTCTACCGCGCCTCGCTCGAAAGCGAGGACGGCGCGCCGCCGCGCCTGATCGAAGTCGTCGGCGGATTTTTCGAACGCCGCGGCCGCACGGCGGAGGCGCGCCAGATTTACCAGCGCTATCGCGCGGTCAATCCGGACTCCCCCGTCGTGCGCGCGGGCTTGGCGCGCACCGGTTTGGGCGCGCCTGCGGCGCCGGCGCCCGCGCTGCCGACCCCCGACGCCAAACGCGGTGCGGCCGACGCGCTCTTCAATCTCGCGGCCTTGTTCCGCCAGGAGGCGACGATGGCCAACGCGCTGGCGTTCGGCCGGATGGGCCTCCATTTGGATCCGGACTCGGCCCTCGGCCTGCTGACGGTCGCCGAAATCCTCGACCAGACCGGCCAGAACGAACAAGCCGATGTGCTGTTCGCGCGCGTGCCCGAGGACTCGCCGTTCGGCTACGTCGCGCGGCTGCGCTTGGCCGAGAACCGCCAGGAGCGCGGCGACCTTCCCGGCGCGCTCGCAGCACTCGACCGCCTGGCGGGCGCCTATCCCGACCGCATCGACGCGCTGACGACGATGGGCAATTTCCTGCGCGTGGCCGAACGCTATGCCGAATCGGCCGCCGCCTACGGTCGCGCGCTCGAACGCATCGGCGCGGCACCCGAGCGGCGGCATTGGTCGGTCTTCTACGCGCGCGGGATCGCCTTCGAGCGCGCCAAGAATTGGCCCGAAGCCGAACGGCATTTCAAACGCGCGTTGGAATTGCAGCCCGAGCAGCCCGACGTGCTCAATTATCTCGCCTATACCTGGGTCGACCGGGGCGAGAACCTGATCGAAGCCGAACGCATGCTGCGCCGGGCGGTCGAACAGCGCCCGAATTCGGGCCATATCGTGGATTCGCTCGGCTGGGCCTTTTTCCGCCTGGGCCGCTACGAAGAAGCGGTGCCCCTGCTCGAACGCGCGGTCGAATTGCTGCCCGAAGACGCGGTGATCCTCGACCATTTGGGCGACGGCTATTGGCGCGTCGGCCGGCGGCGCGAAGCGGCGTTCCAATGGGAGCGCGCGCTGCGCCACAAGCCGGACGCCGAACTCAAGCGCGATATCGAGAAGAAGCTGCGCGACGGCATGCCGCCGTCGCCGCACGCCGCCCGGCGCTGATCACGCGGCCAGAAGCACCGCCGCCACGCCCGCGAGCATCAGGGCGAGACCCCACGCCTCGCGTGCGGCGAGGCTTTGCTTGAAGACGTTCCGTCCGACGAGCAGCGAGAAAACGACCTCCGCCAAACCCAGCGTGCGCACGAGGGCGGCGGGGGCGAGCGCGAAGCCGCAGAACCAACCGGCCGACGCCAAGGCGCCCATGCCGCCCGCGAACAGCGATTTGCGCCATTCCGCGAAAATCTTGGCGAGCGTGCCGGGATCGCGCCAGCGCAACCACAGGATCATCGCCGTCGCTTGCAGGCCCAAGGCCCACGCCAGAGCCGTCGTCGCGGCAAGGAAGAAGACCGGTGTCTCGAGCAGCAGAATGCCGCCGCGATAGCACACCGCCGACAGCCCGAAAGCCGCCCCGGCCGAGGCGCCGAACAGCGTCGCGCGCAAATCGACGCCGTTGCGCCACGGATTGCCCGACATGGCGATCACGCCCGCGGTCGCCGCCGCGATTCCGGCGAGCGCCATCCCCGGCAGGCGTTCGGCGAGCACGACGAACCCGAATATCGCCACCATCACCGGCTCGGACTTCGTGTAGGCGACGGCCAGCGCAAAGGATTTGAGGCGCATCGCAGCGAGCATCAACGCGGTCGCGAGGATCTGGAGCAACGCCCCGCCCGCGATCCAGGCGAGGCTTTCGGCATCGGGCAGGGGCGGCGCGGCGCCCGCAAGGAAAGCGGCCAGTGCCAGCAAAGCGAGGCCGAAGGGAAAGCCGTAGACGAAACGCACCGCCGTCGCGCCGACCGTGCCGAGAACGGCCGTCAAATGGCGCTGCATGGCGTTGCGCGCGGTCTGCGCGGCTGCCGCCGCGAGCGTCGCGGGGATCCACAAAAGCGAGGTCGGATCGGCCATCGTCGGGGTTCTTCCGATCGCTACCAGGTCGCCCGGCCGCCCGACGCGTCGAACACCGCGCCGGTCGAGAACGAGCACGAATCCGAGCACAGAAACGCGATCAAAGCGGCGATTTCGTCGGCGCGGCCGAAGCGACCCATCGGAATCTTGCCGAGCACGAGTTTGGCGTGTTCGGGCGGAATATCCTTGAAGAACTCGGTGTCGATCGCGGCGGGCGCCACGCAGTTGGC
>JADCGK010000072.1 GCA_020249045.1 Azospirillum sp. | reverse complement strand
TCATTTTCACTTCCCCGCCGACCACGGCATCAGGACGCGGCCAATCCCGCGCAGCGCCAAGCTCGACAGGAGCCCCAGCAGACCGATCGTCACCATCCCGAGCACGATGTCCGCGTATTGGATCAACGAATACGCTTCCCACGTAAAGTAGCCGACGCCGAACTGACCGGATATCATTTCCGCCGCGATCAACGACACCCACGCAACGCCCATGCCGACCACTAAGCCGGTAAAGATATGAGGTAAGGCCGCAGGGAAATAAACTTCGCGGAAGATCGTCGCTTCCTTGGCACCTAGGCATCGCGCGGCACGCACGAAAACGGGGTCGACCGACTTCATCCCGTGCAAAGTGTTGAGAAGAATCGGAAAGAAGGAGCCGAGGAAGGTTATGTAGACAATGCTCTCTTCGTTGGTCGGCCACAGCATGATCGACATCGGCACCCAAGCGATGGCGGGTATCGGGCGTAGCAACTCGGTCACGGGCAGCACGGTTTCACGAAGCAGACGGAAGCGTCCCATTACCAGTCCCAACGGCACCGCGATGAACGTCGCGATGCAGAAGCCGAGGGCAATGCGCCGGCAACTGATGAGGATATGCTCGACGAATACCGGCGTCGCCAAAGCGGCGCGCGCCTTGTCCAGGACGATGCCGGGCGGCGGGATGTTCACGAAACGGACGTAAAGCGTCATCCGATTCGACGCCAGGACGTGCCAGGCGAACAGGAAGACCGCCAAAGAGAAGATCGCCAATGCCGCCGCGCGCAGTGCCCCTTTGTTGAGTCGCCAAAAGCGCCTAATGGGCCCGACACTGGCTGGACGTACGGCCGGTGACGACGGGAGCGCTGCGACACTGCGAGACTCGGATCCGAGGGTCGCACCGGACGCTTCGAAAGCCGGTGCGCTGGCCGTCGCCACTGTCGAATCCGCCAAGTTTACGGACATCGGCTCACCCACCGGCTTGTACCGCCCTCAGCGCATCGTCGAACGATCCGATGCGCCCACCCGTCCGCGCGGCGTGCGCCTCGGCGTCCTTCTTCAGCATGAAGGGCGTGATTACGGCCTGAGGACCAGTCTTGGCGATGGAGAAGAAGGCGTGATCGGCGAAAAGCTTGGTGCCCAGCACCTCGTCGAAAAGGTAGATCACGTTGATCTTCTTGCCTGCGGCGCGTAGCGCGGCGAAGGCGCCGAGGGCGCAAGCCGGTGAAGCATGCACAGTGATCCGCTCGCCCTCAACCCAGATCTGACCTGCTTTTCGCGGCTCGGTCACAGGGCGATTACAGAACTTGTCGTCGCCGCGGATTTCGTAGTTCGACTTCGCCGCGACCTGGGCCGCGTAGTCGAGCCCGGCCCGCCGAAAGGCCGCCTCGACGAAAGCCGAGTTTACCCATCGCCGGACGTCGAATTCTCCCATCCGACCGAGATTCTGGAGCACTTTTGCGTCCTCGACCGCATCCTCGATCAATTCAGGCTTTATCGTCGGATCGAGCGTCATGATGCCGCTCGGCCCCAAGAACATGTAGACGACTTCCTTGTCGATACCGGTCCACCTTGCGATCTGTTCGGCCGCCGCTTGCGGATCGTTCCGCACCCACGCGTTCGCTTCGATAATCGCGGCGACATATGCGGTCACGATCTCGGGATGCTTCTCCGCGAAATCGGTGCGGACGACCACGCCGTGCCAGGTCGGTGCGTTCGTTTCAACCCCGTCGAATATCTTGCGCGCGAATCCCCGAAACGGTAGCAGCTCCGCGAACGGCACGAAATTGGCGTGACTGTCGACCTTCCTCTCCTGAAGATTGGTCGAGCCGACCTCCGGCGTCTGGCTGACCAGCCGGATCTCATTCGGTCCCCAACCACGGTCCTGCATCGCCTTCAGAACCATGCCATGGGCTGCGGAGCCAAAGGGCACGCTCAACACTTTACCGCGCAGGTCGGCGAGCTCGAAGAACGGCGAATCCCTGTGAACCATCACGCCGTTGCCCGAGCCATTTATGTTGTAGGCGGCAACGGCGACGAGCTGGCTTTTGCTCTCGGGATTGCTTTGGAAGGTGAATCCGTTGACGACCAGTGGGAAATCCCCCATGGCGCCGAACTGCAGCTTGTTCGCCATCATGCCGTTGGTAACGGGCGGACCAGAGGTGAAGTTCTGCCAATCGAGTCGATACGTTACGTTGGCATAGGCGCCGGTGCGAGGAAGGTGCTTCTCCAACAGCTTCAATTCGCGGATCACAACACCGGTTGTGACGGTGTTCGTCGTCATATCTTGGGTACCGATGCCGATCGTGATGACCTGCTGAGCGCGGACAGGAGATGCCACAGTGAGCGCGAGCACGGCGTATATGGCTATCGCCAATATACGTACGTCGAAATGGATGATGGCGGAGTTGGCTTTGGACCGGAAGCTTGTCATTGCGAACCTCTTCGTCTCGAAGCCTGAACACCAGAAAAGGCTACGCACCGCTCCTTAGGGGCCACAATACAAACGAGCCCTAGGGTGTCGATTAGTTGCCACGCTTCTTTCCTTTGCCGAAGACGTGGGCAGAATGCCGCGCACGGATGGGGTCTAGTTGCACATTTTCTGACGCTGCTCGAGCGCCGGAATCAGACAAGTCCCATCAATTTGTCGGGCTGTCGAACGACGATGCCCGACTTCGAACACTGAAGAACGCCACGCTCGTGTAGCCGCTTGAGGCTAATCGTCACCCATTGGCGCGTCGCGCCGACCATATGGGCCAAATCGGCATGGGTAAAAAACGCTTCGATCCGGATCCCATCGGGCGTCGCTTGACCATAGGCGCGGGCGAGATGGAGCAGAAGATGCGCAAGACGCTCCGACACAGAGCGCGTTCCGAGCATCTGCGCCAGCGCCGAGTAGCACCTTCCTTTGAAAGCCAAGCCGTCGAGCAACCCGATTGCGAGTTGCGGAATTTCGGCGATCAGGCGGCGCAGCGCCTTCCCGGGCAACCAAACGACCGACGAATTGTTTGCCGCGGTACCTGACCATTGATGCTCGCCCCCTTCGAAGATATTTGGGCCGCCGACGAAATGTCCCGGCGACCAGTAAGCAAGCGTGATTTCGCGTCCGGACGGCGCGGTATAGAAGACGCGTATCCGGCCGGTTTCGATGAAGAAAATCCCGTCGTGACGGGCGCCCTGTTTGAAAAGGGGTTCGTTCTTGTAGATGACGCGTTTGGCGCCATGCGCCAGCACCGTGCGCCGTTCGTCGCGCGTCAACCCCTCGAAGAGGCCGGGGGGCCCCCCCATCAGCGCATCGTTCTCAGTGAGCAGCAGGGCAGACGGCTTGACGGTCATCGGCACAGACCTGGCACCATGCCCCGAGGGACAGAGCCCCTGCGGTGAGGCGCGCGAAACGGTCCGGTTCAGATCCATGGAGCGTCTAGTCCCCGCAGACATGGAACGCCCCGGTTGTTTAGCAAGCCTTATGCCAACGCCTTACGCCGACTATGGTGCCTTACGAAGCGACTTTCGCAGCGGCTTGCCGGCAACGCCCGAGCGCCCATTGGACAAGTTTACGCACATCGGGATCGGGGTCGCTGGCGCAGAGTTCGAGTACTGAAATAGATGACGGTGAGGCGATTTCACCGAGCGCGGCGGCAGCTTCTTTCCGGAGGTTGCTGATGCCGCTTCCAAGGGCAGCACCGATGGTAGAAACGGCCGCTTCGACCTTCATTTTACCGAGCCCATTCACGGCCTTGCATCGCACCTGCCAGACCGGGTCCTCGATCAACGCACACAGCGCGTCACTGGCCTCGATGAGCCGGGCTTTGGCGATCGAGGCGGCAGCTTGTTCGCGCACCTGCCAATCGGTGTCCTTCAGACCTTCGATAAGTGTTGAGACTCCGACTTCGCCGCTGCGCACGAAAACCAGCGCAGCCATGAGCCCCAAGCGAATACGCGCATCGGGATCTCGGGCAAGACGTATCAGCGCCGGGAGCGCCTCCTCCGCCTTCAGCCAGCCCAAAACCGCCATCGCCTCCAGCCGAACCGATGCGTCGGGATCGGCGAGGGACCGCAACGCGACCGGGAACGCGGCTGGGTCCTGCATCTCGCGTAGCGCGCGAAGCGCCGCCGCCCGCGCGAAGGGGCGCCCCGCGCCGGCGACCTCAATCAACGCCGGTGCCGACCCGGATGCTTTCTTGTCGGCGATGCTGAGCGCCGCCGCGGCGCGGACGGTCTCGGATGGATCGTCCAACGCACCGATCAACGCGAGGGCGGCTTCTAGCCCCTCGTGCTCCTCCAGAGACTTCACGGCCGCCGCCCGGACGGCCTCGTCGGCATCCTTGGCGCCCGCAATTAGCAGCGCCGTGGAGTCCGGCGAGACGGCCTCGCCCAAATCCTGCATGGCGACCCGTCGGATCCCGGCGTCGGGATCGGCCGCGCGCCGGGCAAGGTCGTCGAGATCGTCTCCAAAAGACTCGAAAACAGCCATGACCGGCGCCCCTCAGCGCAGCAGATATGGGATTTCAACTTTGACTGCGCCGGTCGGACAATCGACCTCGCACGGCATGCAGTACCAGCACTCGTTGTATTTCATGAAGGCTTTCCCAGTGCTCTCCTTGATCGCGAGCACGTCGAGCGGACAGACATCAATGCAAACTCTGCAACCCTTCTCCGCGATACACTTGGCGTCATCGACGGTGACCGGGACGGCTGTAGCGTTATGGGCGATTGGCATGGACGTTTCCTGGACAGGGGAACTGGGGCCGCACCACGCGGTTTCGTTCGGGCTCACTCGGCGGCTTGCGGGGAAGCCGTTCGCAAATGATGGTAAGCGCCCATTTCCGCGGCATCGATCGGCACGATGTAGTCGTCGACGCTTCGTTTGCGATGAGACATCTGCCCTTTTTCGTTCTTGAAAAGCATCGTATGGCAGAACCAGTTCTCGTCATCGGTGTACGGATGGTCGGTCCGCATATGGTAGAGCCCCCACCGACTCTCGGTCCGATAGAGCGAAGCCGCGGCGGCCATGTCCGCGCAATCCAGAATCGACTGCATTTCCAGTGCGCGCATCAGATCGTGCGGGTCTTGCACGAAGAGATTGCCGAGATCCTCACGAATCTCGGCAAAGCGGCGTTGCCCAATCAGGTACTTCGCTGTGACTTTCGGCGGTTGCAGATAGTCGTTCACGAAGCGGCGGGTCTTATACTCCATTTCGTAGGCTGTGAATCCGTCCTCGCGGCGCGTTGGCGCGAGAACGCGCTTGATTTCCGCATCCACGTCGCCGTGTTCGTATCCCGGCAGATCCAACGCGGCGCAATACTCGGCCGCGTCGCCGCCAGCGATACCGCCGTTGACGAAGGCACCGAGCATATAGTTGTGCGGCACGGAGGCCATGTCCCCCACGGCGTAGAGTCCGGGAACGCTTGTCCGCGCATTTTCGTCCACCCACACTCCGGATGCGCTGTGACCCGAACAGAACCCGATCTCCGAGATATGCATCTCGATCATCGAACTCCGATAGTTGGTGCCGCGTTGTTCATGGAACCGGCCGCGCGACGGACGCTCGTTCGTGTGCAGAATGGTTTCGATCGTTGAGATCGTCTCCTCCGCGAGGTGATCGATCTTGAGAAAAACGGGGCCATTGCCGCCTTGAAGCTCGCGGAAGAACTCCAGCATCATCTGGCCGCTCCAATAGTCGCACTCGATGAAGCGGTTGCCCTTGTTGTTGGCGGTGTAACCCCCGAAGGGGCCGGTGACGTAGGCGCAGGCCGGCCCGTTGTAGTCCTTGATCAACGGATTGATCTGGTAACATTCGAGGTTCGCGAGATCAGCGCCAGCATGGTAGGCCATCGCATAGCCGTCGCCGCAATTTGCCGGGTTCTCGTAGGTTCCGAACAGATAACCGGACGCAGGAAGACCGAGCCGACCCGCAGCACCGCACGCAAGGACCACCGCCTTTGCGCGTATGACCAAAAACTCGCCGGTCCGCGTATTGACCGCTATTGCGCCCGAGATGCGGCCATCGACTGCCTTGAGGAGCCGTGTGGCCATATAGCGGTTGCTGATCATCACCTGGAGTTGTCGCAGCTTCCGGTACAGCGCCTTCTTCACATTGTGCCCCTCCGGCATCGGAAGCACATAGGTGCCCATATGATGCACCTTACGCACGTTGTACTCTCCCGATCCGTCCTTCTCGAACTTGACGCCCAGTCGGTCCAGATATTGGATCATCGGGTAACTGCCGGTCGCATAGGCCATGACTGCCTTTTGATGAACGATGCCATCGTTCGCGACCGTAATCTCCTTCACATATTGTTCTGGCGTCGCATAACCGGGAATGACGGCATTGTTCAATCCGTCCATGCCCATGCTGATCGCGCCCGAACGCTTTACGTTTGCCTTCTCCAGTAGGAGAACTTTAAGCTTCGGGTTCTTCTCTTTTGCCTTGATCGCAGCCATCGGCCCACCGGTCCCACCACCAATCACCAGAATGTCGGCTTCGACGACTTCGGTCTTAGCATCCAAATCAAACATTGCTCGGCTCCCGTCGTATCACAGTTTCTTCGTCGACGGCGATCTCCCGGATGAATTGCCAAGGAAAGATCCCGCGATCGTGCCCATCGCTGAAGTGCAGCCGCACGGCATACCGGCCGATCGCTTCCGCATTTTTTATTCGGACGGCATCGAAGCGGGTGGAGAACGTTCCGTCGTGGCGCGCGCGGACGCACCAAGCGCAGCGGCATGCACGCCGCAGCGCGACGGCTGCGATGCGCTCGATACGGTCTCGTTCGTCGAGCATTTCGAGAAAGGCACCGTCTGCGGAGATGACGATTTCGGCTGGCGCGGGCCCAAAATCGGGGACGCGTGTCACTTCGGCAGCCAGATTGAACAACGAATCTCCTGTTTCCATGCTCACCGTCCAAGTCGATGATCTGCACGGCAGGTTAGAAGGATGCCTCCGGCGCTTTCGAGCAATTAGTTGCCGCTTTAGGTCTTGGCGTATCCCAATGATACGCCCATGGGGTTCGGCACTTGCCGTATTCGTCTGATTACAGTTCTTCGCCGTCAGCGTCGCCACGATCTCCTAGGGCGTATACCTCTTCTGCCGCATCTTCCGGATCCCCGTCGGCTTCCAGTGTCGCCGATGGTTCGTTCCGTTGGGGGCGGGTCAACCGGCGTGTTCGTCGGTATGGCTGGCGGAAGGTAAGGCTCCTATTTGCAAAGAGACCCTAAATCTCTCTGGGCCAGTCGATAGAGGCTCTGATGCTCTGAGACCTGAGAAGTGGATCGTTCTTGGCTAAAGTTTTCGGCGGGATGTTTCCGGCCGGAAGGACCGAAGAACGATGAAGGCATCGAAGTTTTCGGAGGCTTAGAAGGCGTTCATTCCGAAGCAGGCGTCGGAGGGCATGCTGGTGGTTGATGTCTGCCGGAAGGCAGGAATAAATCCGGCGACATACGTCAACGGGAAGCGCAAGTACGATTGCCTGCTTCCGACCGAGATGAGGCAGCTAAAGCAGCTCGAGGACGAAAACGCGAAACTACTCAAGATCGTCGCAGATCTGTCGCTCGACAAGGAGATGCTGCAAGACGTTCTGCGCCGAAAGATGTAAAGCCTGTCCCCAAGCGTTGGCTGGTTGACGAGATACATGTGACGTGGGGCGTTTCGATCCGGCAAGCTTGCCGTGTGTCGTTGGTTGATTCGTCTTCGTACCATTACAAGTTGGGCTGCCCCGGGTTCCGGGGACACTGAGATGGGTGCCGACGAATCAATTGGCACCCACCATCACGATGCCCTCCGCCGCCTGAGCTCGATCGCGAAGACCTGCTCCATCATCGCGGTGAGCGCCCTGGGCGTAGCGCCTTTGGCCACTGCTGCGGCCAAAGCACCCCGGACGCGTGGATCGATCTCCGGCAAGACGTCGTCGCTGAGCCCGTAACGGGCCCCAAGCTCCAGACGAATTGCGTCAATCAGGTGGTTGGCGGACCCGGCGGCCGGCTGGGAAATTCGAACCAACCGAACCCGGGAAAGCAAAGGTGCGCCCAGCTCTCGTACTTCGTTCGCGGTGAGGATCCAGTTCACATAGGAGAGATCGACATTCGTCGAGAGGGCCTCGTCGTAGTAACGCGAGCGCGTCTCCGGCTCCAACATGGTGAGGAGCGTTCCGACGATCCTCCCGTTTCGGTCGCCGCCTCCCGACTTGTCGATTTCGTCGACCAGTACGATCGGGTTCGCAGTTTCGGTATCCCGGAGAATCTCGACCACGCGGGCGGGATGCGCGGAACC
>JADCGK010000071.1 GCA_020249045.1 Azospirillum sp. | reverse complement strand
CGAGCTCCCTACAGCGCGCGCCTGCCCTTCTTCTTCCTTCCGCTCACCCCCCCCGCCCCGCGCCCCTCACGTTCTGATCTTCGCTTGCCATTGAATCCGCGCGATTACGATCCTCGTCTCCGCCCACTTACCCTTCGGCATCGCCGGCAAAATCGCATTCGCAAACGCGGCATCGATATTCGCTTCCGCTTTTTTCTCAACTACGCCTTCGTCAAAACTTCGCCGTACAAACTTCACGTCCACGCTAATCTCTGACGTCCTGCGAACGTTCGAATACATCATGATCGTCGCGCGCGGCTCGCCCTGTTCCAGCGAAGAATGCGGCAGCCGCATCGCCACCCGATCCAACGCGCGCGCGAGATCCGCCGACGAATACGGGTCAAGACACATGCCTTGCAACGACAGCAACGTGACGCGGAACGTAACGAAATCGAACACCGCGGCGCGATCAACATCGTCGTCCGGTAACTCTTCCGCCGCGCGCAGTCGAACGATCTCCGCTTGATCTACGAGCTCGATCATTTTCGCCTCCGTCCCGCTCCGCGTTTTCAGTTCGACATCGCGCGAATCCCACGCAATTCGATCGCCACGACCTCCGCGATCATATTTCGCAGTGCGCGCGGGCTCGCCCCGCGCACCAGCGCCCGCACCAATTCCCCGCGAACTTCGCGTTGCAGTTCCGGCAACGCCGCCATCTCGACTCCCTTCTCGCGCGCGAACTCCGCCAACCCCACTCCGAGCACGCGCTCCGCCGCACTCGCCGGCGGCGCCGGCAGATGCACGATCCGAAACCGCGACAGCAACGGTTGGCTCAGCCCTTCAAACGAATTCGCGGTCGCGATCCACGTCACGTGCGATGTATCGATTTCGACGCTCAAAGCTTCGTCTCTGAACCGCGACCGCGTTTCGTTCGCGAGCAAATTCAGCAGCGTCGCGCGCGCATCTCCGTTCGTTCTGCTCCCGCCGGCCTTGTCGATCTCGTCGATCAAAACGAGCGGATTTGCCGCCTCGCAATCGATGAAGATTTCGGTCACGCGCGATGGCGACGCCGAGCCCCACCCGCGCGCCGTGCCCGCAAAATCGCGATTGTCCGAAGCGCCGCCGAGATTCACGATCTCGAACGGCAACCCCGCAAGCTCCGCGATCCGCCGCGCAACGCGCGTCTTGCCGATCCCGGGCGGGCCGACGATCAAAATCGGCGGCAACGTCAACCAGCGCGCACCAGTGCCGCGCGCGAGTGCGAGCGCATTCTCGAGTTCGCGGTGCAGATCCGTCGCCCATGGATATTCGAACACAATCGTATCAAAGATTTTCTGCACCAACGCAGCCGACATCTCGCCCGCGAACGTCAGCGGCGCGTTCAGTCGCAGATATCGCTTACCATCGACGCCCTCGAATCTCGGTTTCTCGATCATGCGCGCGAGGACCGTGAGCTTTCCCTCCCGATTCTCCATCTCGCGTCGCAACGCCGAGATGGCGAGCTTCTCCTTCTCCTCTTTTGGATTCTCGACGCGCCGCAACGCCTCCGCTGCCGCGCCGAAATCGTTCTTGAAATCGGCCGCATCGAGCATTTGCAGCCATCCAACAGCGCGCGCGAGCTCCGCGCGCATGTTCGTCTGGTTGCAGCCGCGCAAAAATGCCGCACCGGCGAGAAGCAGCGCGGCCGCGGGGTGCCCTCGAGAAGCTGCGTGCGCGAGGGCGGCCGCTTCGCTGCCGATGCGTCCGAGTTTGCGGAACTCGAAGCTTTGTTCGAACGCGCCCAAGTCATCCGCCGCGATTTCGACGCCGAAATTTTGCGCGATCTCGCAAAAATCCTGTCTTTTTTTTCTCCATTTTTTATTCTCCCGCGCGTCAAAGCGCAGTCGATGCGCCGCGCGTCGAATGGCGTCGAGGAGGGCTTTTTCATTCTGCATTTGCAGAGTTTTTTCCGTGCTCATTTTCTCACTCCGTCAATGATGCAGAGTCGACACGTACGGCATGATCCCGTCGATGTCCGGGAAATCATCGCGCGCGAGATCGAGGCCCATCCGCGCGAACATTTCGGCGCTGATATCCGCCGCTTCTGCCTCCGCAACCGAGCGGATCGGCGGCGGCGGTTCCGCGAGCTCGTCTTCGTCGGGCTCATCGTCGAACGTTTGCGCGGGCTCGACGCGATGTAAGAAGAAATGGTCGGCGGCGAGGGATTTGAACCCTCCCGTCTCAGCTCGTCCAGCCGATCTCGCGGGTTTATAAGGCCCGCCCGCACTGCCAGTGCTGCCGCCGATTTCGTCTTCAGCGTGAGAACGCGCGTCATCGCGCGACGGTTCCGCCGCGTGATTCGAAGTCGGTACAGATTTTTTGGATCCGCTCATTCGCCCGCTCCTGCCGCTGTGCGGCCGGCGAACGAGTCGAAACTACGCGCGCGCGGCCGTGCTACGCCCGATCGCCGGAAGGCGACGGGTCAAAATTTGGGGCAGGCATATGCTTGCGAAGCGCGAATTCATGACCGTGAAAATGCGCGACCCGCTCGCCTTCGTCAACTCTCTTCGCAAAGTTTTTTTACTCCCTGTCGGAAAACCGGCTTTTTCCGGCTTTCTTGGCGCGCTGGCCGGTCCCTTTTCCGCTCGACGTGAGTCCAGGCGCACAGTTAAGGGGGCTAGGAGTAAAAAAGAATACGTGCCTATCCGGTTAACGCAGATAACCACCAGTCGTAGGGTGCTGCCATTCGCCGGAGTATAGCGACTGGTAAGTGGGCGCTTCCGAATTGCCGGCAAGTCCGAACAACGACCTGAATGTGTTGAACGGGAAGAATCGGCGGTTGAAGCGGAACGTGAACTCGTTGAGATACGCCTGAAGATGCTGCGGGCTTACACCGTGATGCGTTCCGATAAGCCAATTCTTCAGGCCGGAAAAGACCAGATGGACGATCGGCAGATGCTTCTCTGCAACTGCGGGGTTTCCGCGCTCTGCGACCGCCTTGTGGCGATAGCCAAGGCGTTTAAGGTCGGTGTAGCTGATCTGCCCCCTTCAGAGCGGTCCAAAAGTTAACTTAGACTGGACCCTGAAGGAGACGGAACATGGGCAAGAAGCACGGGCCTGAGGAGATCATCGGCAAGCTGCGCGAGGCTGAGATCGTAATGGCGCAAGGCGGCACGGCGAGCGATGCGTGCCGGCGGATCGGCGTTTCCGAGCAGACCTACTATCGCTGGCGCAAGGAGTTCGGCGGCCTTAAGACCGATCAAGCGCGTCGAATGAAGGACCTTGAGAAAGAGAACCAGCGTCTCCGGCGGGCGATATCGGATCTGACGCTCGACAAGCTGATCTTGCAGGAGGCCGCTCGGGGAAACTTCTGAGCCCCGCGCGCCGT
>JADCGK010000070.1 GCA_020249045.1 Azospirillum sp. | reverse complement strand
GTTGATCGCGGCCAATCCGGGCGAAACCCATGTATTCGGCCCCGCGATGGTGGCCGAGCATTTCCGCCGCTCGGGCTGGGAGAGCAAATTCGACGCCGGTGCGACGACCGCGTCGCTGGTTCGCGACGCTGAGTCTGGCCGCTATGCGGCGCTCGGCGTTTCCTGCGCGGGCGAACGCTTCCTCGGCGATCTGCAAACATGCCTCAGCGCCGTCCGCCGGGCCGCGCGCGGCCGGCCTTTGTGCCTGCTCGTCGGCGGCAACGCGTTTGCAGGCCGGCCGGAACTGGCCGCGCGGATCGGAGCCGATGCGACGGCCGAGGACGGCGCGGGCGCGCTTGCGGCGGTCGAACGCTTCGCGCCGTACGCGGCTTGCGCGGATTGAACGTCAAAGCGCCGCGGCGACGTCGCGGCGAGCGGGGTTGACGAATGGACGCGAATAACGACGCTCCGGTCCGCGGTTTGGGATGGTTGGGGATCGTGCGGCTCGGCATCGTGCAAGCGTGCCTGGGCGCCATCGTGGTGTTGACCACTTCCACGCTCAATCGCGTGATGATCGTCGAACTCCAACTCGCCGCCTCCATCCCTGGCGCGCTGGTCGCGCTGCATTATGCGCTGCAGTTCCTGCGCCCGCGTTGGGGCTACGGCTCGGATCGCGGCGGGCGGCGTACGCCGTGGATCGCGGGCGGCATGTTCGTCCTGGCGTGCGGCGGCACGTTGGCCGCTGCCGCCGTCGTTCTCATGGGGGCGATGCCCGCCCTGGGACTCGCACTTGCGGTCGCGGGCTTCGCGATGGTGGGGCTCGGCGCGGGCTGCGCGGGCACCACTTTGCTCGTCCTGCTGTCCAAGCGCGTCGACGAAAGCCGCAGGCCCGTGGCCGCGACGATCGTCTGGACCATGATGATCGCGGGTTTCGCGATCACGGCCGGCACGGCCGGTGCGTTCCTCGATCCATTCTCGCCCGAGCGGCTTCTCGGCGTGTGCGCGATCGTCGCCGCAGCGGCGTTCGTACTGTCGATGGCGGCCTTGCGCGGAATAGAGCCCGCGACGGCGGTCGGTGCGCGGACCCAAGCCGCGCCCGCGCCCGCGTTTCTCGCCGCCCTCGGCGAGGTCTGGCGCGAACCGCACGCGCGCGATTTCGCGATCTTCATCTTCGTGTCGATGATCGCCTTCAGCGGGCAGGATCTGATCCTCGAACCCTTCGCCGCGTTCGTCTACGGCCTGACACCGGGCCAAACGACCTCGCTGTCGGGCTTGCAGCATGCGGGCGTGCTGTTCGGCATGGTCGCCTTCGGCGTGGCGGGCGGGCTCGCCGCCGCCCGGCGCACCAGCCGCGATCTGCTGCGTTGGACGGCTGCTGGCTGCGCGCTCTCCGCGTTGCCGCTGACCGCCCTCGCCCTCGCGGGCTTCGGCCTGGTGGTCCTGCCGATCGAAGCGATGGTCGCCGCGCTCGGACTCGCCAACGGTCTGTTCGCCGTTGCGGCCGTCGGCAGCATGATGACGCTGGTGGGCCGCGGCCGGTCGGGCCGCGAAGGTACGCGCATGGGCGTTTGGGGGGCTTCGCAAGCCTTCGCCATCGGGATCGGCGGGTTCTTGGGCACCGTCGCGGCGGACGGCGCGCGCGCGGCACTGGGGGAAGCCCCGCCCGCTTACGCGGTCGTCTTCGCGGTGGAAGCGGCGATGTTCCTTGCCGCCGCCGTCATGGCCGCGCGATTGGGCGCTGCCGCGCGGCTCGCACCGCGCGCGCCCGCCCCCGAAGACGTCGACGCGACCGAGGAATTCGACGTCGTCGTGGTCGGCGGCGGACCGTCCGGGGCCACGACGGCCGAAGCGCTGGCGCGCGCGGGCCGGCGCGTGCTGCTGCTCGACAAGGGCGCCCGGATCAAACCCTGCGGCGGCGCCATTCCGCCGCGCCTGATCCGCGATTTCGACATTCCCGACGATCTGCTCGTCGCGAAAATCCGCTCCGCGCGCATGGTGGCCCCGTCGGGCAAGCACGTCGACATACCCATCGAAGGCGGCTTCGTCGGCATGGTCGACCGCAAGGATTTCGACGAGTGGCTGCGCGCGCGCGCGGCAAGGGCCGGCGCCGTGCGTCGTACGGGCGATTTCGAAGCCCTGCACGAAGACGCGCAAGGCCATACGATCGTGCGCTGGCGCGCGCGCGACGCCGTCGGCCACGCCCGCGCGCATCACGCCCGAGCGCGGGTGGTGATCGGCGCCGACGGCGCCAATTCCGCCGTGGCGCGCGCCGAAATCCCCGGCGCGGACAAGATGCGCCGCGTCTTCGCCTATCACGAGATCGTCGCAGCCCCGGCCGGGCGGTCGGACGCTTACGATCCCACGCGTTGCGACGTGATCTATCGCGGGCATACCTCGCCGGATTTCTACGCCTGGATCTTCCCGCACGGGGGCACGTGCAGCGTGGGCACCGGCAGCGCGGTCAAAGGCTTCTCGTTGCGCGGCGCGGTGGGCGACGTGCGCGCGGCCGCGGGCCTCGACGGCCTTACCACCATCCGGCGCGAAGGCGCGCCGCTGCCCTTGCGGCCGTTGGGCCGCTGGGACAACGGGCGCGACGTGCTGCTTGCGGGCGACGCAGCGGGCGTCGTCGCGCCAGCGTCAGGCGAGGGCATCTATTACGCGATGTACGGCGGGCGGCTCGCGGCCGAAGCGGCGGACCGGTTCCTCGCCACCGGCGACGCGCGCGCGCTGGCCGGTGCGCGCAAGCGCTTCATGCGCGCACACGGAATCGTTTTCCTGATCCTGGAGATCATGCAGCGTTTCTGGTATTCCACCGACAAACGTCGCGAAAGCTTCGTCGACATTTGCCGCGACCCCGACGTGCAGCGCCTGACCTTCGATTCCTACATGAACAAAGAGCTCGTCCGCGCCAAGCCGGCCGCGCACGCGCGGATCTTCGTCAAGGACCTCGGCCATCTGTTCGGATTCCTGAAGCCATGACGCGACGCGGCCGCACGGCGCCGCTCGCCGCGGGGGCGGTCTGCGCGGTTTTCGTCGCCGGGTTGGGCGGCGCGATGACGGATGTCGGCCCGTGGTACGAGGCGCTCGACAAGCCCGCCTGGCAGCCGCCGGGCTGGCTGTTCGGGCCGGTCTGGACCGTGATTTTCGCCTGTTGCGCGTGGTCGTTCGCCGAAGCGTGGGCCGCCGCCCGCAACGGTGCCGCGCGAGCAACGATCCTTTGGCTGTTCGGCTTCAACATGTTCTTGAACGTGGCGTGGAGCGGCCTATTCTTCGCGTGGCAGCGTCCGGATTGGGCGCTGATCGAGGTCGTTCTGCTGTGGCTGTCGATCGCCGCCTTGATCCTGGCCTTGCGCCCCGTGTCCGCGCGCGCGTCGGTCCTGCTCGTCCCCTATCTCGTTTGGGTCTCCATCGCGGCCTTCCTGAATTGGGAGATCGTGCGGCTCAACGGTCCCTTCGGCGCGTGAGGCGAACGCCCCGGCATGCAGGAATTGGTCGAAAGCGGGCGCCTGATCGACGCGATCCTTGCGTTGGTCCTTCTGCAATTCGCCGCACTCGCATCGCTGCACCGCTTGCGCGGGATCGGACCCGCGCCGCGCGATTTGTGGCCCAACCTCGCGGCGGGTGCCGCCTTGTTGCTCGCGGTGCGCGCGGCGTTGACCGACGCATCGTGGATCGCCGTCGCGGCGTGGCTCGCTTGCGCGCTCGCCGCCCATCTCATCGACCTCCATCGCCGCTGGCCGAGAAGCTGACCCCATGATCGAAGCCCGTAAAACCGCCGCCGAAGCCTGGTTCCGGGAATTGCGCGACCGGATCTGCGCCGAGTTCGAGAAGATCGAGGACGAGCTGGACGTCGGCCCCCATGCGGGGATGGCCCCCGGCCGGTTCGCGCGCAAAGACTGGACCCGCACCGACCATTCCGGCGCGCCCGGCGGCGGCGGCACCATGTCCGTCATGAAGGGCCGCGTCTTCGAGAAGGTGGGCGTCAACGTCTCCACCGTCCACGGCAGTTTCGCGCCGGAATTCGCCAAACACATGCCCGGTGCTGCGGACGATCCGCGCTTCTGGGCCAGCGGCATTTCGCTGGTCGCGCATATGCGCTCCCCGCGCGTTCCCGCCACCCACATGAACACGCGCCACATCGTCACGACCAAGGCCTGGTTCGGCGGCGGCGGCGACCTGACCCCGATGGTTCCCGACGAGGCCGACACCGCCCATTTCCACGCCGCCTACAAGACCGCCTGCGACCGGCACGATCCCGCCTACTACCCGCGCTACAAGGCGTGGTGCGACGAATACTTCTTTCTGCCCCACCGCAACGAGCCGCGCGGCGTGGGCGGCATTTTCTACGACAATCTCGACACCGGTTCGTGGGACCGCGATTTCGCCTTCACCCGCGACGTGGGCCTGGCTTTCCTCGACGCCTTCCCCCCGCTCGTGCGCAAGCACATGCGCGAGCCCTGGACCGACGCCGAGCGCGAGCATCAGCGCGTGCGCCGCGGCCGCTACGTCGAGTTCAACCTGCTCTACGACCGCGGAACCACCTTCGGCCTCAAGACGGGCGGCAACGTCGAAGCCATTCTCATGAGCCTGCCGCCCGACGTCGGTTGGCCGTAGGCGCTCATCCCGCCCCGTTGCGGAACGACGGATCGGCGAGCAATTCGCGCACGCCGGGCTCGTCGACCAAGCAATCGGCGAGGAACGAAGGCGTCGCGTCGCCGCGGCGCTCGGCGTAAGGCAGGATCAACCGAAAAAACCGAACGGTTCGCGCGCCGTCGCCGAGCGTCACCTCGCGCAGAACGGGCGCGGCCGCCGTCACGCCCGCCGCAAAATCGGCTTCGGTCGCGCGTGCCAATGCGGCGGGCCGAATATCGCCGGTCGCGCGCACTACGAAGCCATCGCGCGTTTCCCGCGCCGTGCACACCAGCCGGAAGACGAACCGCGATGCCGAGCCGGCGGGCAGCACATCGACCAGATCGACATGCCCCACCATCGGCAGCATCGCTTCGAACGTCACGTCCGCGCGCAAGGGCAACGGGTCGGACCGGCGGGCCGCATGCCAACGCGCCAGCATCTCGGCGAGACGGGCGTCACGCGGCGGCAGCGGCAAATCGCGGCTTTCGATCGTCGCGTGGGTCGCAATGGCCATCATACAGGGCGAATCCCGACACAACTGGAGGATATGCCCAGACCTATACGCGCGGCATTCCGCAGATGCACGGGAAAACCGCCCGTTCGTCAAGCGCGAGCGGCGTTTTTCGCAAGTTCCAGAAGCGATTCTTTTGATGCGGCGAAATCGGACGCGATCCACGTCGATTCGATCTTATGGAGAAGCTCGCCGAAGCCAGGCCCGGGCTCGATTCCCAGCGCGCGCAAATCCGCCCCGCCCACCGGAGACGTGGGCCGGGTCCAAGCTTGCGCGCGCCGATGGCGCTCGAGTGCCGCCGCAACGTCGGTGAAATCGGCTGCGTCGATCAGGACACGATCGCGCAAATCGACGCCCAGCGCGTAGAACGCCCGGCGCGTCGCGGGCGCGTCGGCGTCGAGGGTCACCCGCGCGGGCGGGGCGCGAAGCCGCGCGAGCCGCGCGCCCTCCACGTTCGACAACCGCCAACGCGCGGCGAAATTCCGCGCGTCGAGATCGAAGACAGCCAGCGCGCGGATCGCATCGGGCGGTTCGCCGGCCGCCGCTTCGAAGCGCGCGAGGGACGCAAGCCGCGCGAGCGCCGGGCCGTCGGCTTCGGGCAGCCAATGGGCGAGCGCACCCGCCTCGCGCATGGCGGCGAGCATCGCAGCCGCGCGCGGACCTTCGATCAGCCGGAACATTTCGGCGCGCACGCGTTCGGCGGAAAGCCCCGGCAACGACGCCGCGCATGCCCGGCACGCGGCGAGGCCGGGCGGATCGAACGCGTCGCCGCCGAACCGCGCGTGGAACCGGAAAAAGCGCAGCAGCCGCAGCACGTCCTCGCCGATGCGCGCGCGCGCGTCGCCGATGAAACGCACGCGCCGCGCCACCAGATCGGCGCGGCCGCCGAAATAGTCGTAAAGCGCGCCATCCGGCGCCATCGACAGCGCGTTGATCGTGAAGTCGCGCCGCGCCGCGTCCTCGCGCCAATCCGCGCCGAACGCCACGCGCGCGTGGCGGCCGAAGGTTTCGACGTCCCGGCGCAGCGAGGTGACCTCGAAATTCCGTCCCTCGATCGCCGCCGTCACGGTGCCGTGGGCGATCCCGGTCGGGATCGCCCGCAGTTTCGCGCGCTTCAGGCGCGCGACGGTTTCCTCGGGTGGGTAGGGCACGCCCAGATCCAGATCGGCCGGGGCCGCCCCGATCAGCGCGTCGCGTACGCAGCCGCCCACGAACCGGGCCTCGGGCCCGAGCGCGTCGAGCAGTTTGCGCGCGGGCGCGTCCAGCGCCCAGGCGGGCGGTTCGGCCAGACGATCGGCGGGCGACTCCATGATGGCGCCGAGTCTAACCTTCTTCGAAGGCGTGGGCCCTCAGATCGTCGAGCGCGCAAACGTCGAGGGTGGCCACATGCGTGGCGCGCAAGACGACCTTCGGCGCCTTGCCCGCCAGGAAGGCTTCCTGCCAGCGGCCGGCGCACAAGCACCAGCGGTCGCCGGGCTTGAGGCCCGGAAAACCGTATTCGGGCGCGGGCGTCGACAAATCGTTGCCGCGCGACTTGGAAAAGGCCAGGAACTCGGCCGTCACCACCGCGCAGACGGTGTGCACGCCGCGATCCTCCGGCCCGGTGTTGCAGCACCCGTCGCGGAAAAACCCGGTCAACGGCGCATGGCCGCAATCGGCCAAAGGCAGGCCCAGCACGTTTTTGGCCCGCTTGGGCCCGCCGCCGCCGCGCTCGTCGCGTTCGCCGTCCATGCACGTCTCCTATCGGCGCGCCGGCTCGATATGGCCCGGCACGATGCGTCCGTTCTCAAGATGCGGCGGCACATAATCCCCGCTGACTTTGTTGCCGCCCGGCAGCAACAGCAACCCGACCGTCGCGATCGTGGCGAGTACCAAGCCCGCAAGCCCCAGCCACACGACCGGTGCTTCGGACCACCCCGGCACCTCTCCGCGCCCGAGTTTCTCCGCGCGGCGGCGTTCGACCGACAGCCAAACCCCGTAGGCGATGAACGGCAGCAGCAAGGGCAACACGATCTGCAGGAAAATGCGGCTCATGGCGTCCGTGCCGATCCCGGTGGCTTGGCCACCGCTTGTTCGCCGGTCAACGCCTCGTAGAGATTGACGAGCATACCGGCCGTCGCGCCCCAGATATATCTGTCTTCGAACGGCAGCACCCAGAAATGCCGCTCCACGCCCTGGAAAACGCGCGAATGCCGTTCGTGATTGCGCGGCGAGAGGGCGAAGGCCAACGGCATCTCGAAGATCTCGGCGACCTCGAAATCGTCGGGGGCGAGATCGAAGGGCGGCCGCACGATCCCGACCACCGGCGTCACTTCGTAGGCGGTGCGCGTGCGATAGGTGTCGAGCCGGCCGACGACCTCGATGTGCCGACGCGCCAAGCCGATCTCCTCTTCGGTCTCGCGCAGGGCCGCGGCGACGGCGTCGGGATCGTCGGGTTCCAGCCGCCCGCCCGGGAAACTGACTTGGCCCGCATGGTCGTGCAGATGCGCGGTGCGCTGGGTCAGCAGCACGGTCAACCCTTCGGGCCGGTCGATCAACGGCACCAGGACCGAGGCCGGCCGCAACGGCTTGTCGGCGGGCGGACCCAAACCCGGATTGCCGTCGTGATCCCCGCGCACGCGCAAACCAGCTTGGCGAACGCCGGGTGCGAACGCCGCCAAACGCGCGCGCACGCGTTCGGGCGTGACGCTCACGACGCCGGCCCCAAAACGTGAAATGCCCCGCCGCTCCAGAAACCAAGCGTGCCGTCGTCGCCGGGAACGGCCCGTTCGACCAGCCGATAGAACGCCGCGCGGCCGACACGCGCTTCGAGCCCGTCCCGGATCGTCACATAAGGTACGCGTGCGCCGTCGGGCCCCTCGGCCATCCGCATGGGATGCGCCGGGCCGATTTCGGCCGTTTCGTCCAAATTCGTACGCACCATCACCGTCTGTTTCCGGCCTTCGCCCGCAAAATCTACGTCCACGCCGACGAAAGGCGAATCGGCAACCTCGATGGTGCCGCGCTCGTAGGGCGTCGCCAACCAGTAACGTCCGTCCGCCTCCCGTCGCAGCACGCGGGCGAAAAGCTTCACAAGTCCGATCCGCCCGATCGGGGTGCCGCGATGGAACCATGTGCCGTCGCGGGCGATGGACAAGCCGAAATCGCCGCAAATGGGCGCCGCCCCGGCGGGAAGCCCCGCGAGTGCTTGTGAAATTCGTGGTGGAGGGGTCTCGTCTGGCATGGCGCGTGCTCCATGATCATAGGCCAACGCCCATGTCGGGCGAAGGCCTCGCGACCCTGGACTTCCCCGTCGAGGGCGGCGCAAACTTGAGTCGTTTGTCGGTCTTTATTTCCGCCGAGAAAGGTTGGACGCTCGTGAACGCTCCCGTTTCGCCCGCCGCCATGACCCTTCCCGAAGACCCCGACAAATTGCTGGGCGAACTCGAAGCGCTGGGGGCGACGCTCGCCAGAGTCCGCGAGCGGATCGGGCGGGTCATCTTCGGCCAGACCGACGTCGTCGACCAGACGCTCGTGACGCTGCTGGCGGGCGGACACGTGCTGTTGATCGGCGTGCCGGGCCTCGCGAAAACGAAGCTGGTCGACACGCTGGGCACCGTTCTGGGCCTCGACGCCAAGCGTGTGCAATGCACGCCCGATTTGATGCCCGCCGACATCATCGGATCCGAAGTCTTGGAGGAGACCGAGGGCGGCAAACGCCAATTCCGGTTCCTCAAAGGCCCGGTCTTCGCCCAATTGCTGATGGCCGACGAAATCAACCGCGCCTCGCCGCGCACGCAATCGGCGCTGTTGCAGGCCATGCAGGAACATCGGGTTTCGATCGGCGGCAACTACCATCCGCTGCCCGAACCCTTCCACGTGCTCGCGACGCAAAACCCCTTGGAGCAGGAAGGCACCTACCCGCTGCCCGAAGCCCAGCTCGACCGTTTCCTGTTGCAGGTCGATGTCGGCTATCCGGACATCGACGCCGAGCGGCGCATGCTGATCGCCACGACCGGCACCAGCGACGAAGCGCCCAGCCAAGCGATGACGGCGGCCGAACTGCAGGCCGCCCAGCGTCTGATCCGCCGCGTGCCCGTGGGCGAAGTGGTGGTCGAGGCGATCTTGAAGCTCGTGCGCTCCGGCCGCCCGGGCGAGAGCGGCGTCCCCGAGGTCGAACAACACGTGATTTGGGGACCCGGCCCGCGCGCGAGCCAAGCCTTGATGCTGGCCGCGCGCGCGCGCGCCGTGCTCGACGGGCGCCTGTCGCCGTCGATCGACGACGTGGTGGCGCTGGCGGGCCCGGTTTTGCGCCACCGGATGGCGCTGAGCTTCGCCGCCCGCGCCGAGGGCGTCGCCCTCGACGACGTGATCGCGCGATTGGTGGCGCCGCTCACGTGATCGCGCTCGCGCGCAAGCGCCTGGCGGCCGAGCAACTCGCCGGCAATCTGCCGCCGTTGCTGGTCGCGGCGGAGCGCGTCGCGGCGACGGTCGCGCAAGGCGTGCACGGCCGCCGGCGCACCGGCCAAGGCGAGACGTTCTGGCAGTTCCGCCGCTACATGCCCGGCGACACGCTCGACCGCATCGATTGGCGGCAGACCGCGAAGTCGACGCATGTCTACGTCCGCGAAACCGAATGGGAGGCCGCGCAGAGCGTCTGGCTGTGGGCCGACCGGTCGCCGTCGATGGATTGGGCCTCGTCGCGCAACCTTGCGCGCAAAGCCGAACGCGCGGAACTGCTGCTGCTCGCGCTTGCGGCGTTGCTGGCGCGCGGGGGCGAGCGCGTGGCGCTGCTCGGCGCCGGCGCACCGCCCGTGCACGGCCGCTACGCGATCAATCGCCTCGCCGAAATGCTGCTGACCCTGCCGGAAACCGGCGCGGGGTTGCCGCGCACGCACCGCTTGCCGCGCCACGCGAGCACGGCGCTGTTCGGCGACTTCCTATCCCCGCTCGGCGACGTCGACGCGCGCGTCAAAGCGCTCGCCGACGGCGGCGTGCGCGGACATCTCGTGCATATCGTCGATCCGGCCGAAGCGGGCCTGCCCTTCGCCGGCCGCACGCGCTTCGAGGGCCTCGAGGACGAGGGCGCATTGCTGGTGCCGCGCGTGGAGGCGGTGCGCGAGGACTACCGCCGGGCCTTTGCCGATCATGTCGCGGGCTTGCGCGACATCGCGCGCGCCTACGGCTGGAATTACGTCCAGCACCGCACCGACCATGGACCGGAACTGACGCTGATGGCGCTATGGCTCGCGCTGTCGCGGGCGGTCGGCAAATGACGCCGTTCGCCGCCTTCGCGTTCCTATCGCCGTGGTGGCTCGTGGCGCTCGCGGGTTTGCCGGTGCTGTGGTGGCTGCTGCGCGTGACGCCCCCCGCCCCGCGCCGAGCCGCGTTTCCGGCGATCGCGTTGCTGTTGCGCCTCGCGCCCAAGGAGGAAACGCCCGCGCAGACCCCGTGGTGGCTGTTGCTGCTGCGCTTGCTGATCGCGGCCCTCATCGTCTTCGCCCTCGCCCAACCGGTTGTGAACCCGGCGGCGCGTTTCGCGTCGAGCGGCCCGGTCCTGATCGTCGTTGACGACAACTGGGCCGCCGCCGCGGATTGGAGCGGACGGCGCGCGGCGCTCGACCGTGCGCTCGACCAAGCCGAACGCGAAGCGCGCGCGGTGATGATCCTGACGACCGCGCCGGGGCTGTCGGGCGAGACGCCGCGCCCGGCGCGGCTGTCGACGGTGGCCGACGCGCGGGCGCTCGCGGGCGCGCTGGAGCCCAAGCCCTGGTCCGCGGATCGCGCGTCAGCACTCGCCGCCCTCGAAGCTGCGGCCCCGTCGCAAGCGGCGGCCGTCTATTATCTGGGCGACGGTCTGGAAGACCCCGCCCTCGCCCCGCTGCTCGAACGTCTGCAACGCATCGGACCCGTCAGCTATCTCGCCGATGCGCCCGAGCGACGCGCACGACTGATGCTGCCGCCGGTATCCGAAGCGGGGACGTTGGTGGCGTCGGCCGCCCGACCCGACGCGGGGCCGGCGCGCGACGGCGCGGTGCTGGCGCGCGGCGACGACGGACGTTTGCTGGCCCGCGAGCGGCTGGTATTCGAGGCGGGCGCGACGCAAGCCACCGCCCGGCTGACCATCCCGTCCGAATTGCGCAACCGGATCGCGCGGCTGGAATTGGAAGGCGAAGCGACCGCCGGCGGCGTCGCGCTGATCGACGAGCGTTGGCGCCGCCGCCCCGTGGGCATCGTGGCCGCCGGCGGTGCGGAACGGCAGAACCAGCCTTTGCTCGCCGACACATTCTATCTGGAGCGCGCGCTGCAACCCTTCGCGGAGGTGCGCGCGGGCGATCTGCCCGATCTGCTCGCGCGCGAAATCTCCGTGCTGCTGCTCGCCGATTTGGGCCGTCTGTCGGACCCCGAGCGGGCGCTGCTCGATCCCTGGATGCGCCGGGGCGGCGTGGTCGTGCGTTTCGCGGGGCCGCGCTTGGTGGATGCGGACGACGATTTCGTGCCCGTGCCGCTGCGCTTGGGCGGTCGCGCCTTCGGCGGCGCGATGACCTGGGAACAGCCTTTGGGCTTGGCGCCGTTCGAGGCCGGCTCGGCCTTCGCGGGCTTGGAAGTGCCCGAGGATCTGCGCGTTCGCCGTCAGGTCCTCGCCGAACCCTCGCTCGATCTCGCGCAAAAGACCTGGGCCCGCCTGACCGACGGCACGCCGCTGGTGACCGCCGACAAGCGCGGCGAAGGCTGGCTCGTAATGATCCACGTCACCGCCTCGCCTGAATGGTCGAACCTTCCTTTGTCGGGGCTCTACGTGGAAATGCTGCGCCGTCTGCTGGGCCTCGCCCAGGGCATCGCGGGCGACGCGGGCGGGGAAGCGGTGCTGGCACCTGTCGCCACGCTCGACGCCTTCGGCCGCCTGACGGCGCCGTTTCCGGCCGCCTCGGGCATCGCCGCGCGCGCGCTCGCGACCCAAGCGCCCTCCCCGCGCCATCCGCCGGGACATTACGGCACCGAAATCGCGCGTCGCGCACTCAATCTCGGTCAAGGCATGGCCCCGCCGGTCGCGCTCCGCGCCCTGCCCGGCGGCGTCGCGCGCGGCGATTACGCGCCCGCCCGCGAGGTCGATTTCAAGCCGGCGCTGCTGGTCGCAGCGTTCCTGCTGATCGTCGCCGACCTCGTCGTGGCGTTGGTGCTGCGCGGATTGCTGGCACCCGGAGCGCTGTGGAAACGCCTGGCCGGGGCCATCCTGCTCGCGGCACTCCTCGGGCCCGCACCCGCCGACGCCCAATCCCGGCCGCCGACGGCGCGGCCCGAACTCGACGAGCGCGCGGCGTTGGCCAACGCGCTGCAAACCCGCTTCGCCTACGTGCAAACCGGCCGCGACGATATCG
>JADCGK010000007.1 GCA_020249045.1 Azospirillum sp. | reverse complement strand
GGCGCCCGCCGCGATCAGCTTGCGGAAGAACGGAACCACGCTGCCGCGCGAACCGACGACGTTGCCGTAGCGTACGACGGCGAACTTGGTCCGGCCGGCGCTGAGGTTGTTCGCGGCGACGAATATCTTGTCGGAGGCGAGCTTGGACGCGCCGTAGAGATTGACGGGGTTGACCGCCTTGTCGGTCGACAGCGCAACGACCCGCACCACGCCCGCGGACAAGGCCGCCTGCACGACGTTTTCGGCGCCGTGCACGTTCGTTTGGATGCACTCGAAAGGATTGTACTCGGCCGCTGGCACCTGCTTGAGCGCCGCGGCGTGCACGACGACGTCCACGTCGTGGAACGCCATCCGCAACCGCTCGACGTCGCGCACGTCGCCGAGGAAATAGCGCATGCACGGGAACCGGGAGACCGGGAACTCCTCCTGCATCTCCCATTGCTTGAGTTCGTCGCGGGAGAAGACGACCAGCCGGCGCGGCGCCGCCTCGGCCAGGATCATGCGAACGAACATGCGCCCGAAGGATCCCGTCCCGCCGGTGATCAGGATCGATTGGTTTCTCGCCGATTTGGGAATCGTCATCGTCGGTTCGCTTTCGGTACGAAGCTACAGGTTCGATTGCATTTCGAAGAGCGTGCGGTAGGCGCCGTCGCGCGCGATCAATTCTTCGTGGCGGCCGACTTCGACGACCCGGCCTTCGTCGACGACCGCGATCTTGTCCGCCCGGCGGATCGTCGAAAGGCGGTGGGCGATCACAACGACGGTCGCGCGACCGCGCATCTCGGACAGCGTCTTCTGGATCGCGGCCTCGGATTCCGAATCGAGCGCGCTGGTCGGTTCGTCGAGCAGCAGCACGTCGGGATTTCCCGCCAAGGCGCGCGCGATCGCCAGACGCTGGCGCTGGCCGCCCGACAGACGCACGCCGCCGTCGCCGACGACGCTGTCGAGACCTTTGGGCAAGGCGGCGACGAAATCCGCGCAATTCGCGGCGCGCAGGACGTTCGCGATCGCCGCGTCGTCCAGCGGCCGCGCGAGGCCGAAATTGACGTTCCCGCGGATCGTGTCGTCCAGCAACGCCGTGTCCTGGGAGACGACCTCGATGCGGCGGCGATAGGCGCGCAGATCTATCTCGCGGATGTCGATGCCGTCGTAAAGGATGCGGCCGTCGTGCGGATCGTAAAGCCGCGCGAGCAGATCGACGATCGTCGATTTGCCGGCGCCCGAGCGGCCGACGAGCGCCACGAGTTCGCCGCGCCGGATTTCGAGGTCGACTCCGTCGAGGGCGAGGATGCGCTCTTCGGGCGTCGTGTACTCGAAACGCACGCTTTCGAGACGGATCGCGTCGATCAAAGGCGCGGGAATTCGGGCGCCGCTCGAGAGCGGCTGCCAACGCCGCGCGCCCTCGATCAGGCTTTGGAAGCTATCGACGGCGGACCGCTGGCCCACGACCTGTATCCAGCCGTTGTTGACGATGTTGATCGCCGGCAGCAGCCGCAATCCGGCGAAGGCCAGAACGCCGAGTTCGCCCAGCCCCATGCCGTACCAGCCCTTCGCCGCGACGACGAGGACGAGCACGATGATCAGAACGACCGGCTGGACGACGGCGGCGAGTGCCGCGTTCAACCGCGCAGCGCGCACGAAGTTGTCCGAAAGGTCGAGCGATTGGCCGGCGAGCGCCTCGCTCGCCGCGGTTTCCTGGGCGCGCAGTTTGACGAGACGGATCGATTGGAGCGCGCCGAGCAGCCGAACCGAGAGTCCGTTCATCGCCCTGGTCAGTTCCTTTCCATAAGCGGCCGACCGAACGACGAAGGGACGCAATCCCGCGAACAGAAGCAGGATGCTGACGGCGCCCAACAACGCGATCTGCGGCGCGAGATAGACGATGAAACCCACGTAAAGCGTGGCCTGGACGAGGCCGGCGGCGAGGCCCGCGAGCGCGGAGACCATCGCCCCGATCCGCTTTGTCTCGCTCAGCAGCGCGTTGTAGATCTCGCCGCGCTTCCGGTTGAGATGAAACGGCATCTCGGCCGAAAAGAACGCCGTCATGCCGCGCACCCGAAGCCCGTGCTGGACGTCGGCGGACAGGCACTGCGTGCGCATCAGAATCAAGTACTCGGCGCACGCGCGCGCGGCCAAAGCCGAGGCGAGGGCCGACATCAGCAGCACCAATCCCCACGGTTCCCCGACGGCCGTGATCGGACCGGCCGCGGCCGCCAGGATCTGGCCGCCGCGCTCCAGC
The DNA here is from genome assembly GCA_020249045.1 of Azospirillum sp. Lineage (GTDB taxonomy): Bacteria > Pseudomonadota > Alphaproteobacteria > CACIAM-22H2 > CACIAM-22H2 > Tagaea. The sequence continues at coordinate 18,266 of JADCGK010000007.1, read as the reverse complement.
GCCGCGACCCCGCCTTCCATGTAGAGCAGTACCGGATACACGGAACCCAGCGTGAGCAATTCGCACAACGGCGCCAAAGTGAGCATCGCCGCCGCCGGCGACCATTGCCGCCAGCTCACCCCCATCCGCGCGATCGCGCGCACGGCCGACGTCACGCCGAGGAACGGGCTCATGCCGCCACCTTCGCTTCGACGAAATCGGCGAGCCGACGGTCGAACGGCGCATCGAAATGCGACACGAAATACAACGTCGCCGCGCGCAGCCGCGCCGCGACGTCGGGATCGCGCGCGCGGGCCAGCGTGCGCGCGGCCGCGTCGACGAGTTCGCCGCGGCCTTTGGCCACGTCGAACGTCTCGCAAGCGAAGAATTCCTTGAAGTGGACGAGTTCGAGGCTGACGGAGAGGAACCAATTCGCCGCGTCCGAATCGTCGACGACGCAAAGCGACGGCTTGCCGCACAGCGCGGATTCCAGAAGAATCGTCGAAAGCGGCGACAGCGTCGCGTCGACGTTTACGAGAAGATCTCGGGTGTCGGCATAGTCGGGCGTGGTGATACCTTGCGGCCCGTTACCCGCGCGGCGAACATAATCCGCCATCGTGCTTTCGAACTCGACATGGCGCCAGGATCGCTTGGCGATTCGCGCGCCGTCCTTGCCGCAATCGCCCCACGGATGCGGGCGATAGACGATCGCGGCGTCCGCGAGAATCCCGCGCTCGACCGCGTTTTCGAGCGCGTCGAGATCGGCGTATTCGTCGCAGCTTTTGCTCGATCCGGCGTAAAGCAGGATGTTGCGCGCGGGATCGATGCCGTGCCGGGCGCAGAATTCCGCGCGATCGAGCCGGGGCGGCCGCCGGTAGATGTCGAACTGTGAAGCGCCGAACTCGACCACGCGCGCGGCCGGTACGCCCGCGTAACGGATGGCGTGGTCGCGCGTCTGGGGGCCCCAGACGAGCAACCAGTCCGGATGCCCGACCATCGCGCGCTTGGTGGACGGATTGTCCCAGGAATTCATGATCGCGATGAGCGGAATCCCGCGCCGTGCGGAGGTTTCGACCAAATCGTTCAGGAAGGCGCCGGCGAGCACGGTCGGGTGGACGATCACGTGCGGCCGCTCGCGATCCAGAAGCGCTTCCAACGGCCCGTTCTTCAAAGCGGCGACGCGCCCGGCCAGAAGGCGCCGGTAGAACGGCCAAACGACCGGCAATCCGAGCCAGCGATACTTGCGGGCCGTCCATTCGCCGACCGATTTGGCGTGGTGCCGCGCCAGCGCGCGGGCTTGCGGATCGCCACCGCCGCGCAGGCTTTCGATCTGGAACATGCGCGTCCAGACGACGCTGCGGTCGACCGCCTCGGGGATCCGGATCAGGCGGTCCGGCGCGATCGCCGAAAGATCGGCGCCCCTCATCCGCTTGTGGTCCTCGGGCAACGCCACGTAGCGGACGTCGTGACGGCGCTCCAACTCAGCGAAGGCGCCGGCGGCCATGAAGTGGCGCACGATGATCGGATGGTCGAGAAACACCAGGACTTTGAGACGCGGAGCCATCGTCAAACGGCGCCCCGTGCCGCCAAGGCCGCTTCGACCGCGGCGAAATCCTCTTCGGTGTCGATGCTGATCGCGGGGCCCGAGGTGACGACGGCGCCGTTGCGTTCGCCCATGATGGCGCCGCGTTCGAGCAGGCATCGGCGCGCGAACGCGTAGGACAGGCCGTTGCGGTAGTAGACCGGCTGGAGTTGCTGGCGCGCGACGATACGGCCGCCGTCGGGATCGTAATAGGCGAGCGCGCCGCCGGGACCGACGGTCAGCGCTTTCTTAGGATGGTATTTGAGATCGGCCGGCGTCACCGTCCAGACGGCGTCGAGATTTTCGTCGACCAGTTTGACGAAAGTCGCGCGCACCTGCTCGGCGGTGCGCAACGGCGACGTGGGCTGCAGCATGATCACCACGTCGTAGACGACGCCGTCCACGCGTTCCATTTCGAGGATGGCGTGGCGCAACACGTCGATGTCGCCGATACGGTCGCCGGACAGCGCTTCGGGCCGCCGGAAAGGCGCGGCGAGCCCGGCCGCTTCGGCCACGCGCGCGATCTCGTCGTGGTCGGTCGAGACTACGGCGCGGTCGATCTCCGGCAATTCCCGCATCAAATGGCCGACGCGCGCGACGATCGCCACGCCGCCGACGGGGCGCAGATTCTTGAGCTTCACGCCCTTGCTGCCCCCGCGCGCGGGGCAGACGACCATCAATCTTTTGCCGCCGTACATGCCGTTCAGCGGGACAGGCCGACGGCGAAATCGTGGCCGCCGACGCCGTAATAGCCGCCCGCGGTCTCGCCGCGCCGCGCGAGGAAGGCGGCCCGCGTCCGCGCGAGCGCGCGGCTTTGCTTGCGATGGCATTCGGACAGGCGAACGCCGTCGAAGCCGACGAGATGCAGCCAGCTTTCGATCGCCTTGCGCGAGGGCAGATGGGTGACGTTGGAGCTGATGTGGTAGCGCTTTTTGACGGCGCCCTCGGGCGGCGGATACCAGATCTCGACGCAGTTCTCGTCGCGCAAGGCGCGGCGGCGCGCCGTGGCGCTCTCGACGACGAGCACGCCGCGCGGCGCGAGCAGCGCGCGCAGCTTGGCGAGCATCCGCAATTGCTCGGGGTTGTGGTAGAGCACGCCCGTGCACCACACGACGTCGAACGGCTCCAGCGTTTCGATCCACGAATCGTACATAAGATTGCCGTAGCGCAATTCGAGGTTCGGACGCGCGAGCGCCGGCAGCCACGCGTCGATCAGCGGCTTCTTGTCTTCGAGATCGACGAGCAACAAATGGCCGGGATCCAGCGACAGCAACCGCGCGGTGTCCTTGCCGTCCTTCGGGCCGATCTCCAGAACGCGCGCGGGCCGCACGCCGCCGAGTTCGGCGACGAGATCGTCGAACAAATGGTCGCGATAGTCCTTGGCGGGCGTTCCGAGATAGCGCCGCGCGAGGACTTTCGTCGGTTCGGGTACGAGACTGCGCAAACGGTCATACAAAGGCATCGGTGGCTCCCGGAGGTTCGGTCCGCAGGCGGTCTTCGATCCAGGCCAACGCGGCGGCCGGCGGTCGGGCGAACAGCGCGTTGTCGCGGTCGTCGACGGCGATCAGGCGGCAGCCGCACGCGCGCGCGGACTCCGCGTCGTCGGCGCCGTCCCCGATCACGACGGCCGTGTCGACCCCCGCCGCGGCCAGGATCGCGCGGAGATTCTTGGTCTTGCGCCCGAACCCGCCGAGATGCGCGGCGAGACGGCGATCCAGCCCCGCACGCGTCAGGATGTCGGCGAGCGCGGCTTCGGGCGTCGCCGAATTGACGCACGCGCGGTGTCCCGCCCGTCCCACGGCGGCCAGAAAGGCGTCCGCCCAGCCATCCGCGAGCTTGGTGAGAATCGCGGCGCGCACCCGGTCGTCGTAGCGGCGCGCGATTTCGCCGGCGGCGTCGGGGCGCCCCAACGCCGCGGCGATGGCCGCGATCGTCGCGTAGCGGTCGCCCGCGGCGGGCGTCGCGCGCACGCGCGCCACGGCCGCCGCGGCACCGGACAGGAAATCCGCCGCCTCGACGAAGGCGCGGGCTTTGAGGCCGTTGGAGTCGACCAACGTGCCGTCGAAATCGAAGACCAGAAGCGCCAAATTCCGATCAGCCGATCTGGTAGCGGCCCCAATGGTCGACCACAGTTTTGCGCTGCGCGCGCGTCAGCGCTTGGATCGCCGGGTCCTGGTAGACCGAATCGTCGTTGTAATGCGTGGTAGAGAGTTCCTCGACCACCGCCCCGCCCTCGCTCCAGAAGCGATGCCACACGCCCGGCAGCACCAGCGCCGTTTCCCCCGGCCCCAAGCGCCGCACGCGGCCGTCGACTTCGGAGATCAGCTCGCCCGCGAGGACTTGGAACGTCTCTTCCTTGCGCTTGTGGTAGTGCAGCGGATGGCGCTGGCCGGGAAGCTGGATCAGCAGCTTTTTGCAGTATTCGCGGTTCACGCACGTGATCAGCGTGGTGCCAATCTCGCGGAACCGCTCCATGCCGTAGTGATGCGAGAACTCGACTTGGAAGCCGGTGTCGAGCGGTACGAGCGCCTCGGCCAGCATCGCCTTGACGTCGTGGATGGCGCGCTTGAGCACCATCGCGGCCGGATCGCTCGGGCAGCGGATGCCGGCGAGCGCCAAGGGCGCGTCGGCGGCGAACTCGGTTTCCGCGACGATGCCCTCGCGCCAGCGGCCGCTGTCGAGCTGGTCGGCCGCGTACGGCATGGCGAAATAGACCATGTCGCGCGTCAGTGTCGTGCCGGCCTTGACCGGCCCGCGCGCGAACACGCCGCGACGCAAGGACAGGATCGAGTCCGCCTCCACGGCGAGCGCCGGCGGCCGCGCGGCGGCACCGCACATCGCGCGCGCCTTGGCGTGGGCGGCGAGCCACGCGTCGACCTGCGCGGGCGTCGAGGAATAGGCGTTCAGCGTTATCTTGTCGGTCGCCACGCCCACGTGCCGCTCGAACATCCGGGCACCCTTGGCGACGGCGATGGCCACGGCCATGGTCTCCTCGGGCGCTTCGTGCGTCGACCAGCCGATCGTCACGCCCGGATAGCGCCGGCGCAGCGCGTCGATCTGGTTGAGCTGCATGTCCGCGTCGGGCGTGGGATAGATCGACACGCAATGCATCAGCGCGAAATCGACCGCGCGATGGGTGAAGAAGCTGACCAGATTGTCGATGTCCGACATCGCGAGCCCGCCCGTCGAGGCGAGGATCGGCAGGCCCGCGGTCGCGGCCTTTTCCAGCAACGGCCAATCCGCGGCCGAACAGCTGGCGATCTTGAGCACGTCGAACTTCATGTCGACGATCGCGTCGACGGAAGGTTCGTCGAAGGGCGTGCACATCGCCAGAAGCCCTTCGGCGCGGACCGCGTCGAGCAGGGCCTGGAAGCCGGCGCGGTCGAGCCGCGTCGACAGGAACCGGCCGACATGCTTGTTGTCCGAACCCTTGCGGTGCGCGGGGTGGATGAAGCTGTCGAGCTCGCGGAACTGGAACTTGATCGCGGCGCGCACGCCGTGCTTGCGCACGGCTTGGGCGCATTCGCGCACGATGCGCGTGCCGTGCGCGACGTCGCCTTGATGGTTGTTGGCCAGATCGAGGACGAACAGGCCCTCGAAGCGGAACGACATCGCGGCGGTGGACGGTGCGGACATGGGGATCCCGTTTCGGATTAGCGTTGGACGCCCGACAGCGCGTCGAGCGTCGCGGGGCGGGCGTGATCGAGGCGCACGCTCCGGCCCGTGCGGGCGGATTCGTGCGCGGCGGCGATGACAAGCATCGTTTCGACGCCGCGCGCCAGCGCGAGCGGCGAATTCTCCGGCGCGCCGGAGGCGAGCGCCTCGGCGATGTGCCGCATTTCGCGGATGAAATCGTCGGGGCGGATCTTGGCGACTTCCTCGAAGCCTTCGCGGCCGGGCTGGGTCCACCAGCGCACCGCGTCGAACCCAGGGCGGATACCGCACGTCCATTCGAGCGCGCCGTGCGCGCCCTGCACGCGGGCCCATTTGCGATGCGGGACGGTCACCACGTCCTGGACCACGCGGCCGACCAGGCCCGATTCGGTACGCAAATTCAGGAACGCCGCGCGATCGTAGGCGACCTTGCCGTCGTCGACGTAATCGAGCGTCGCTTGCACCTCGACGACGCGGCCGGCGCCGGCGACATGCGCGAGGAATTGCCAGAAATTGATCGCGTGCGAATGCTCGCCCGTCGAGCCCCCGCCCCGGCGCCAGAATCCGAGATAGGAATCGTGCGGTCCCGCGAGCCACGGATGGGCCGCGAAAATCCCGCCCCAATGTTCGCGGAATTCGACGTCGATCGTCTGGATCGCGCCCAAAGCGCCACCGGCAAGGCGGTCGCGCGCGAGTTCGGCCGCTATACCCACGACGTGATCGTAGCCCACGAACACCGCCACGCCGCGCGCGCGCGCTTTGGCGACGAGGTCGGCGAGCCCGGCGAGATCGGGCGTGCAAAGCGGCTTCTCGATCTGCAGCGCGCGCGGATTCTCGTCCAACGCGGCCAACGCCAAGCCGAGATGATGGTCGGGCGGCGTGCCCACGCAAATCAGATCGTAGCCCCCGGTCGGCGCCTTGCCCGCTTCGTGCAGACCGATCGCCGGATCCCACTGGCCATAGCGGCTGGGATAGAGCGACTCGCGCGTCCGCACCAAAGCCGCCGGGTCGAGATCGACGATATCGACCGACCAGCCGAGACGACGCGAAGCGTTGGCGAGGTGATTGCCGATGGAACCGGCACCGTGGATTTTGACGCGCATGGGCGTTCGATCTCGTGGCGTTTCGAGGGAAAGTCGTGCGGCAATGCTACCGCAGACCGGGTGCCGCACCTGGCCGGTGCCACACCGCGCAAAGAAGCGTTCGGTCCGATGGACGCAGCAGCCGAGGGGCTAGGCTGTTCACGATGTGAACGTAGTCGTTCGGACCCCGTACGTCAAGGCATCGAACGGTTGCTCGCGGCCCTTGAAGCCAAAAACTATCCCATTGATAAACAAACGAGAAATAGCTAAATACCGTACTTGAAGGCGGCGCGTGGGAACCCCAGATGGGCTATGGTGGCAATTTGATGTGGAGCGGCGTGATCGCGGCCCTTGCCCGGGCCGCACGGCCCTTGGTGCTGGCCCATCAGCCCAAGCTGACCGATCTGCTGTTGGGCCGGTCGCACGACCGGGCGGCGCGGCTGTCCGAAGATGCGGTGTTCCGGGGAAATCCCAAGATTTCCTTCCTCGGGGGCGCGCGCAAATCGGCGCTCGCTCGGCGTGTGGATGCGCTGTTCGTCGCGGCACTCGAAAAACTGGGCGCGCGGCGCGGCTGGGAGGCGTGGCTTCACCGGCGCGCGCTGGCCCGGCCCGGCCCGCTGGCCCTTTACGTCGACATGGAGATCCACTCCTACGCCGCGCGGCAAGTCGGGCCGCCGGGGCGGCGGCGTTTCGAATGGAGAGGCCGCGGCCATGCGATCGAAGCCATGCTCGCCGGCTTCGCGCCCGGTGCGGCCGCCCTACCGCCCGAAATCCATCTCGACGCCGCCGACCGCGCGCGCGCGGACGCCGCGTTGCGCGCGGCGGGCGTGGAGGGCCCGTTCCTCGCGATCGAGCCCGAAACCAATCCCGAGTTCTTCGGCGAGCTGCGCGCATGGCCCTTCGAACGATGGCAAGTGGTCGTCGACGCGCTGCGCGCGGACGGATGGCGGATCGTCCAACTCGGCTTGGCCGGCGCGCGCCTTCTGGACGGGACGGTCGATCTGCGCGGCAAAACCGATTTCCGCGCGGCGTGCGCCGTCCTCGCGCGGACGCGCTTGTTCCTGGGCACGGAAAGCGGCTTGATGCACGCCGCGCGCGCGGTCGGCGCGGACGCGACGATCGTGTGGGGCGGAGTGACGCTGCCGGAGTTCGCCGCCTATCCAGATTTCCACGACGTGATCTGCCGGCGCGTTGCGTGCGCGCCGTGCGGCAATCAAGGCTGGTGCGACAACGGCCGAATTTGCATGCTCGACATCGGCGCCGAGGAAGTCGTCGAGCGGGTCCGCGCGCGCTTGGCGCGCTAGACCGGCTTTCGGCCCACGGCCAACAGCATATGCGCGATCGCCGCGGCGGGAACCGCGGGCGCCAGCGCGCGCGCCATCGGCGGCGCGAAACGGCCGAGGCCGCGCAACGCGCGCTGCAGGCCGCTGGTCTTGCCGATCGGACGGATCGATTCGACCTCGAACCCCGCGAGCGCCAATTCGCGCGCGAGTTCGCGGCGGGTCAAACGCCACTGGTAGAAACGCATCGGCGCGCGGGGCGTTTCCGCGGCGGGCGCACCCGCCCCGGACAGCGCGTGGCGCAGATTGTCGAACGGCACCGAGATCGCGAGCCGCGCGCCGGGCTTGAGCAACCGGTGCGCCTCGCGCAGACACGCTTGCTGCCCGTCCTCGAAATGCTCGAACACGCCCCACGAGAAATAGAAATCGACGCTCGCATCGGGCAACCCGGTCGCGCGGATGTCGCCGACGCGGAACGACTCCCCGCCGAACAGCCGCTTCAGTTCGGCGACGGTTTCCTCGGCGATGTCGAGCCCCACCGCGTCGAACCCGCGCGCGCGCATCGCTTGCGTCCAAGCGCCCAAGCCGCAGCCGCCGTCGAGCACGCGCGCGCCCGCGGGCAGCGCGCCGAGGATCGGGGCGATCGCGCGATACTCCTCGGCGCGCGTCACGTCGGCGATGGCCTTGGCCGGCCCGCCTTCGCGCCGCCAGATCGCCGCCCAATGATCGGCGATGAAGCGGGTTTCGTCGCGGGCTTCGCCCGGCCGAACCGCCATGTAGTCCTTACGCATTGATGGGTTTCACAGGCGAGTGGACTTCAGTTCGCCGGGATACGGCGAAGTAATTTGTTGTATCGAAAGATTCGTCTTGTTCCCGATAATGCTCCATTTTCACTGGACCGAACGGGGATAGCCGGTGGATTTCGAACCCTCGTTCAGTGAACATGTGCCAAAAATCCCTTAGATATATTCGAGTGTCGATGGCGCAGCCGCCTAGCTCGAATTGGAATACACGAACGGCGTCGATCGCGGGACCAAATCCCCGCAAAACTTTCAGCTCGAAACCTTCTACATCGAGCTTAACGATATCGATCGGGCGACAGGCCAGATTGGCGCGCCAATAAGTCTCAAAAGTGACGACCTCGACTTCTTCGACGACGTCGAAAGAAATGGCATAGTGGCGGAGATCCCGCTTGACGAGACTTGACTTTCGAGAGCCGGGCCGATCGCCATAAAGGGGAACGCGGCTCGCCTCGTCGGAAAGTGCTGCAACGTTAATTGTGACGAGTTGATCGGCGGCAAATCTTCTCTTCAGGTCTGTAGCGGCGGCGGGCGATGGTTCGAACGCGTGAATCTCTGCCGCCGCATATCTCGCGCGCACCGCAGCCGAATAATCACCGACATTAGCTCCGACGTCGATGACAACGCTTGGAGCGGAAGAAAGAAACGATAATGCGGCTTCGGCTTCGTGGTCGACGGTCGCTGGACCAGCCCATCCTTTGCCTTGAATTCGGGACGCCAACCGATCCAATCGCGCCGCCAATCGAATGATGCTCCGCCCGATAAAGCGTCCGGCCCTCAATTTCGTGTGACTTCGCGTGTCGTTTGACATGTCGTTATCCTATATGAGTTCCAAGGCGCGCGTTGTCACCGCTGCCGACAACGCGGGACGGCGCGCCGCAATCAGCGCATCACGTCGGTCCACCAAGTCCTCGAACAATCGTATATATCTAGCTACCATTCGCTCGGCTGTGTGCGGATACTCGGCAAGCGCAGCGCGGTGCGTTTCCAATCGCCGAAGGAATGCGTCAAGAGCGGATTCCAAATCCCGTAAGCCCCAGAAGCCGGTCCCATAGCCTTCGCAATACTCCGGGAGCGCGCCGCTGCGGCGAAAAAGTATTGGCAGACCGGACAAAGCTGCCTCGATATGGTGCATTCCCGCAGGTTCGTTTAACGAACCGGTGACGTAAGCGTCATGCGCACGCAGTTCGGCACCCAAACCCTCCCCTGACAGCGGCGCGACGATCCGCGCGCCACGGAGCGGCACGTTCTTCGGTGGGTTACCAACATACGTGAACGTAAAGCGTCGCGACCAATCCGGCCGCTCTGCCATCGCGGCGAGTGCGGCATATATCTCCCCACCTTTATTGGCGTGTGCGCCCCAATGATGCGTGACGAGGCGTAAGGGCATTCCGCCATTCGCGTCCGAGCGAGACCGGGGACGAAAGATCGAGGCGTCGGCGCCATTCTCGATCACCGAAGTTGCATCACTAGGCATATGCCGCCAAATAGGCAAGGTAAGTAGCCAATGAGAAATGAACACGGTGTGATCGGCCACACGATTCGCGCAAGCGAGTCGCAGATCCATCGTATACGTTCCTTTGCGGGCATCGCATTCGTTGACTCGATGCACTGCGATCAAGCGCGGATGCCGGCGGCGGTACTTCCAGATATCCGATGCGGCGAACGTGACATTGGGCAGCCTCGGACGCGGATCGACAAGCAACGCCAAGTCTATGCCGAGTTGGGCCATGTCAAAGACGACCTCATGTCCGGCACGCGTCAATCCCGCAACCAAGCTGCTCAAAAACTGATTGCCGCCCCCCCAAGGGCCGTCGTGCGGTCTTTGGCCGATTGCAACCTTCATGGCGCTCTGCTCGAATTGGAAGCCCAACGGCGTGCTGTTTTTGCGGCCTGATTGGCGCCAGCACCAGGAAGCGACCCGGGGAGAAGCAACGCACCGAGCTGTTTAGACATATGGTCGGAGGTAAAGCACTTTTGGACGAGCGTGGACGCCGCACGGCCGATGCGCAATCGAAGATCGGGATCGGCTATGGCCGCACGGACGCATTCCCTCAGTGCACGGGGATCACCCGGCCGAAAAAGAAAGCATGTTTCAGCATGACGGAGGCTGGGGCGGTCCCAGAGTCCGTCGTAATCACTGATCGCGATGGGCGCGGCGCACGCCATCGCTTGAAGACCCGCGCTCTGCCCAGACGGCTGGATCGTCTGCTTAATGGGCAAGACCACGAGCGCGGCATTGCGATAGAGGTCGCGCACCGCCTCGTCGCTCAGTCCGCCACCGTGCCAACCACCTCTAATCACCTCGACATTCTCAGGCAACGGTGGCAATTCAAATCTTGTAACTATCCGCAGCGGAGGCAACTCAGGACTCCAAGCCGAAACGAGCGTCGTCCAATCGCGTTGGAGATCATTACCAATAGCTAAAACGTAGCGTTTGGCCAATGTCTGCTCTGTGCCCGGGGTCCAAAAACCCGTATCGACGCCAAAGCAAATGTCCGAAATCCGCCCATGCTTCGGCAACCGCGCGCGCAAATAATCCGCCTCGACCGAGGACAGGGCGACCAAATCGATGCGCTTCAAAAGGCGGCCGAAAAAGGCGCGTTGCCAAGCCGGCTGCACATCTGGAAAAATCCCCATTGCGAGTGCGATGACGCGACTCTTCAACTGGCCTGCCGCCTTCAGTGTAGCTAATGCATAAGCGTAGCTAGTGGTTGTTGCAACAATGGTTTCGGCTGCGGAAAGACGCTCGCGCATTGCCGGATGGAAGAGGTGAGACGTGACGGCACAAGGAAACCCGGGCAGCGCCGCCGCCAGCGGCGCGCGACCGATGCGCCACCCCAAGCCGGCTGGTTCAGAGGGTTTTGCGATACCTGCGAGCGCCGCGATAGCCTCAGAATCCAAGCAATCGACCGAATGACCGGCGCGCGCCAAACCGGCGGCGCCGTAGAAGAATTCGTCCGGACCCGTCGGCGCGGCGGGCGAGCCGCGCCGGCCGCTTTTGTAGAGGAAAAGGAACGGCTTCATTCGATCCGGCCGCGCGGCCGTCAGCCCGCCAACGCCGCGCGCAGCGCGCGCACGACGCGGTCTTGATCGACTTCGGTCAGATAGGCGTGCATCGGCAAGCTCAGCGCTTCGCGCGACAGCCGCTCGCTGACCGGCAATCCGTTGCCCGCCACCGGATAGGCCGCGTAGGCGGTCTGCCGATGCATCGGACGGACGTAGTAGATCGCGGTCGGCACGCCGGCCTTCTTCAAATCTTCGACGATCGCCGCGCGCCGGTCGGCGGGCACGCGGATCGTGTATTGCGCCCAGGTCGAAACGCAGCCCTCCGCCACGCGCGGCACGCCGCATACGTCGCCGAGGCCTTCGGCGTAGCGCGCGGCCACGCGCTGGCGCGCTTCGATCTCGTCCTCGAAGATCGCGAGCTTGTGCAGCAGCACGGCCGCCTGGACCGTGTCCATGCGCCCGTTCATGCCGACGCGCACGTTGTCGTATTTGTCCTCGCCCTGGCCGTGCACGCGCAAGGATTCGAGCACCGCGACCGATTCCTTGTCGCGCACGAAAACCGCCCCGCCGTCGCCGTAGCAACCGAGCGGCTTGGCCGGAAAGAAACTGGTCGCGGCGAAATCGCCCAGCGCGCCCACGCGGCGCCCCTTGTAGGTGGCCCCGAATCCTTGCGCGCAATCGGACATCAGCCACAGCCCGTGCTTGCGCGCGATCGGTTCGAGCGCGTCGTAATCCGCCGGGTGGCCGAACAGATCGACCGCGATCATGCCGACCGGCTCGAGGCCCAGCGCCTTGGCGCGCGCCACGCCAGCTTCCGCCGACGCGGGATCGACGCAGAACGTCGCCTCGTCGCAATCCACGAAAATCGGCGTGGCGCCGAACCATACGACGACTTCGCCCGTCGCCGCGAAGGTGAAGGACGGCACCAGCACCGCCTGGCCCGGCTTCAGATCCTTCAGCATCAGCAGCAGCGCCAGCGCGTCGGTTCCGTTGGCGCAGCTGAGCGCGTAGGGCGCGCCGCAGAACTCGGAGAGCTTGCGTTCGAGTTCGCCGATCTCCGGGCCCATGATGTAGCGGCCCGAGCGCACCACGCGCAGGATCGACTCCTCGAGCGCGGCACCCATGCGCGCGCGCTGCGCCTGAAGGTCGATGAATGCGATCGGCGCGGATGCGGTCATGAAGGTTCCGGCGGGATTGGATTGGGGGATCAGGCCAGCGCGACCGAGTCGCGCGGCAGGCGCAACCGGACTTCGCGGCCCAGGAGGTCGAGCAGCAAGGTGACGCGCTCGGGTTCGGCGGCCGCCTGCAGCTTTCCGATCAAGTCGGCGAAAGGCCCCGCGAGAATGCGCACCGCCGCCCCCGGCGCGGCGCCGGCCAACGGATCGACCGCATCGAAGGTCTTGGCGGCTTCGCCCGCGCGGATTTCGTCGATCACGCCGTCGGGCAGTTTTTGCGGCGTGTCGCCGGTGCGCACCAGATCGCACACCCCGAAAGTCGACAGGATCGGCCGCCAGCGCGCGCGCACCAAATCCAACGCGACGAACAGATAGCGCGGAAACAGCGGCCGCTCGACGACGTCGACCTTGCGCGCGTGGCTGCGGCGGCGCCGGTAGCGCGGCAGATAGGTCTCGTAGCCCTGACGGCGCAGATTGGCGAGCGCGCGCGCCTCGCCGTTGGGCTGGGTATAGACGACGAACCAGTCGGTCATGCGGCCGCCTTGCGCGCCAAACGCAACAAAGCGGGCGCCGCCACGTCCTGATCCGAAAGGCCGAGCCGTGCGGCAGCCGCGAGTGCCGCGGCGTAGGCCGCCGACGGATCGCGCATGTCGCAGAGCGCGATCGCTTCGAGCGGCGCGGGGCAAAGGTCCGGCGTCGCGAGCAGCGCGTGGCCGAGAAAGAGTTCGCCCGCGCGGCCGGCTTCGACGATTCCGACGATTTCCACGTCCGCTTCGCGCGCCGACAGCAGCGCCGCCTCGGCCAATTCGGACCCGCCGATCAGCGCCACGCGCCGCCGGCCGCGCCGGCGCAGCTCGCGGAACAACTCGCCGTATTGCCGGCGCGAATCGCGGAACAGATCGAACGACAAACGCAAATACTCGGCCGTCAGACGGCTTTTCTCGGCGAAGCCGGAGGGCGTCAGGTAATAGGCGTAGCGATTGAGCGGCGCGTTGGCGATCTTGATGAGACCCTTGCGCACGCAGCGCTTTAGCACCGCGTTCGCCAGTCCCAACGCGATCCCGAGCTCGCTCGAAAGGCCGCGCTGCGTGACCTTGGCGTCGTTCTCCACGGCCGACAGCACGCCCAACATCAGCGCGGTGTCGTCGCGATCGACCTTGGGGGCGGAGATATCGGTCATCGGGCGCGAAAAGAGTTGCCAGGAGGAAGGCTCGTGTTTTAGCTTGTTCACGCGGTGAACGTCAAGCGTCCAAAGCCGCGATTTTTCCCCGCTCGATCAAGTCGATAAGGGGTTTTCTGCGGAGTTTCGCGGGATGTGCGGCATCGCCGGACTGATCGATCGTCAAGCCCGGTTGGGCGAGGCCGACCTCGCGGCACGCGTGCGCGCGATGACCGACGCGATCGCCCATCGCGGTCCCGACGGCGATGGGGTGTGGACCGACGCCGCCTGTGGGATCGGTTTGGGTCACCGTCGCCTTGCCATCATCGATCTGTCGCCGCTGGGCGCGCAGCCGATGGAATCGGCCGATGGGCGGTACGTCGCGACCTATAACGGCGAGATCTACAACTTCGCCGAATTGCGCGCCGAGCTCGAAGCGGCCGGCGTCGCCTTCCGCGGCCATTCGGACACCGAGGTCGTCGTCGAAGGCTTCGCGCGCTGGGGCGTCGAGGCGACGATCACGCGCTGCCAGGGCATGTTCGCGTGGGCGGTGTGGGACCGCCGGACGCGCGTCTTGCGCTTGATCCGCGACCGGCTGGGCGTCAAGCCGCTCTATTACGCGCATGACGGCGCGCGGCTGATCTTCGCTTCCGAACTCAAAGCGCTGCGCGCGCTCGCCGAATGGCGGCCGACGCTCGACCGCGCGGCGCTCGCGGCCTATGCGCGGCTCGGCTACGTGCCCGCACCGCGCACGATCTATCACGAAGCGCGCAAGCTGCCCGCGGGCCATATCCTCGAATGGGCCGAGGGCGCCGAGCCGCGGCTGAGCGCCTATTGGGACGCGCGCGGCGCGGCCGTCGCCGGCCGCGCGCGTTGGAACGAGTCGCGCGACGAGACCGAGACGTTGGCGCGGCTGGAAGCCTTGCTCGAAGATTGCGTGGCCAAACGTCTGGTTTCCGACGTGCCGCTGGGCGCGTTCCTGTCGGGCGGCATCGATTCCTCGCTGGTCGTCGCCTTGATGCGCAAGTGCGGACCCGCGAAGACCTTCACGATCGGGTTCGACGAAAAAGGCTACGACGAGGCCGCGCACGCCAAAGCGATCGCGGCCCATTTGGGCACGGAACACACCGAGCTTTATGTATCGCCCGCCCACGCGCTGGGCGTGGTGCCCAAGCTCGCCGACATGTACGACGAGCCGTTCGCGGATTCTTCGCAGATTCCGACCTTCCTCGTGTCGGAGATGACGCGCAAACACGTGACCGTGGCGCTGTCGGGCGACGGCGGGGACGAATTGTTCGCGGGCTACAACCGCTATGTCTGGGCCGACCGTCTGTGGGGCACCCTCGCGCGCGTACCCGCCCCTTTGCGCGCGGCGGCCGCCGCGATCGCCGCGCGCACGCCGTCCGGCCTTGCCGACGCCGCCGCACGGCTGCTGCCAGAACATCACCGCCCCGCCCGCCCGCACGAAAAACTAGCGAAAATGGCCGAGATTTTGCGGCTGGACGGCATCGATGCGGTCTATCGCCGGCTCGTCAGCCAATGGCCCGATCCGGGCGCGCTCGTGCCCGGCGGCGCCGAACCGGACGGGCCGCTTTTCGATCCGTCGCTGGCAGCCGAATTCCCCGAGCCGGTCGCGCGCATGCAGGCGATCGACGCGGCGACCTATTTGCCCGACGACATTCTGGTCAAAGTCGACCGCGCGACGATGGCCGTGGGTCTGGAAGGCCGCGAGCCGTTGCTCGATCACCGGCTTTACGAATTCGCCTGGTCGCTGCCGCCCGAATTCAAGCTGCGCGATGGCGTCGGCAAATGGCCGTTGCGCCAGATCCTGGTGCGCCACGTGCCGCGCGAATTGTTCGAGCGGCCGAAGATGGGCTTCGGCGTGCCGATCGATTCGTGGCTGCGCGGGCCGTTGCGCGATTGGGCCGAAGATTTGCTCGACGAACGCGCGATGAAGGCCGACGGTCTGCTCGCGCCCGCGCCGATCCGCGCGGCGTGGGCCCAGCACCTGTCCGGCGCGCGCGAGAATCATTACCCGCTCTGGACCGTGCTCATGTTCCAGGCGTGGCGGCGGCGCTGGCTGTAAGCGCGCCGCACGTCTGCACGCGTCTATTCCGGACGCAAGTGGAGATAAAGGTTATCGCTGCGGCCCGTCGATTCGAGCCAGCCCTTCCAATGCTCGTCTATCGTCCTGTCCAGGGGTGGCAACGGCGTACGCCCCCGGGGGCGCCTATCCCGCAACCACATCATGGCGTTGGAAAGACCATACCGATGGAGATGGCGCACCTCCTCGACCACGAAGCCCGCCGCACGCGCACACGCGGAAAGCGAATCCACGTCGAAAATCCAGCGATGCTGGGTGCGATAAAAGAAGGCGGGAAAATCGTCCGGCAAGAGGTCGAAGAGAATATCGTTGCGGTTGGGCGTCGACAGCACCAAGCGACCCGTGGGCGCCAAGAGGGCGCGGATCGAAGCGAGGAAGTCGTGCGGACGCTCCACATGCTCGATCACCTGGATGCAGAAGGCGACGTCGATCCGCGACGCCCATTCGCGCAAGCCGGCCTCACAACTGGGGAAGTGTGTGTAGCCGCGCGCCGCGAGCGATGCGGCGAAGATGGGATCCGGTTCGATCGCGACGCATTCGCCAGCGACGCCCCGCAGTTGGTCGAGCAGACTACCGCCGCCCGCCCCGATATCCGCAACGGTCGCAGCGCGTAAGGAGCGCGGCCAAAGCGCCTCCAGCGTGAAGCGCGCTAACTCGTCGTGCTCCTGGAAGTGCTGCGCAACATCGTGGCCTTGCCCAAGCCGATCTCGATAAGCCGCACTGGCGTAGTCGACAGATTTTAGGCAATCGGCTTCGTACAACCGCTCAACGCCGCAAGCCGCGCATTTGGCCACGCGCGAGTCCCGCGTCGCGCCGAATTTTCCATCGCGAACGGGACCGCAATAGACGATCTGCCACGACCGTAAGCCGCACGCCGCGCAATTGGGGAAGCCTTCGGGATCGGGCTGTTCCACGCGTCACCTCTATCGGGCGGTCATCTTCGCTCCTCGCGATGGACGATGTGGTTAACATCCGATGCGGGCGGGAACAAGTGCGAGTATTTCGCGCGGGCGCCGATCATCTGGCAGCTGCGCGAACGGAGCTTCACAGCGCGTGTGCCATGCCGTCCTTGGCGACGAGCGTTCCGGGGCGCGTGCGCTTGGCGTCGGGAACGAACGCGTCGATAAACGTGTCGTTGTGGTCGGGGTCGTGGTGGAGGATCGTCAAGCGTGTGGCGTCCAGTTTTTCCACCAAACGCAAGCCTTCCTGCTAAGTCGAGTAGTTTCAGCCGATAAACTCGGGATATTCGGCGTTGGTGTAGGGGCAGTCGTAGATCAGGAGGTCGGCGCTGGTGATCAGGTCGAGGACCTGCGCGTCGGGCCGGCCCGGGACGTGCTCGGAATCCGTCACTTAGTAGGCCATTTTGCTGCCAAAGCTTGTCGGCCGCGTAGACTCCCGAATGAGCGGTATTCCCGCCATGGACGACGGCCGCCGATCTCGGGGACACGATTGAACCGCGCACCCCCCCCAAAAAAACCGAAAGTCGTTCGCTCATCACCGCTTGCGCTTTTCCTGGCGTATAGTATTCAGAACACCTCTTATTTCGATCGCAATCATGAACGCCTGACGTCGAAGACTTGATCAATTAGCGCAAGCAAACGAGATTCCGATTTGACAAAATTGTATTAGCCAGCGTGACATGTTCGGCAACGTCGCCCTCATCGTCGGTTCATTGATCTTCGCATTAGGCCTTGGCGAAGGGGCGGCGCGTGTTCTGGGCTACAAACCTTACACCCCTGCCCCGCCCATCGCATCGGAGTCACGCTGGTCCGCGCCTGACCCCGTTTTCGGCTGGGTGAACAAGCCGGGCCGGTTTCTTGCGACCGAGCCAGGCAACGCACCTATGAATTTCGACGCCAACGGCTTTCGTGCGATGCCGCCGCCGATACCGGGGCGACCTCGCGTCGACTTCGTCGGCGATTCGATCACCCAAGGCTACGCGGTTGCCGATACGGAGACCTTCGTTTGGCGCTTGACGGAAGCCCTTCCGGAGATTTCGGTCGCCAACCTCGGCGTTGGCGGCTATGGGACCTATCAGGCGCTGTTACGCATGGAATCGCGTCGTAACGATCCGCCTGCTCTATTCATTTACGGTTTTTACGGCAATCATCAGTACCGGAACGTCGCGCATCTTGGCTGGGTCCGCGCCTTGCGCGACGGCAACGGTCATAACGTCGTTCCGCCTCACGCAACGCTCGAGAACGGGGCACTGAAGCTCCAACTTGGCGGACCGATTCTGCCCTGGCCACTGGAGCAGTCATCGGTCGTTGTCACCGAAGCGCATCGGGCATGGCTGCGCTTGCAGTTCCGCGCGCGCCAGGATCAACGCCAAGCGGTGCTCGAACACTTGCTGATACGGATGCGGTCAAGCGCGGCCGACCAGCGTGCGAAGTTTATCGTGTTGTTGCTGGCAGACGCGCCCGAGTTTTTACCGACCTATCT
>JADCGK010000069.1 GCA_020249045.1 Azospirillum sp. | reverse complement strand
GGGGCGACGAAGCGTAACGAATCGAAAACCGGCTGAACCATGTAGTCGAGCCAGCGATACCACCCCATGAGCAAGCCGAGCGGCACGCCGACCACGACCGCCAGTATGAAGCCGCGCATATAGCGCTCGACGCTGACGATCAGATGGCCTTGCAGTGTTTGGCCGGAGAACGGCCGCTCGGTCAGCAACAGCGCCCGCTCGACCACGTCCCAGGGCATCGGCAGGAAGCGGCGAGGCGCCAGTTCGAGGGCGCCCGCAAGCGTCCAAATCCCGAAGAACAGCGCGAGCCCCGCCAGCGTGAGCAAGACCAAGCTACGAAGCGGGAGCGCGCGATCCATCTCAGCGCCTCCGCCATGGCATCGAGAAACGCTCGACGATGTCGAGGGCGATCGTCAGCGCGAAACCCGTGACAGCGACCGCAACCATCCCGACAAGAATCATCGCCGGATAGATGTCGAGCCCCGCCTGATAGAGCACCTTGCCGAGACCCAACAAAGCGCCGAGCAATTCGGCGGCGACCAGCGCGGTAAGGCAGCCTTGCAGGGAGAGGCGCAGGCCCGTGAAGATCGATGGCAGCGCTCCGGGAACAATCACGTCCTTGACGAGCGAAAAACCACTTGCGCCGAGCATCCGGCTCGCTTCGATCACGGGGCGGTCGATGTTGCGCACGCCGGTAAAGCTATTGATCACCGCGGGCACGAAGGCGGCGAACCACAGAATCATCACCTTGGCGGCGTCGCCCAAGCCCAGCCAGACGATCGCAAGGGGAATCCAAGCGAGCGCCGGAATCGGGCGGATCAGCAGAAAAATCGGATTGATCAGCGCTTCGGCGCGCCGATCCCAGCCCATCCAAAGCCCCAATGGCACGCCAATGGCTGTCGCAGCGACGAACCCCAGCAGTATTATGTAGACGCTGTGGAGCAGATGCTCGTGGAGCCTCCCGTCGGCAAAACCTTCACCCGTCATCAACTGACGCGCGGCCCGAAAGAACTGCTCGGGTGAGGGAAAGTCCTGGCGGTGGATGTACCCGGACTGTGAGCCGTAGTACCAAAGAACGAGCAGACCCGCGATCGTCGCGACGCCGACGGCAATACGGACGGCCGGGTTCCCGTTCTGCGTCATGCCTACCCTGAATTTATTGTTGACGCGACTCTACGCCCGGATGCGTCGAGGCCGGTAACGCCAGATATCACTATTGTATAAGTCCAGTATGTAATCGAGCGTCCCTCAAGACCCGCCCCGCGCGGACGCCCGTCGGCACCCCTTCCGTCAACGCCAACCGGCCATTGACGATCACCGCGTGGAAGCCCGCGGGATGCGCGCGCGGCTGGCGCAGCGTGGCGTTGTCGGCCACTTCGGCAGGGTCGAACACCACCGCGTCGGCGAACGCGCCCGGCGCCAACATTCCGCGGCCGCGCAAACCCAAACGTTCCGCGGGCCGCGACGTGATCCGGGCGATCGCCTCGGCCAAACTCAAGATGCCGCGGTCGCGGGCGTAGTGGCCGAGTAGCCGGGCGACCCAGCCATAGCCCGACAACGAGCCAATCATGTTCGCGAGCGGTCCTTGCGGCGACAGCGCCATCGTGTCCGACATCACCGAGCAGCGCGGATGCCGTAAACACGCGCAAATGTCCGAATCTCGGAAGTTCCGCGACGTCCACATCAGATGCGCGGCACCCTCTCCTTCCTCCAGCAGCAGATCGAGCGCCGCGTCGAACGGATCGCAACCGCGGCGCTTGCCGATTTCCTCGAACGTCTCGCCCACCAGACGGGCATTGGTCTCCGAGCGCATCAGCACGATCCGCTCCCAACGCCGGTCGAGCACCAATCGCCAGATCGGCGCAGGTGCCGCCTTGATGCGCTCTCGTGCCGCCGGATCGGCGAGCAGCGCCAATGTGCGCGACAGCCCGCCTTCGCGCGCCCACGCGGGCAGCGACGCCATAACATGCGTATGACTCCACTCGTGCGGAATCACGTCGAAGGCCGCGTTCACGCCTTCGCGGGAGGCCGCCTCGATTGCCGCGAACGCGGACTCGATGGCGCCGTCCGGCGCGCCGTATTTGGGCTGGACATGTGAAATCTGGAGTCGTGCGCCGCCGGCGCGCGCGGTTTCCAGCGCCTCCTCGAAGCCTTTCGCGCAGTCGACATCACGGTTGCGGACATGCGTGGCGTAAAGCCTATCGCGTTTGCCGGCGATGGCGACGAGCGCTCGAATTTCCTCGGCACTTGCCGAGTTTCCGGGCCAGTACTCCAGTCCGGTCGACAGACCCAACGCCCCCTCGTCGAAGGCCGCCTCGACCGACTTCGTCATCGCGGCGATGGAAGCCGCGCCATTCTCGGCGGCGGCACGGTGGACCGTTCCATGGCCCACGAGCGCACCGACATTGAGCGCAGGCTTGGTAGCCTCCAGCCGCGCCAGGTACTCGCCGAAACCGCGCCAATCCAGGTCGACACCGGCTTCGACGAAACCGATAAAGCCTTCCCCATTGTCCCGCCCGTTCCACGGCGCGCAGGAATAGCCGCACTGTCCGACGATCTCGGTCGTCACACCTTGACGGATCTGGCTTTCC
>JADCGK010000068.1 GCA_020249045.1 Azospirillum sp. | reverse complement strand
GGTTCGCGCATGACGAAAGGCCGGTCCACGACTTCCGCCGGTCGCAGCGCCGCCCGGCGGGCGAGCGGATCGTCGGCGCGCATGCAGACAAGCAGACGGGGTGAGGACACCAGCGCGCAGGCGAACGATGCCGGCGGCTCCATCAGCGTCATGACGCCGATATCGATCCGGCAGCGTGCGATCTGATCGAGGAGTTCGGCAGTGTTGCCGATCGTGGTCGTCAAGGTGACGGCGGGATAGGATTTCATGAACGCCGCCACGATGGGCAGGACGCTGTGCGGCGTCGACATGCCGATCCGCAAGGATCCGCGCTGCATGAGCCGCAAATCCTTGGCCGACGTCGCGAACTCCTCGACGCGGCCGACCGCCAAGCGTGCGCGTACGAAAAGCTCGGCGCCCGCTTCCGTCAATTCGAGAGTCGGCCGACGGTTGAGCAAGAGAACCCCGCACGCGTCTTCCAACGCCGCGAGCTGAACCGAAACCGTCGGCTGGCTGACGCCCAAGGCCTGGGCGGCGCCCGCGAAACTCCGCGCTTCGGCGACCGCCACGAAGGTGCGCAAGCCCGACAGCGTGATCTCCCGCTCGCGGCGGCCGGGTCCTTTCGAATTGTCGTCGAGCGTCATCGAGTCGTCATTCCCGCTCTTTATGATGCGTGAAGTCGATCCATGGTCGATAGGCGATTTCTATGGAGATGTCGATGCCAAACTTCAGCCGACGCAACCTTCTCCTCGCGGGCCCGGCCTTCCTGGCGGGCCTGGACGCAAGCTTGCGGGACGGCGCGTTCGCGCAAACCGCCCAGCCGCAGCGCGGCGGGACGCTGGTCTACGCGCAATGCTCCGGCAATCGTCGCGGCGGCGACGCCACCAACACGCGCCATCCCTATTTCATGGTCGATCTCATCACCCGCTCGGCCTACAACTCGCTCGCCTGGGTCAACGAAAACCTCGAAGTGGTGCCCGAGCTTGCCGAGAGCTGGCGGCCCGCCGACGACACGTTGGCGGTTTGGGAGGTCACGCTCCGCGAGGGCGTGCGGTTCCATAACGGCCGCGAGATGACCTCGGCGGACGTCGTGTCGTCCTTCGAATTGCATCGCCGCCGCGTCGGCTTCGCCCAGCAGATCCAGCGCACCGAGGCCGTGAACGAGCGCGTCGTGCGCTTCTTCCTGAGCAACGGCAACGCCGAGTTCCCCTTCATCATCGCCGAGTACGATCTCGTGATCATGCCGGCCAATCCCGATCTTGATCGGATCGGTATGGAAGGCATCGGGACCGGACCCTTCCGTATCGTTGAGGCCGACCCGCAGCGCCGTATGACGTTCGAGCGGAACCAGCATTATTGGAAGGCCGGGATGCCCTATCTCGACCGGCTCGAGGTCGTGAATCGCGAAGGACAGATGGAAAGCGCCGTCAACGGCTATCGCGCGCGTCAGTTCGACGTCGTGATCAACATTGATCCGCGTCTGGTGCGCCAGCTGCAAGGCGAACGCGAGACCGATATCGTGCCGGCGTCCTCCGGCGATCAAGCCGTGATCATCCTGCCCAAGCATCCCGGCTCGCCCTTCCAGGACGTGCGCATCCGGCGCGCCTTCGCCTACGCGATCGACCGCGAAGCGCTGGTCCGCATCGTCTACGGCGGTTCGCGCTTCGGCTGGGTCGGCAACGATAGCCACCTCGCCGGTACCGACCCGATGTTCGTGCCGCGCCCGGTCGCCCGCGACGTCTCGCGCGCGCGCCAGCTCCTGGCCGAGGCGGGCCATCCCAACGGCATCACGCTGCCCACTCTCTACTACGCGCCGCAATGGCCGGAGATGGGCCGCTACTTCCAGGTCATCCAAGAGACGGTGCGCGAGGCCGGCATCAATCTGCCGATCGACGAACGTCCGAACGACGGCTATCAGCGCTTCCGGATGGGCGATCCCGACGTCACCAAGGGCAATTGGCATCGCTTCGCCTACACGGCCGTGGGCCCCCGCAATCCCGGGATCAGCCTGTTCCGTATGCGGCCGGAGAACAACGAAAGCGGCTATTGGAGCGGCCCCGCGACCGACCGCTATATGGCGCTCTACCGCCAGGCCATGGTCACCGCCGATCCGGCGCGCCGCAAGGCGATCTACGCCGAGATGCAGCGCATCTGCTACGAGGAGGTGCCCGCGATCCTGCCCGCCGGCCGGAACAACGTTCTGATCAAGCGCCAGAACGTGCGCGGGCTCAACAACCATCCGCAACATTGGTCGATCACGTGGGACGGCGTCTGGAAAGCTTGACGCCGTCTTCGCCGAGCTCGTTCCCGTTGCCGGGCGCGCCGTCGCCCAGGAGGCCCCTTATGTCCGACATCACCCGCCGCCGACTCCTCCAAGGCAGCGCCGGCGCGGCGCTACTGACGGCGCTCGACACGGAACTGCTCGGCGACGCGGCGGCGCAAGAGCAGCCCAAGCGCGGCGGCGCTCTCGTCTATGCCCAGCTCTCCGCGAATCGCCGTGCCGGCGGACCGAGCAACCACAAGCACCCCTACTTCACGGTCGACGCCAACACGAAGCCGATTTGGTCGACGCCGAGTTGGGTCAATCCCGATCTCGGCTGGGAACTCGAGGTGGCGACAAAGATCGAACAGGCCGACGACAAACTCAACGTCTGGGACATGACGCTGCGCGAAGGCGTGATGTTCCACGACATGACCGAGATGACAGCCGCCGACGCGGTCGCGTCGTTCGACTACCACCGGCAGAACGCGCCCTTCGCGCGCCAGATCGTCAAGGTGGAAGCGGCGGGCCGCCATTCGGTTCGTTTCACGTTGGACGCCGGCAATTCCGAGTTCCCCTACGTGCTCGCCGAATACAACAGCCCGATCATGAAGGCGGGCCCGCTGGAAACCATCGGCCTCGACGGGATCGGCACCGGCCCCTTCCGTATCGTCTCCAGCGACCCCAACCGCTCGATGATCCTGGAGCGTTTCGAACATTACTGGCGCCGCGGTTTTCCCTATCTCGACCGGATCGAGATCCACAATCGCGAGGGGCAGCAAGAATCGGCACTCAATGGCTTGCGCGCCGGCCAATTCGACGCCGTCCTCAATATCGACGGCCGGGCGGCGACGCAGTTCGAGAACAATCCCAACTTCGCCATCGAGGGCGCGAAGGGCGGGTACTCCTTCGTGATCCAGTTGCCCAAGCATCCCGGCAGTCCGTTTCTCGACAAGCGGGTCCGCCAGGCTTTCGCCTTCGCGATCGATCGCGAGGCGATCGTGCGCGTCGCCTATAGCGGCCGCTTCGGCTGGGTCGGCAACGACAGCCATCTCATGATCACCGATCCGTCCTTCGTGCCGCGTCCTGGCGGGCGGGACGTGGCCCGCGCCCGGCGCCTGCTCGCCGAGGCCGGGCATCCCAACGGCATCAATCTCGGCACGCTCTATTGGAGCCCGCAACTGCCCGAGGCGGGCCGCTACTTCCAGGTGCTCCAGCAGTCGGTCCGCGACGCGGGGATTACGCTCGCACTGGAAGAACGCCCGAACGACGGCTACATCCAGTTCCGCACCGGCGACAACGACTTGACCCGGGGCAACTTCCACAAATTCGCGATGACCGCCGTCGGCTCGCGCAATCCCGGCATTTCGATGTTCCGCATGCGCGGCGCTTTCGTCGAGAGCGGCCACTGGCGCGGGCCCGAGCACGACCGGTATTTGGCGCTCTACCAGCGCGCGATGGTGACGGCCGATGCGGCCGCGCGCCGAACCATCTACGCCGAGATGCAGTCGATCCTGCACGAGGAAGTGCCGGCCGTGCTGCCCGCCGGGGGCGATACGCTTCTCGTCCGACGCCGCCATATGCGCGACATGCCCTATCACCCGCAGATCTGGTCGATCCGCTTCGAACAGATCTGGCGCGCATGAGCGGGAGGCACGGAGTCCGGCGGTGCTGATCGCGATCGCGCGCCGGATTCTGCTGTCGTTGCTGACGCTGCTGATGCTCGCGACGTTCATCTTCGTCGCGACCGAGATCATGCCCGGCGACGCGCTCGACGTGTCGCTCTCGGCCGACGAGCTTTCGATGATTCCCCCCGAGCGGCTCGCGCAGATGAAGCGCGATCTCGGGCTCGACCGCCCGCCGCACGAGCGGTTCGGCGCGTTCATCGCCGGCATCGTGCAATTGGATTTCGGGCGGACGCTGATCTCCAAGACGCCGGTCTGGACGATCGTCGGCTACCCGATGCGAAACTCCCTTATCCTCGCGGGCGCGGTGCTCGTCCTGGCCTTTCCGCTGGCACTGGCGATCGGTGTGACCGCGGCGGTCTGGCGCGGCCGGACCGTCGACAACGTCGTCTCGACCGGAGCCGTGATCGGTTACTCGATCCCGGAATTCGTGATCGGAACCCTTCTCGTGATGGCCTTCGCGGTCGCTTGGCCGATATTTCCCGCGACCATCACGGCGCTGACGCGCGATCCCGCGGCGACTTTGCTCGCCGCCTCGCCGCTCGCGGTCGCCACGGTTCTCATCGGATCGATCGCCTATCTCGCCCGGCTCGTGCGCACGGGCATGGTCGATGCGCTGGCCAGCGACTTCGTCGAACGTCTGCGGCTTACCGGTATTCCGGAATGGCGGATCGTGTTCGTCCACGCCCTACCCGCCGCGATCATCCCGAGCCTGACGGCGGCGGCCCTCTACGCGGCCGCTTTGGTTTCCGGGATCGTCGTGGTGGAACTCGTCTTCGCCTATCCTGGCTTGGGCCAGGAACTCGTGCGCGGCGTCACGCGGCGCGAGGTCCATGTGGTGCAGGCGATTGCGCTCTGCTCGGCGACGATCGTGGTGGCGCTCAACCTGCTTGCAGATCTGGCGATCCTCGCCCTCGATCCCAGGACGCGGCGCGCATGATCCGTTTTCTCAGACGCCTCGCCCGCCGCCCGCTCACCATTCTCGGCCTGTTGCTCGTCGGCGGGCATCTGCTCGTCGCGGCGATCGCACCGTGGATCACGCCGCACGATCCGCTCCGGCTTCTCGACGCCCCGTTGGAGCCGCCCACCGCGATCTTCTGGCTGGGCACGGACGAGCTGGGTCGCGACTTTTTTTCCCGGCTCTTGCTCGGCGGGCAGATATCGATCGTGGCGGCCGCCAGTGCCGGGCTGATCGCCGCGATCGGCGGGGGTATCCTCGGTCTCGCCACGGCCTACCATCGCGGATTGTTCGACGACGTCGTTTCGCGGCTGGTCGAGATGAAACTCTCGATCCCTTCGATCCTCCTTGTCTCGCTCTTCGTAACGGGATTCGGCCAGTCGCTCGGCGTGCTGATCGTCGTGATGAGCCTCATCTACATGATGGGCGTAATCCGCACGTCGCGCGCCATGGGCATTTCGCTGATGGAGCAGGGCTACGTCAAAGCGGCGAAATTGCGGGGCGAGAGCGCGACGACGATCGTGCTGCGCGAGATGCTGCCGAACATCGCCGATCTGCTGACCGTCGAGTTCGCGCTGCGCACGTCGAGCGCGTTGCTGCTCGTGTCGGCGCTGTCCTTTCTCGGGCTTGGCGTCTCGCCGCCGACGCCCGATTGGGGCCTGATGATCCAAAGCGGGCTCCAATCGATTCGTTCCGAGCCCTGGCTGATCCTAGCACCAGCCTTGTGCATATCGACGCTCGTGATCGGCATCAACTTCGCGACCGAAGGCGTAGCCGACCTCCTGGGATTGGAGGCTGCCCGTGGCGCCACCGGCCACTGAACCCATCGTCTGCTGCGAAAGACTGTCGATCGGTTATGTCGATTCGCTCGGCGCCGTCACGCGCGTGGTCGACGACGTCTCGTTCGTCCTCGAAGCGGGAAGCTCGATCGGCCTCGTCGGCGAGTCGGGATCAGGCAAGTCGACGCTCGCGCGCGCGTTCCTCGGGTATTTGCGCAGCGGCGGCAAATTCTTGGGCGGACGCCTAATCGTCGACAAGGTCGACGTGACCTCGGCCAGTGCGGACTCGATCCGGGGCTTGCGCGGGCTTCGCGTGGCGATGGTGCCGCAAAATCCGCTGGCGTCGCTGACCTATCACATCCCGGTCGGGCAGCAGGTCGAGGAAGTCTTGCGCGCGCGCCGGGGACTGATCCGCGCCGAAGCCGAACGCCAGGCGGTCGCGCTGTTCGCGGAAATGGGCCTGCCCGACCCGGAGACGATCGGGCGGCGCTATCCGCATCAGCTATCCGGCGGCCAGCGCCAGCGCGTCGTGATCGCGGCGGCGCTGGCGTGCGAACCGGCGCTGCTCGTGCTCGACGAACCGACGACCGCGCTCGACAAAACGATCGAAGCGCAGGTCCTCGACCTCGTACGGCGGGTGCGCGCGGGACGCGGGGCCGCGCTGGCGCTGGTGACGCACGACCTCAACGTCGTCGCGGACGTGGCCGAACGCGTTTTGGTGATGAAGGATGGCCGCGTCGTCGAACAGGGGACGACCGCGCGCGTCTTTCGCCGGCCCGAGAACGACTATACGAAAACGCTATTGGCCGCTTCGCTTGATTTGAGCGGCGCCCCGCCCCGAGTCCAAAAGCACGCCGACGGGCTGGTCGTCGCGCGGGAACTCTCGTTTTCCTACCGGCAAGGCGGCTGGTTCGCCCGGCGCCCCGCCGGGGTCCGGCCGACCCTCGACCGGATCGACCTTACGCTCGCGCGCGGCGAAGTCCTCGGCGTGATCGGTGAATCCGGCTCGGGGAAGACCACGCTGGGCCTCGTGCTTGCGGGGCTGCTGGCGCCCGAGGCGGGTACGCTGACGCTGGAAGCGGAATCGATCGCGATGGTCGCGGGCAAGCGGCGCCCGGAACTGCGCCGCCGTATCCAGACCGTGTTCCAAGATCCCCTCTCTTCCCTCAATCCGCGCCAGACCGTCGCGACGTCGATCGCCCGGCCCTTGCGCCATTTTTTCGGCCTCGGCCGGAAGGCGGCGCGGGCGAAGGCGGCCGCACTGCTCGCCGATCTGGGTCTGGGTCCGGAATATCTCGATCGCTATCCCCGCCAATTGTCGGGCGGCCAGCAGCAGCGTGTCGCCATCGCGCGCGCCTTTGCGGCCGAGCCCGACGTGCTGGTCTGCGACGAGATCACCTCCGCACTCGACGCGTCGGTGGCGGGCCAAGTTCTGCAGGAACTCGACGCGTTGCGCCTTCGCAACGGCGCCAGCGTCGTTCTCGTCACGCACGACCTTGCGGTGATCTGGCGGATGGCGAGCCGCGTGATGGTGGTGAAGGACGGCGTTGTGGTCGAGCAGGGGCCGACGTCGGAAATCTTCGCGGCCCCCCGCAACCCCTATACGGCGGCGCTTCTATCCTCCGCGTCGCGGGTGAAGCGGCTGGGCGAGGACCCGGCGCCCACCGCGGCCGGCCTCGTCGCGGCGGTCTAGGCCTCCGTGTCGAACCAAATCGGATTGCTCCACGCGCGGCGCCCCGCGTCGTCGACCACGACGATCCGGGCGTAACCGCCGCGCCGCAAGCGTTCGATCGGCAGGCGCACGCGCGTGAGGTCGCGTCCCAATTCGTTGGCAGCCTTCGACCCCCGGCCGAGCGCCATCACCGCCGCGGCAGGACTGCATTCGATCTCCAACGTGTCGCCATCGAGCGCGATCGAGCGTATCTCCGGACCTTGCGAGGAATAGTAATCGCCCGCGCGCAAGGCCGCGACCAGCGCGTCCGGATCGCGCGCGGGCGCCTTGACCATGACCCAGCCGCCGAACGCGTCGTCGAAATTGAAATGCGCGTCGTCGGTGGCGCACGCCGTCAAGCGCCGGCCGCGGGCGAGCAGTTCGTCGTAGAGCGCGGTGCCGTCACCGCGGTCGTTCTTGACCGCACTCGTGTGATTGTAGATCTCGATGGCGTGCGCGGCGTCGATCAATTGCGCTTCGTCCGCCGTCAGCCCGTACCAGGATGGGTGTACTACCGCGACGAAAGCACCGGCGACGGCGCAGCGCGCGGCGATCTCCGGCGCGGTTTCGCCTTCGCGCGTCACCGGAAAATCGAGCGGCAGACCGACCGCGAGAATGTGCCAGATTTCGCCGAGCCGCGTGGCCGGCACATGCACCTCGGCCCCGGGGATCGTCGTGAACCCTTCCGTCCGATAGGCGGCCGTGTCGGTGACCGGGAATCGGTAAGCCGGCAGGAAATGGTCCGTGAGGGCGATGAAGTCGTAGCCCGCCTCGCGATAGATCGCGCAGACCTTGTCGGGCGGATGGCGGCCGTCCGAGCCTGTCGAATGCGTATGCAGGTTGCCTTTGAAGAAGCGCCCCGGCCGGTCGAATGCCGCGATCGTCCGCATGTCGAAGGACCACCCTCTTGTCGGTTCGCTTGATGAATGATATCTATAGTGTGTTCAACAATCATATAATACTTATATGACAAAAGGGTGACGCGCAGTGACATGCGAAGCGGAGCTTCTCGACATTTTCGGCGGTCGCGCGACCAAGCGCTATGGCCTCGCCGCGATCAATCAGCTCCAGCATGCGCTGCAGTCGGCGACGCTGGCCGAACGCCAGGGCGACACGCCCGCCCTCATCGTCGCCGCACTGCTGCATGATGTCGGCCATATGGTTCACGCGCTCGGCGAGGCGCCGGCCGCCGAAGGGGTCGACGACCGGCACGAGGCCTACGGTGCGGACTGGCTCGCCGCCCGCTTCGGACCGGAGGTCAGCGAGCCAGTTCGCCTGCATGTCGCGGCCAAACGATTCTTGGTCTCGGCCGAGCCGGCCTATGTCGAGCGGCTCTCGTCCGACTCGATCCGGAGTCTCGTGATTCAAGGCGGGGCGATGGACGCGGCCGAACAGGCGGCGTTTCGCGACGAGCCGCATTTCGAAGCGGCGGTACGGCTTCGCCGCATCGACGAGGCGGCGAAGGACCCGAACGCGCGAACGCCGGACTTCGCGTATTTCCTTCGCACGTACGTGGATCGCCTCGCGCGCTGAACGGGCGCCTAGGCCGCAGCGCTGCCGCAATCGACCTTGGTGCCCCAGGCCGGCCTTGAACCAGCTGTGGACTGGACAAACCGGCGAGACATCGTGTTGGTGCTTATCGTTTCTCGCGCAGGGCTTCGTAAGGTGTCTTGCCCTTGAAGGCGCCGTGGGGTCTGGAGAAGTTGTAAAAGTGCTCCCATTCGGCGAGTTTTTGCGTGAGATCGACGTCGTCTGTGTAAGTCAGGAGCTGGTAGAGTTCCTCTTGGTCGGAGCGGTGCGACCGTTCGATTTTGCCGTTCAACTGGGGCGTTCTTGGTTTGATGTAGGCGTGGCGGATGCCACGGTCTTCGACGTGCCAGTGGAACTTGGCCTGGAACTCGTGCCCGCGGTCGGTACGGATCGTCTGTATTCGGAAGGGGAACTTCTCGATGATGTTGTCGACAAAGTCGATCGCATTCGCTTGGGTATGTTTGGCATGGATCTTCAAGGCGCGGACCCTGGTGGCATCGTCGATGGCCGTATACTGGAAGCGTCGGATCTTCTGCCCGGCCTTGCCGGCAAAGGTCAGAAACTGGCCTGCCCCGGGTTTTATGGACACCGAGATTGGTGCCGGCCAACCCGGGTTGCCTGGGCTCTAAATGTGTCCTGTATATTTTTACCGATCCAACCCCGCAGTTTGTTTACTCGCTGATCGATCTCCGGCCGAGGGGCTGCCGTCGGATAACCTAAACGCGCCCAGATCGTAATGGCGAACATCCGGTTACGGGGCGCGACCTTTGACCGCGCTGGCCGTCGCCTTCACTGTGAATGCGACATCCTCGATAACGCCGAGTTCGCGGCGGACCGCCTCGCGAAGTTCGGGCATTCGTTCCGGTGGCACGGAGGCTCGGGTCGGGCCGCCGGCGCTCCATGCCCGCCAATAATGTTCAAAGCTGGC
The DNA here is from genome assembly GCA_020249045.1 of Azospirillum sp. GTDB lineage: Bacteria > Pseudomonadota > Alphaproteobacteria > CACIAM-22H2 > CACIAM-22H2 > Tagaea. Next base: position 5,405 of record JADCGK010000068.1, on the reverse strand, counting down.
AAAGCGCCGCTCGACTTCAATATGACGCGCGTGGACCTGATCAAGCCCGCCCGCGCGCCAAAGGGCTGCAAGCGCGTCGAGCGCCGAGATCTCGGCACTCGGCGGATTGATGACGCGCATGTCGAGACGTTCCTTCCCCTTGGAAATATGCTCCCAAGGTATTCCGCCGTTCGGGACGTCCCAGACATAGGCGGCGACCGTCCCGCCCGGACGCGTGACGCGGATCATTTCGGCAAGCCCGCGCGCCGGCTGCGGTACGAAAAAGATCACAAGAGCCATCTGCGCGATGTCGAAGACGGCCTTGTCCCAAGTCAGCGCCATCGCATCGCCCTGGTGGAACGTCACCGGCTGCCCCGCTAAAACCGTTCGGGCATGCGCGAGTTGCTCGGCGGACGGATCGAGGGCGTCGACCGAAAGGGGCGCCGTCAAAGCCAGAATCTGCTCGGTCGAACAACCGTTGCCGCAGCCGATATCGGCCCATCGAAGACCGCGCGACGGCGCAAGCCATGCTAAGAACTCGGCTCCGACGAGGCGGCTCCATACGCCCATGAAATCTTCGTAAGCGCGGCCGTCGTCGAACTTGAAAGCAGCATCGGTCATTTTGACACCTCGTTTTCCCCGGATATCAAAGCCGCGGAGCAAGATGGACCCGTCCGCGTCTCGGGTCGGCTTCCATTCGTCGATGACTAGACGATCCGTATCTCCGTTCCGCGTTCGCCGTTCAGCAATCGGCGCAAATGCAGCGCGGCGAGCGGATCGTCTCCATTGACCCCGACCAATGCCGCGAAGGCGGCCAGCGCGTCCGTCGCGTTCGACGCGATCTTGTCGAACGCTGCCAGGTAGGGCGCGGCTGCCGCATCGCGCGTACCGCCTCCGTACGGTTCGTACGTCCGCAACGCGGCTGTTCGCCCCCGAAGCACCAGATCGCCGATCGGACGGCCGACGAAGGCGGGTATGCGGGCCACCGTCTCGGCGCTAACGCAAATTCGCGTGCCTAACGCTTTGTTGGCTCCTTCGAGCCGGGAAGCGACGTTCACGACGTCGCCGCTCGCCGTGTAGTCGAAAAACCGCCCGCCGCCGATATCCCCGACGAACGCGACGCCCGAATGGACCCCGATTCTGGTCGCGCCGAACTTGAAACCTCTCGCGTCGGCGTCGCGGCGGAAATCTTCGGCCGCTTCGTCGATCGCCAGCGCGCAGGCGACCGCGCGCGCGGCATGATCCGCCTGTTCGAACGGTGCGCCGAAGAGCACGTAAAGACCGTCCCCCATCAGCTTGGCGACCGTACCTTCGTGGCGGAACACGACATCGGTCAGCCGCGCCACGTAATCGTTGAGGAGTTCCGAGATCGCGGCGGCCGGAAGCGCTTCGACGAGTGCGGTGAAGCCGGCGACGTCGGTGAACATCGCCGTGATTTCCCGGCGGTCGCCCGAAAGATCGGCGGCAGCCGTACCCGCCTCCAACGCGGCGGCGAGATTGGGGGAGAAATAGCGCGCGAGGGCCGCGCGCGACCGTTCGGCGGCCAAACGTCGCTCGCGCGCATCGCGCGCGGCCGCGACATGCCGCAGGATCTTCTCGACGGTCACTTCGAAGTCCGAAAAGTCGATCGGCTTGGTCAAAAAATCGTAGGCGCCGCCGTTCATCGCCGCACGGATGTTCGTCATGTCGCCGTAGGCCGATACGACGATCGTCGCGACGGGGTCGGACGTTTGCTGAAGACGCCCGAGCATCGTCAGGCCGTCCATCCGCGGCATATTGATGTCCGTCAGCACCAAATCGATGGTGGGATCGGTCGCGATGGTTTCGAGCGCCTCCTGGCCGTCGCGGGCGAAGACCAGGCGCCATTCGGACGCCGAGACCTTCCTGCGGAACTTTTGCCGGACCAGAGCCTCCAAGTCGGGCTCGTCGTCCACGACGAGAATCGTCTTCATGTGGAAAGCCCCGGTCGGTTCGGGAGGAGTCGGTTGCAATCCATGCTCACTTTCCCTCGCTCGGAGCCCGGCGCGGCAGGACGACCGCAAACTCCGAGAACACGCCGAGTTCGCTCCGCACGTCGATGGTTCCGCGGTGTTGCTGCACGACGATGTCGTGGCTCAAAGAAAGCCCCAAACCCGTCCCTTCGCCCGTCGGCTTCGTCGTGAAGAACGGCGTGAATAGTTTCGTCCGCGTCTCGGCGGAAATCCCCGTACCGTTGTCGCGGACGCGGATTTCCACCCCGTCGCCGCGCGCGCGGGTGGATACCGTCAACCTCGGCTCGTAATCTGCGACGCCCGTCGCGGCCCGTTTTGCGACGGCATAGAAGCCGTTGCCGATCAGGTTCAGCAACACGCGGGTGATTTCTTGCGTGAACAGTTCCGCCTCTCCGGTCGCGGGATCGTAGTCCCGCTCAAGAGTGACGTTGAACCCGGGCTTGTCCGCACGCGCGCCGTGATACGCGAGGCCCAATGCCTCCTCGACCAGCGCGTTGACTTCGATCCGGCGCCGTTCGCCGCCGCCGCTTCGAGAATGGGCCAGCATGTTCCTGACGATCGAGTCCGCCCGACGCCCGTGCTGTACAATCTTGGCGAGGTTGGCCTTGAGGGTGTTCGAAACATCCGCGATGTCGTCTCTGATTTTTGGGGCGAGAACGGCCCCCGCCGGCGCGAGCGCCACTTCCAACTCGTCGACGAGATCGACCGAGAGATCGGCGAAGTTGTTCACGAAATTGAGTGGATTTTTGATCTCGTGGGCGATCCCGGCGGTGAGTTGACCGAGCGAGGCCAATTTCTCCGACTGGATTAGTCGCGCTTGCGCTGCCGTCAACTCCGCGAGAGAGGTCTCGAGTTCGCGCGTTTTGGCTTGGACTTCCTCGAAAAGCCGGGAGTTTGCGATCGCGATGACAGCTTGGTCGGCGAACGTCCGGAGCAATTCGATCTGTCGCGGGGTGAACGGCTCGACTTTATTCCGCCGCATCAAAATGCAGCCGATCGCCGCCCCGTCGCGCATCAGAGGGACCGCCATAGCGGTACGGAATCCGAGCTCGACCGCGAGTTGGAAGCCGCGCGGGAACTCCTCGCCCGCCGCGAGTAAGTCCTCGACTTGAATTGGCATCGCATCCACGACCGCCCGGCCGGCGGTGTAGTCGCGCGTCAACGGAAGATCGCCCCCGTGGAATCGGTGGACACCGCAATGGGCGCCGAAGCGTAGCACGTCGCCGGATCTGATCCGGACGGTACAGTCCACGGCGTCGCAAAGTTCCAGCGCGGTCGCCGCGATTGCGTCGAGCACCGGCGCGACATCGCTCGGCGAACGCGATATCACGCCCAGAACGCGGCTGGTCGCCGTCTGGTATTCGAGCGACTCCTGCAGTGCCGTCGTCCGCGCCTGGACCTCCTCGAAAAGCTGGACGTTGCGGATGGCGATGACGGCTTGGTCGGCCAGCGTCCGCAGAAGCTCGATCTGACGGGCCGCAAAAGGTTGGACGTCGCTGCGCCGGACGAGGATACAGCCGATCGACACCCCGTCGCGGAGCAGCGGCACGGCCATCGCCGTCCGGAAACCCATCCGCCGGGCGAGTTCCACGCCAAGCGGATACTCCGCCGCCGCAGCGAGAAGATCCTCGCACTGGATCGTGGCGCCGTCGACGACGCTCCGGCCGGCGACGTAGCTGCGGTCGAGCGGCAGGTGGACCGCGTCGAACTTCAATCCGCCGCGATAGGCGGTAAGGCGCAGCGACGCGCCCTCGCGCAACAACACGGTCGCGTCAAGCGCTAGACAAAGCTGCATAGCGGTCTCGGCGATCGCATCGCATACCGGCGCGATGCTGCCCGGCGATCGCGAGATAGCGGCCAACACGTTCGAAATGGCTTTCTGGTACTCGAGAGACTCCGCGAGTTCGCGGGAGCGTCTGTCGAGTGCGCTGAACAGCCGCGTGTTCTCGACAGCGATTAACGCGCGGTCCGCGAAGATCCGCAGGAGTTCGAGTTGCCGTTCGGCGAATGGGCCGGTGTGATCGCGCCCGATCACGAATACACCCTCGACAGACCCGTCTCGCTTCATGGGTACCGCGCAGTGCGCGCGGCTGACGAACGTCGCGAATTCGGCAAGCTCGACGGCTGCCGTGTCGGGAACTTGAACAGCTTCGCCGATCAGCGCCACGCGCGGAACGATCAATTTCTCGCTCGGCGCCAACGGTTGCGCTTTGAACGCGGCGACTTGCGCGTCGGTGAGATTGTGGAAGGCCGTCATCCGGTAGAGGCCGTCTTCGCCGCACATCCAGATCGTGCCGCGGACCGCGCCGCAGAGTTCGACCGCCGCCTTTACCAGCGCGTTCAAAACGAATTCGAGATCCAGTGTCGAGCGACTGACCGCATCGAGGACCTTCGCCGTCGCCGTTTGCTGGCGCAACGCCTCGTCGAGTTCGCGTGTGCGATCGTTCAAGCTTGCGAGAAGTTTCGAGTTTTCGACCGCGACGACGGCTTGGCTCGCGAACAGCGAGGCCAGTTCCCGGTCCTCGTCCGAGAACGGCCTGTCGGTGGACCTTGCAAAACCGAAAGTGCCGATCGGACCATCGTTACCCTTGAGCGGAACGACAAGAAGCGCCCTCGGCCCCATCAACTGCTCGTAATCCGAGTTCTTCGTGAGGGGATCGAGTGCGGTGTTTGCGATGTTCGCAGCTTCGCCGGTTTGAACAGACCGAGCGAGATAGGATGTTCCGTCGAGCGGCCTGTCACGGCTCTTGAAGAACTCCATCCAACGGGGATCGGTAACCGTCGCCGCACGGCCTTTCAACGCATTGCCATGGACAAGCCACATGGCGGAGGCGCCGGCTTCGCACAACGAGGCCGCCGCATGCACGATTTTGTTTAGAACCGTATCGAGATCGGTGGCGTTCGTCCGGATCGAGTCGAGAATATCGATCATCGCCGCGTTTATCCGGCGGGAGCGTTCCAGCGCCATCGCACCGTCGATCGATCGTTCTTCGGACGCGGGGATCATTTTCGGATCGGAGGCTTCGGGCGATGGGACGCTACATTCACGATTTTAGACCGTAGAATATTACGTCGTCTATTTCGTGGAATCTATATATCTATTCCTATGGTAACCTAAAGAGGGGTGGCCTGAACCTGCTCGGCCGTTTTGGAAGTAACCTGATTCCTAGACTTCGCTTTCCGCTCGTATTCTTCAAAGTAGGTCCGGGTTTGGTAGACCCAAAGTTTGACGAGACGAGACATTCAGTACTCGAATTCACAAGACCCGCCGCCGCTTCAACTCGATGGCGAAGACCTGCTCCATCATCGCGGTGAGCGTCCTAGGCGTAGCGCCTTTAGCCACCGCGGCGGCCAAAGCACCCCGGACGCGTGGATCGATCTCCGGCAAGACGTCATCGCTGAGCCCGTAACGGGTCCCCAGATCTAGACGAATTG
>JADCGK010000067.1 GCA_020249045.1 Azospirillum sp. | reverse complement strand
GCTCTTCCGATCTCGGTCGGCGTGGCGGGATTTGAACTCGCGACTTTCTGCTCCCAAAGCAGACGCTCTACCAGGCTGAGCTACACGCCGTTTCCGAGGCAACAATCCGTCTCTACTGGCACCCCTGAACTCACTCGCCGCACCCTTAACGCGGATGCGGCGCAATGTCCCAGTTCCACAATAATCCAAACCTAGGCTTCAAGTCTCCCAAAGCTGGCGCTCTACCCGGCTGAGCTACACGCCGTTTCCCCGGGTCTCTCTCCCTACACGGACCGGCGCGGCTCCGCAACCCGTGGCCCCGGCGCGCCCCCCCGTCAGGGCCGGAACATCGGATGGATCAACCGGTCCCCGACCTTGAGCCCGAGGCGCTGGACCGTCCCGCCGTTGAGTTCCAACACCGCGCGCACGGGCCCGTTGGATTCGATGATCGCCTCGTTCATCGGGATCGCCCGTTCGTGGATATGACGCACGACGCCCGTCCGGTCCATGAACAGCATGTCGAGCGGGATCAGCGTATTGCGCATCCACATCGAGACGGGCCCGTCGCGCTTGAAGTCGAACAGCATGCCGGCATCCGCGGGCATCGACCGGCGATGCATCAAGCCCATCGTCCGCCGCTCGTCGGTATCCGCCATCTCGACCGTAAAGCGATGCCGCCGCCCGCCGCTTTCGATCTCCAGCGGCATCCGTTCGAACGTGACGCCGCCCACGCCTTGCGCTCGGGCGCGCATGCCCCCCGCACCCGTCGCCGCGGCGCAAAGAAGCCCCATCAAGATCCGTCGACGATTCATGCTCCGCCCCTTCTCGTTCGCCGCTTCCCGCTTCGGCGCGACCTCACGCGGCCAAGCCCCGCGCGGCCCGCGCGAGATCCCGGATCTCGGGCCGGATCGGGCCCTCGCGCGGCGGGTCGGCGAGCGTGGTGAACCAATGCTCGGGCCGAGCTTGATCCTTCCGCCGATGCCAGGTCAACCCGCGCAGGATCGCCTCGGCCTCCGGCGGCAAGCGGTCGGGGATCGCATAACCCGCGACACGCGCCCACATGCCGGCCCACGCGCGCGCGACGCTCCAGGGATTGTACCCGCCCCCACCCGTCACCATCGTCGGCACGCCCAAACCCAACAACCCGTCGAGCGCGCGCCACAGCGCGCCGTTGGACAACGACAGAGTCGAGAGCGGGTCGTCCTCCAACGCGTCGGCACCGCCCTGCACGACCAACGCCTGGGGCGCGAAATCGGCGAGTGCGGGAAAGATGGCGGCCTCCATCAGATACGCGAATTCGTCGTCGTTGAGCCCCGCCGGGACGGGAAAATTCCGCGCGATGCCGCCGGCGGTGTCGTGCGCGGCGCCGGTGTTGGGCCAACGCCCGGCTTCGTGGACGGAGAAAAGCCGCACGCGCGGCTCGCCCGCCAGCGCCGCCTCCACCCCGTCGCAATGATGCGCGTCGAGATCGACATAGGCGACGCGTGTCAGCCCGCGATCGAGCAACCGCAGGATCGCGAGCACGGGATCGTTCAGATAGCAGAACCCCGAGGCTTGGTCCTTGAGCCCATGATGGGTGCCGCCGGCGGGCGAGAACACGCGCGCGTGGGTGCCCGCCGCCAAGCGGTCGGCAGCCGCCAGCGAAGCGCCGCACGCGGTCGCCGGACGGCGGAAGATCTCGCCGAACACCGGATTGCCGCCGCGCCCCAGATTGTGCCGTACCGACGTCGCCGCATCGACCGTTTGTGCGGCTTCGGTCGCGATCAGCGCATCGATGTAGACGGGATCGTGAAACCGCGCGAGCTCGGCGGGTGTGGCGATGGGACTGTCGAGATACCTGTCGGCCGGCAGCCAGCCCAGCGCGCGGCACAGATCGATGCATGTCGAAACGCGCGGGATCGCCAGCGGGTGGTTCGAACCGTAGCGCGAGCGCCGATAGATCTCCGAGCCGATGAACAGCGCCATGACGGGATGAAATTGGTGCCCCTTGCGCGCCGCGTCAACCCGGCCTAGAAGGACATCGTTCGCACGGGGTGCCGGCATCGGGTCGGCTGAGATCATACCCGTCAAACCTGATCCGGGTCATGCCGGCGTAGGGAATGCGCACCTCACAGCCGCTCATTTTGCGCAACGCGCGCCTGACCTACGCGGACCGCGTTATCTTCGACGGTCTCGACGCGACGTTCGCCGTCGGGCGTACGACGTGCCTGCTCGGCCCCTCGGGGGTGGGCAAGACGACGCTGCTGAAGGCGCTCGCGGGCCTTGCGGACGTCGGCGTGCCGGTCGAAAAGCGGCCCGTGGCCTGGATGGCGCAGGACGATCTGCTGTGTCCGTGGCTCGACGCGCGCGCCAACGTCACGCTCGGCGCGCGCTTGCGCGGGGAGCGGCCCGACGACGCCCGCGCGCAAGCGCTGCTCGAGCGCGTCGGGCTCGGCGATCGCGCGGCCGCGAAGCCCGAGACCCTCTCCGGCGGCCAGCGCCAACGCGTGGCGCTGGCGCGCACGCTCTACGAAGAGCGCGAGATCGTTCTGATGGACGAACCCTTCTCGGGCCTCGACGCGCCCACGCGCTGGCGCTTGCAAGACCTCGCCGCGACGCTGCTCGCGGGGCGAACCGTCGTTCTGGTGACCCACGATCCGCGCGAAGCGCTGCGCGTGGGCCACGATATCCGCGTGCTCGCCGGGCGGCCGGCGACGCTGGGGCCCGTGCTGTCCCCCGCCGGCCCGCCGCCGCGCGCCCTCGATGCGCTCGATCTTCTGGCGCTCGAAAGCCGGCTGATCGCCGAACTCGCGGCGGCGGCGGCATGATCCGCGGTCTCGTCGCCCTGATGGGCCTGCTCGCGGGCTGGGAGGCGCTGGTGCGCGCGACCGATGTGCCGCATTTCATCCTGCCCGGGCCGCTGCGCGTCGGTGCCGCGTTGATCGCGAACTTCGAGTTCATCATGGCCAACGCGGCCGTCACCCTGCTCGAAATCGTCCTCGGCATGGCGATGGGCCTGCTCTTGGGTCTTTCCTGCGCACTCGCCCTGGCCGCATCGCGCACCGCGCGGGCCTGGCTGCTGCCGCTGGTCGTGGCGAGCCAAGCGATTCCGGTCTTCGCGATCGCGCCGTTGCTCGTGCTCTGGCTCGGTTTCGGCATCGCCTCGAAGGTCGCGGCGGCGGCGCTGATCGTGTTCTTTCCCGTGGCGTCGGCGTTCTACGACGGCCTCGCGCGCACCAATCCCGGTTGGCTCGATCTTGCGCGCACGATGGGCGCCGCGAAGTCCTCGACGTTGCTGCACTTGCGGTTGCCCGCCGCACTCCCGGCCTTCGCCTCGGGCGCGCGCGTCGCCGCCGCCATCGCCCCCATCGGGGCTGTGATCGGCGAATGGGTGGGCGCCTCGGCGGGCCTCGGTTTCTTGATGCTGCAATCGAACGCGCAGATGCGCGTGGACTTGATGTTCGCGGCGTTGACCGTGCTTGCCGCGTTCGCACTCGGCCTCTACGCCCTCGTCGACAAGGCGATGGCGCTTCTCGTGCCCTGGGACCCGAAAAGGATCGACCGATGAAGTTCACCCGCCGCGCGCTGCTCGCCACGGGCGCCGCTTTTCTCGCCGCCCCCGCCCTCGCGCAGTCGCGCGGCCGCCCGTTCGAAGTCTTGCTCGATTGGTTCGTCAACCCGAACCACGGCCCGCTGTTGATCGCCCAGGAACTCGGCTATTTCCGCGACGCGGGGCTCGACGCGCGCCTGATCGCCCCCGCCGATCCCAACGATCCGCCGCGCTTGGTCGCCGCCGGGCGGGGCGACGTCGCCGTTTCCTATCCCCACACCCAGATCATGCAGGCCGTCCAGGACATCCCGACCGCGCGGATCGGCGCGTTGGTCGATACGCCTTTGTCGACGATCACGGTGCTGGCCGACGGGCCGATCAGGACGCTCGCGGATTTCCGCGGGCGGCGGATCGGCTACTCGATCTCGGGCATCGAGGTCGCCATGCTGCGCGCGATGCTCGCCTCCGCCGGCGTGCGCGAAACCGAGGTTCAGGCGATCAACGTGAATTTCGCTCTGTCGCCGGCATTGCTGACCAAGCGGGTGGACGGCGTCATCGGCGCGTTCCGCAATTTCGAGCTGTTCCAGCTCGAGATCGAGGGCGCCAAAGGCCGCGCGTTCTACCTCGAGGAGCACGGCGTCCCGTTGCATGACGCGCTGATCTTCACCGCGCGCCGCGACCGGGCGCGGGCGAACGACCCGGCCTTGCGCGGCTTCCTCGACGCGGTCGAACGCGGGGCCCAGTATTGCGTGAACGAACCCGACGAGGCGTGGAAGCTGTTTTTGAAAGGCCGCACGCAGCTCGACAACGAACTGAACCGGCGGGCGTGGCGCGCGACTTTGCCGCGCTTCGCCCATTCGCCCGCGGCACTCGACCGCAAGCGCTTCCGGCGCTTCGCCGAGTTCCTGCACGCGCAGAACCTGATCGCGCGCGTGCCGGCGGACGAACTCTACATGGCCGAGATCGGCTGACCTACTGCACGGCCTCGGCGCCGCGTTCGGCCAGCCGCGCGGCCTCGGCGCGCGCCTCGGCCTCGCGGGTCTCGCTCTGCCGGCGCCACATTTGCGCGTAGAGGCCGTCTTTGGCGAGGAGTTCGCCGTGCCGGCCGCGTTCGACGATCGCCCCCTTGTCCAGCACGATGATCTGGTCGGCGTCCACGACGGTCGACAGCCGATGCGCGATCACGAGAGTCGTCGTACCGGCGGAGATCTGCCGCAGCGATTCCTGGATTTCCTTCTCGGTGCGCGTGTCGAGCGCCGACGTCGCCTCGTCGAACAGCAGCAGCTTGGGCCGCTTCAGGATCGTGCGCGCGATCGACACGCGCTGGCGCTCGCCGCCCGAAAGCTTCAATCCCCGCTCGCCCACACGCGAATCGTAGCCGTCGGGCAGGGATTCGACGAAATCATGGATACGGGCGAGCTTGGCGGCGGTCACCACCTCGTCCTTCGCCGCGTCCGGCCGCCCATACGCGATGTTGTAGCCGATCGTGTCGTTGAACAGCACCGTGTCCTGCGGAACGATGCCGATGGCCGCGCGCAGGCTCGCTTGGCTGACCTCGCGGATGTCTTGGCCGTCGATCAGGATGCGGCCTCCATCCACGTCGTAAAAACGGAACAACAAGCGCGAAATCGTGGATTTCCCCGCGCCCGACGCGCCGACGATGGCCACGCTCCGGCCCGGCTCGACCTCGAAATCCACGCCCTTCAGGATGGGACGGCGCGGATCGTAGCCGAAATCCACGTTCTCGAACCGCAACCGCGCGCCTTCGACCTTCAGCGCGGGCGCGCCCGGCTTGTCCACGATCTCGGCCTGGGCGTGCAGCAGGCGAAACATCGAGCTCATGTCGATCAGCGCCTGGCGAACCTCGCGATAGACCATGCCGAGGAAATTGAGCGGAAGATAAAGCTGGATCAGATAGGCGTTCACCAGCACGAAGCCCCCGACGGTCATGCGGCCGGCCGCGACTTCCGATGCCGCGAGCAACATCACGCCCGTCAAGCCCAGCGCGATCGTGAACCCCTGCCCCACATTGAGCAGCGACAACGAGGTCTTGGACAGGATCGCCGCCTTCTCGTAGCTGTCGAGCGACTTGTCGAAGCGTCGCGCCTCGTGCGCTTCGTTGCCGAAATATTTCACGGTTTCGTAATTCAGCAGCGAGTCGACCGCCTTGGTCGACGCCTCGCCCTCGGCTTCGAGCATCTTGCGCCGATACCGGAGCCGCCACGCCGTGATCGCGAACGTGTACGCGACGTAAAGCGCGATCGTCACGAGCGTCACGGCAGCGAAGCGCCAGTCGTAGAGCCACCACAGAATGCCGCAGACCATGGCGATTTCCAGGATCGTCGGCACGATCTGGAACAGCAGGAAATGCAACAGATTTTCGATACCGGCGGTCCCGCGTTCGATGGCGCGGTTCAGGCCGCCGGTCTGCCGGTCGAGATGGAAGCGGAGCGACAGGCGATGCAGATGCTGGAACGTCTCGAGCGCCACTTGATGCATCGCCCGATGGGCGACGCGGGCGAACACGATCTCGCGCAACTCGCCGAAAAGCTGGCTCATCACGCGCGCGGCCCCGTAAGCCAGCACGACGCCCAACGGGACCGCGACCGCAGCTCCCCCCACCCCGGAAAGCGCGTCCACCGCCTGCTTGTAGAAGACCGGGACGGTGACGGTCGCAAGCTTGGCGCCGACCAGCAGCAGAACCGCGAACGCCACGCGCGCGCGGATGTCCGGGCGGTCCTTTGGCCAAAGATACGGCAGCAGGCGACGTATCGTTCCCACGTCTTGCGCGGGGTCGACACCGGGAACGTGGAGCGGATCGGCGGGTTGTACGCGACGCATCGGTCTTATTTAGGCGCGTCGAGGCGCGCGCGCCAGAGCGACGACGGTGGTTGCTTGCCCCAATAGGTTACACTCCGGTAAGGTTGCCGAATCCCAGCCGGCTTTTCCAAGACCGGCGGCCCAACCAGGAGAAGCCCCACCCCATGATGATTCGTCGCGATTTCCTCAAGACCTCGCTCGCCGCCGGCGCGGCCGCCGGCTTCGCTTTCCCCGCCGCGGCCCAAAGCATGGACCGGCTGCGCATGTTCATCCCCGCCGCCCCCGGCGGCGGCTGGGACCAAACGGGCCGCACGATCGAACAGGTCATGCGCGCCGCGGGCGTGGTGCAAAACTTCCAGTTCGAAAACGTGCCTGGCGCCGGCGGCGCCGTCGGTTTGCCGCGCTTCCTGGGCATGCGCGGCCAGGGCGACGTGATGATGGTCGCGGGTATGGTCATGGTTGGCTCGCTGATCGCCAATAAAAGCCCGGTCAAGATCACCGACGCGACGCCGCTCGCGCGGCTGACCGGCGAATTCCAAGCGGTCGTCGTGCCGGCGAACTCGCCGCATCGCGACATGCGCAGCCTCGCTGCGGCCGTGCGCGCCAATCCGGGGGCGGTTTCGTGGGCCGGCGGATCGGCCGGCGGCACGGACCACATCCTGGTCGGCATGATCGGCCAGGCGATCGGCGTCGAACCGCGTCAGATGAGCTACGTCGCCTTCGCCGGCGGCGGCCCCGCCCAAGCGTCGCTGCTGGGCGGCCAGACGACGGCGGGTGTGTCGGGCTACGGCGAATTCGCCGAGCAGATCAAGGCGGGCCGCCTGCGTGCGCTGGCCATCTCCTCGCCCGCGCGCCAAGCCGGCATCGACGTCCCGACGCTGAAGGAACAGGGTATTGACGTCGAACTCTTCAACTGGCGCGGCGTGTTCGGCGCACCGGGCATCAATCCCGCTCAGCGCACCGCGCTGCTCGGGTTGATCGATCGTATGGTCAAGTCGCCGCAATGGCGCGAAGAAGTCACCAAGCGCGATTGGACCGAAATCTACCAAACGGGCGACGATTTCGGCCGCTACGTCGCCGCCGAAGTCACGCGCATCGAGGGCATCCTCAAGAGCCTCGGCCTCGCGACCTGACGACCGAACGATAAGGCCGGCGGCGTCGGGGGGCGCCGCCGGTTTCGGTTTCCTGGGGGGATCATGCGTTTCAAAATCACGGCCGAAGTTTTCGTCGGCCTCGCCGTTCTGATCTTCGCCGGGATCGTCTATCACGGCGCGTCAGCAATTCCCGCTTCGCCGCTTTATGCGCGCGTCGGTCCCGCCGCTTTTCCCTACGCGATCGCGGCGTGTTTGGCCGTGCTCGGGCTCGCGCTCACCTACCAGGGCTTGCGCGGCGGTTGGTCGGCCGACGACCCCGAACTCGCGCTCCCCGTCG
>JADCGK010000066.1 GCA_020249045.1 Azospirillum sp. | reverse complement strand
CACGACAATCCCGCGCGGTATTTCTACGAGCGGATGGGCGGGCGTTTCGTCGCGTCCCGGCGCGAGCGACTGTGGGGGGCGGACGTGGCGCAAGTCGCCTATGGTTGGGACGATTTGGGCCGGGCCTTGGGTGCGCCGGGCCTTGCCCGAGCCCGGCGCGTGGGCTAAACCGCCCCATGACCGACAAAGTCCTGATTCTCGATTTCGGCAGCCAGGTCACGCAGCTGATCGCGCGCCGGGTCCGCGAAAGCGGCGTCTACTGCGAAATCCACCCGTTCAACGCGCCGGTCGACAAGCTCAAGGCCTACGGCGCCAAGGCGATCATCCTTTCCGGGGGACCCGCGTCGGTCACCGAGAGCCACACGCCGCGCGCACCGGATTTCGTGTTCCAGGCGGGCGTGCCCGTGCTGGGCATTTGCTACGGCGAACAGACGATGTGCGCGCAGCTCGGCGGCAAGGTCGAAGGCTCCGACCATCGCGAATTCGGCAAGGCGTTCATCGCTGTCGAGAAGTCCTGCGCCTTGTTCGAGGGGCTTTGGAACGTCGGCGCGCGCGAGCAGGTATGGATGAGCCACGGCGATCGCGTGGTGGCGTTGCCCGCCGGGTTCCGGGTCGTCGCCACGAGCGACGGCGCGCCTTACGCCGCCATCGCCGACGACGAACGGCGCTTTTACGGCGTGCAGTTCCATCCGGAAGTCGTGCATACGCCGCACGGGGCGGCGCTGCTGAAGAATTTCACCCATCGCGTCGCAGGGTGTTCGGGCGACTGGACGATGGCGGCTTTCCGCCGCCAGGCGATCGAGCGCATTCGCGCGCAAGTCGGCACGGGACGCGTGATTTGCGGTCTGTCGGGCGGCGTGGATTCCTCGGTCGCGGCCGTGCTGATCCACGAGGCGATCGGCGACCAGCTCGTCTGCATCCTGGTCGATCACGGCTTGATGCGCGAGGGCGAGGCCAAGCAGGTCGTCGATCTGTTCCGGGGGCACTACAACATTCCGCTCGTCCATCGCGACGCGTCGGACATGTTTTTGGAGCGCCTATCAGGCGTGACCGACCCCGAAACCAAGCGCAAATTGATCGGCGCCACCTTCATCGAGGTGTTCGAGGAGGAGGCGAAGAAGGTCGGCGGCGCGGATTTCCTGGCCCAAGGCACGCTGTACCCCGACGTGATCGAAAGCGTGAGCTTCATCGGCGGCCCGTCGGTGACGATCAAGTCGCATCACAATGTCGGCGGCCTGCCCGAGCGCATGCGCATGAAGCTGGTCGAGCCGCTGCGCGAGTTGTTCAAGGATGAGGTCCGCGCACTCGGCCGGGAACTCGGTCTGCCGGACTCGCTGGTCGGACGGCACCCGTTCCCGGGGCCGGGCCTCGCGATCCGCGTACCGGGCGCCATCGACCGCGACAAACTGGCCATCCTGCGAAAAGCCGACATGGTCTATCTGGAGGAGATCCGCCGCGCCGGGCTCTACGACGCGATCTGGCAGGCTTTCGCCGTCTTGCTGCCGGTCAAGACCGTCGGCGTGATGGGCGACGCGCGGTCCTACGACTACGTCTGTGCGCTGCGCGCGGTGACCTCGACGGACGGTATGACGGCGGAATCCTATCCGTTTGACCATGCCTTCCTGGCCGCGACGGCCACGCGGATCATCAACGAGGTCCGCGGCATCAACCGCGTGGTCTACGACGTGACTTCCAAGCCCCCGGGCACGATCGAGTGGGAGTGAGGGGCGCGCGGTCGAAGGCGTCGGTCCCAAATGCCTCTGGCGCGCGCGGACGGGTTTGAGTAGGGTCCGGCCGGTTTCAACATTCGGAGCAGCCTTCCCCTCATGCCGCCTTTCAATCCCGGCCCGACCAAGACCGTCGAAGCGGTCGTAAAATGGTTCAACACGACCAAGGGCTTCGGCTTCATCGCGCCGACCGACGGTTCGCCCGACGTTTTCTTGCATGCGGCCGCACTCGAGCAGGCCGGACTTCCCCCGCCGGGTGAAGGGGCAAAGATCAAGTGCGAGGTTGGCCCCGGCAAAAAGGGTCCGCAGGTCGTCCGCGTCCACGAACTCGACGGTAAGGCGGGTTCGGGCGGTGGTCCGGGCGGCGGCGGCGGTGCGCCGCGTCCGCGCGGCGGGTTCCGCGACCGGATGGGCGGCGGCGGGGCGCGCGAGCGCGACGACGTCGACATGACGGGAGCGCAGGACGTCGAGGGCGTCGTGAAATGGTACAGCCCCGAAAAGGGCTACGGTTTCGTTGCGGCGCGCGACGGCGGCAAGGACGTTTTCGTCAACGCTGCGTGTTTGCGCCGGTCGGGCGTGCCGTCGATCGACACCGACATGCAGTGCCGGACGACCTACGTAACCACCCCGCGCGGCCGCGAGGCCCGCTACATCCGGGTGATCGTCGCCTAAGCGGCCGTATTTTCGCCGCTTTTCACGGTTTCTTGGGGGTGGCGCGGGGCCGCGCGACGGGCTAACTTCCCGGTCCCGATTCACCCCTTCGAACCGACGGACGGATCCCCGTGGCCGACGTTTTCGACGAAGTCGAAGAAGAGCTTCGGCGCGACCGCGCCGAGAGACTCTGGAAGAAGTACGGCCCCTACCTGATCGCGGCCGCCGTGGCGCTGGTCGCGGCGACGGGCGCCTACTCGTTCTGGCAGGACCATCAGCGCAAGAAGCTCGATGCGGCAGCGCAACGCTACGCGGCCGCCGGCGACCTGATCGCGGGCGATCGCGAGCGCGCACTCGCCGAATTGCGCGGGCTCGCGCAGGAGGGTAGCGGCGGTTTTTCCGGCCTGGCGCGGTTGAAGGAAGCCGCCTTGGTCGCCGAGCGCGACCCACCCCAAGGGCTGGCACTGTTCCGCAGTGTGGCGGGCGATACGGGTTTGGACGCCGAGTTGCGCCGCGTGGCGGCGGCGATGGCGGCTTTGCTGGCGATCGACACCGCGCCGCGGGCGGAAGCCGAGCAAGCCGCCCAAGGTCTTCAGGCGGCCGGATCGCCCTTCCGCAACGCCGGGCGCGAGATCGAAGCCTTGGCCGCCTTGCGCGCCGGGGATACGGCGCGCGCGCGGGAGATCTACCGCGCGCTCGCCGACGATCTGAACGCCCCGGCGGGCTTGCGCCAGCGCGCGACCGAAATGCTCGCGGCGTTGGGTTCGTGAGCAGCGCCATGCGCCGTCTTGCGCTCGCCGTTCTGGGGATCGCGGCGTTGTCCGGGTGCGATTGGTTTGGCGGCCCTGGCAAAGCGGTCCTGCCCGGCGAACGCCAAACCGTGCTCGGCGTCGAAAGACGGTTGGAGGCGGACGAGCGCGTCGCCGATATGGAAGTTGTGCTGCCGGCGCCCGTGGACATCGCCGATTGGCCGCAGCCGCAAGGCGTTCCCGGTCGCTCCGTCGGTTCGGTTCAGGTCGAAGGGTTGCGCTATGTCTGGCGCGCGTCAGTCGGATCGGGCAATAGCCGCGCGGGGCGGGTCACCGGCGTGCCAGTCGTGGCGAACGGCCGGGTCTATGCGGTCGATGCCTATTCCTATCTTTCGGTTCACGACGCGCGCACCGGCGGCCGGATCTGGGGTTTCGATCCCGAACCGGCGGAAGATCGTTCCGGCGGCGGGCAGGGCGGCGGGGTGAGCGTCGAGGGCGATCGCGTCTATTTCGCGACCGGATACGGGCAGGTGGTGGCGCTCGAGGCCGCGAATGGCCGCGAGGTTTGGCGTTATCAGATGACCGCACCCGCGCGCTCCGGCCCCGCGGTGTCGCAAGGTCGCGTGTTCGCCGTCGGGATCGACAATACGACCCATGCGATCGACGCGGCGACCGGCCGGCGCGTCTGGAACCATGTCGGCATTTCGGAAAGCGCCGGGTTCGTCGGTGCGGCGAGCCCCGTCGTCGATGGAACGACCGTCATCGTCGGGTATTCGTCGGGCGAGATTTTCGCACTGCGGGCGGAGAGCGGCCGCGTTTTGTGGTCTGATTCGCTGTCGGGCGTGATCCGCACCGGCGAGATTTCGGGCATGGCCGACATCCGCGGGCGGCCGGCGGTGGACCGCGGCATGGTCATCGCCTCCACCCAAGCGGGGCGTACGGTCGCCATCGATCTGCGTTCCGGCGCACGGGTGTGGGAGCAGGAGATCGGATCCCTCGGCCAGCCTTGGGTCGCGGGCGACTTCGTGTTCGTGATGGGCGTGAACGGCGAACTCGCTTGCCTGGTGCGGCGCGACGGTCGCGCGCGCTGGGTCACCCAATTGCCGCGCTTCACGGACGAGGCGCGCCGGCGCGGCCGGATCGTCTGGACATCGCCCGTCGTGGTGGGCGATCGGGTCATCGTCGCCAATTCGCAGGGTTACGCGATGGCGATCGACGCGCGCACGGGGGAGATCTCCGAACGTATTTCGCTGCCGGGCCGGGTCAGTCTGTCGCCGGTTGCGGCGTTGCGCTCCGTCTTCCTCGTGACGGACGGCGGCGATCTCGCCGTTCTGCGGTAGGCGCGCCATGTCCTGGCGCATCGCGATCGTCGGCCGACCCAATGTCGGCAAATCGACCCTGTTCAATCGGCTGACCGGGCGACGCCGCGCGCTCGTCGACGACACGCCCGGCCTGACGCGCGACCGCCGCGAAGGGGCGGGCCGGCTCTACGATTTGCGTTTCGCGTTGATCGACACGGCGGGGCTGGAGGAGGCCGCGCCCAGTTCGCTTGCCGGCCGCATGCGCGCGCAGTCGATGAAGGCGGTCGAGGATTGCGACCTCGCGCTGTTCGTCCTGGACGCGCGCGCGGGCGTCACGCCCCAGGACGAGCATTTCGCGCGCGCGTTGCGCAAAGCGGGCAAGCCCGTTCTGGTGATCGCCAACAAGGTCGAAACCGGTTCCAAGACCGACATGGCCGTCGCTGAGGCCGCGGGCCTCGGCCTCGGCGAAGCGCTGGCGATTTCGGCCGAACACGGCGAAGGGATGTCCGACCTGCACGCGGAATTGCGTGCCCGTGCGCCGGCCGACGCGGTTGTGGCCGACGATGCGGACACGGACGAAACCGAAATGCCCGCGGGCGAAGCGGCCGCCCCGGCGGTGGAACCTGCGATCCGCATCGCGCTGATCGGACGGCCCAATGTCGGCAAGTCGACCCTGGCCAACGCGTTGCTCGGCGAGGAACGGATGCTCACCGGGCCCGAACCGGGCATCACGCGCGATGCGATCGCAGTGCCTTTCGCGTGGCGCGGTCGCGAGTTTCGGTTGATCGATACCGCCGGGTTGCGGAAGAAGGCGCGCATCGACGAGTCCATCGAGCGCCTGTCGGTCGGCGAGACGATCAAGACCGTGCGCGAGGCGCATGTCTGCGTGCTCGTGCTCGATGCGCAGACCATGCTCGAGAACCAGGATCTGCAGATCGCGCGCTTGGCCGTCGAGGAGGGTCGGGCGATCGTCGTCGCGGTCAACAAATGGGATCTGATCGAGGATCCGCAGGCGGCGCTGCGCAAACTGCGCGACCGCATCGAGAT
>JADCGK010000065.1 GCA_020249045.1 Azospirillum sp. | reverse complement strand
CGCCATCGCCTGGATGTCGCCGCGAATGTTGGAGCGATGCTCCTCCAGATACGCTTCGGCGGCGGCCAGGGATTCGCGCAACGTGTCGCGCACGGGGTCTGAGAACCACGCCTGGACGCCCAAATTGAAGAACAAGGCCGAGGCGACCGCCATGACGACGGCCGGCGCCCCCGCCAGGACGGCGAACAGCGCCACCAGCCGGACGTGCAGACGTGCGCCCGCAAGCCCGCGCCGGCGCTGGATCCACAGCTTGACGATCTCGCGCGCGACGACGGTACCCAGCGCCAACAACAGCGCAAGATTGACGGTCAGAAGCAGCACCAAGCGGCGTTCGTCCGGCCCCGCTTCGTCTGTCGCAACCAGATACGTGACCACGCCCGCGAGTGCGGACAAGATCGCCAGCAGAAACGCAAGCTTGCGCCCCAAACCCGAGCGCGATGCCCATGCGCGAACGCGCACGGGCACGCTCGCTGGCGCCGTCGTCGTCGGAGTGTCGCTCGGTATGTCGGTCATCGGGGCCCCGCGCGCTCAGGGCGCCCGATCACTTTAGGCCGCGTACGACCTGGATGTCCAACTCGCGGATTTTCTTGCGCAATGTGTTGCGGTTGAGGCCGAGAAGCTGGGCCGCTTTGATCTGATTCCCGCGCGTGGCGGAAAGCGTGAGCGACAGGAGCGGCCGCTCCAACTCGCGCAGCACGCGGTCGTAGACGCCCGGCGGCGGCAGCCCGTCCTTGTGGGCGTCGAAATAGACGCGCAGATGCCGTTCGACCGACGCGCCGAGGGATTCGTCCGCCGGGGCGGCCTCGGCGGCGGGCGGCGGCGCCGCGTCGGCGAGTTCGGCTTCCACGACGTCCACGCCGATCACTTCTTGCGTATAGAGCGCAGAGAGCCGCCGGATCAGATTCTCGAGTTCGCGCACGTTGCCCGGCCAGCGATGCTGCTTGAGCCGATCCATCGCCGCGGCGTCGATCTTCTTGGGCGGCAAACCTTCGGTCGCCGTGGTCTGCAGGAAATGGCGGACCAGCAACGGCACGTCGTCCGAGCGTTCGCGCAACGGCGGCAAGCGGATCGGCACGACGTTGAGCCGGTAGAACAGATCCTCGCGGAACAGGCCTTGGCGGACCAGCTGGCGCAAGTCGCGGTGGGTCGCGGCGACGATTCGCACGTCCGCACGGATGCGCGTGCGCCCGCCGACGGTCGTGTACTCGCCCTCCTGCAGCACGCGCAGCAGACGCGTCTGCGCCTCGATCGGCATATCGCCGATTTCGTCCAGGAATAGCGTGCCGCCTTGGCTTTGCTCGAACCGGCCCGCGTAGCGCGCGGTGGCGCCGGTGAAGGCGCCCTTCTCGTGGCCGAACAACTCGCTTTCGATCAGTTCACGCGGAATCGCGGCCATGTTGAGGGCGACGAACGGTCCGTTGCGCCGCTTGCCGTAATCGTGCAGCGCGCGCGCCACCAGCTCTTTGCCCGTGCCGGACTCGCCCGCGATCATCACGGTCAGATCGGTGCCCATCAGCCGCGCGAGCACGCGATAGATTTCCTGCATGGCCGGCGAGCGGCCGATCAGAGGCAGTTTCTCGTCCGGCTCCTCGGGTGGCGCGTCGCCCTCGCCCGCGGGCGCCGCCTTGGGCGCCGTCAACGCGCGTTCGACGACCGACACCAATTCCTTGAGGTCGAAAGGCTTGGGCAGATATTCGAAAGCCCCGCGTTCGGTCGCCTTGATCGCGGTCAGCAGGGTGTTCTGCGCGCTCATCACGATCACGCGCAGCTCGGGCCGGATCTTGCGGATGCGCGGCACCAGATCGAGGCCGTTTTCGTCGGGCATGACGACGTCGGTGATGACCAGATCCCCGTCGCCGTCCGCGACCCATTTCCACAACTGCGAGGCGTGACCGGTGGTGCGCACCTCGTGCCCCAACCGCCCCAATGCCTGATTGAGAACGGTCCTGATCGCCTTGTCGTCGTCCGCGACCAGAATGGTGGCCTGTGCCATCGTGTTCGTCCCGCCCGCTTGCCGTCTACTCGACCGTCGCGCCGCTTGCGATCGGCAAGCGGACCCGGAAAATCGTGCGGCGGGGTTGGCCGTCGAATTCGATGACGCCACCGTGGTCGCCGACGATTTTCCCGACCAAAGCAAGTCCCAGGCCAGTCCCTTTTTTCTTCGTGGTTATGAAGGGTTCGAACAGATGGGGCCGGACGTCCTCGGGGATGCCTTCGCCATTGTCCTGGACCGAGACGACCAGCGGCAACGACACGCGTTGGGCGGTCCCCGGCACGGCGAACCGCACGCCTTGCTGGAAGGCGGTGGACAGCACGATTTCCCCGCCCTGGCGCGGGCAGGCTTCGGCGGCGTTTTTGACCAGGTTCAAAAACACTTGGATCAGTTGGTCGCGCTGGCCGAGCACCGGCGGCAGCGAGGGATCGTAGTTCTCGGCGAACCGCACATGGCGGCCGAACCCGGCCTGGGCGAGGACGCGCACATGGCCGAGGACGCGATGGATGTTCACGGGCCCGGCGTCCAGCGGCAGGCCGTCGCTGAAAATCTCCATCCGGTCGACCAGGGCGCGGATGCGGTCGGCCTCATCGCAGATCAAGCGCGTCAGCTCGCGATCCTGGGGCTGGGCGGTCTGTTCGAGCAGCTGCGCCGCCCCGCGGATGCCGGAAAGCGGGTTCTTGACCTCGTGGGCGAGCATTTGGGCCATCGCGCTGACCGAGCGCGCGGCGTTGCGATGGACGAGCTGGCGGCCGATCTTTCGCGCCATCGAACGGCGCTGGAGCACCAGCGCCACCTGCCCTTCGGGACCGTCGCCGACATAGCCCGCGCGGATCGAAACCAAATGGTGCCCGATGCGCGGAGTTTCGATCGCGACCTCCTCCTCGGAGACCGAGGCGCCGTGCTTGCGCGCTTGGCCGAGCACGCCGAAGACCGGATTGTCGGGGGGAATGAAATCGGCGAGCCGCTTGCCGAGCAGAACGCTCGCGCCCGCCTCGAAGAAGCTTTCGGCGGCGGGGTTGGCGTGCAAGATCGCGTCGTCGGCGTCGAGCACGAGCACCGCGTCGGGCAAGGCGGCCAGCACGGCCGACATGTCGAGCCCCGGCGTGCGTACGGGCTTGAACGGAATCGCAAGCGCCATTACGCGGCCTCCTTCAAGCCGGCGATGGCTTCGCCTTCGCCCGTGGGCTTCCAGCCCGCTTCGATTGCCCGGCCCCAATAAGCGCGGATCATGTCCTTGACCTCGGCCGGTTCGGCCACCGTCATGACCTTGGAGCGGAACTCCGCCGCCCCCGGGAAGCCGCGCGCGTACCACCCTAAATGCTTGCGCGCCACACGCTTGCCCGCGTCGATCCCGTAATGGGCGAGCATCGCCTCGTAGTGCGCCAGGACGACCGCAAGCTGATCTTCCAGCGCGGGATCGGCCGCGCGTTCGCCCGTGGCCAGGAACCGGATGACGTTGGCCGGAAACCACGGCCGGCCGCACGCGCCGCGACCGATCATCACGCCGTCCGCGCCCGACAGGCGCAAGGCTTCGGCGGCGGCGTCGTAGGTCGTGATGTCGCCGTTGGCGAAGACCGGGATCGTCACCGCTTCCTTCACGGCGCGGATCAACGACCAATCGGCCTTGCCTTCATAGAATTGCTGGCGCGTGCGCCCGTGGATGGCGAGGGACTTGATGCCGCACTCCTGCGCGATACGCGCGAGCTTCGGCGCGTTCAGCGAGTTGTGATCCCAACCCAGCCGCATTTTGAGCGTGACCGGAATCCCGACCGCCTTGACCGTCGCCTCGAGGATGCGCGCGGCCAAAAGCTCGTCGCGCATCAGCGAGGATCCGGCATGGCCGTTGACGACCTTCTTCACTGGACAGCCGAAATTGATGTCGACGATTTGGGCCCCGCGATCCTCGTTGAGTTTCGCGGCCTCGCCCATCACTTGCGGCTCGCAGCCCGCGAGCTGCACCGCCATCGGAAATTCCTCCGGCTCGAACTGAGCCATCAACAGCGATTGGCGCGTTTCGCGGATCATCGCCTGGCTCGCGATCATCTCGGAAACGACCAGCCCGGCGCCGAAGCGCTTCACCAGTCGACGGAACGGCAGATCGGAAATGCCGGACAAAGGCGCCAAGACGACCGGAGCGTCCAACGCGATAGGACCAATATGGATGCTCATTATTCGGGCATTCCGCCGGGGATGGCTAGAGTTTGAGCGGTTTTACTCCAGGGAAAAACCCCTGACAAGACGATGTTACAGGCTTTCGCTGTTGCGACGCAACAAAGTTAAAATCTCAATGATTTAGGGATTTTCGAGGCGGTATTCCGCAACGCGACAAACGAATTAGGGCAAAACAACGTCGGTAACGAACTTCACCCCAGGGTAGGCCAATGTGAGCAGCAAATAAGCGAATAGGACATAACGTGCGGCGCGACGGCCCGAAATTCCACCTCGCCGATGGACATAAAGCAGGGCCGCGATGGCGACGAAGGTGATCAGCGACAGGATCGTCTTGTGATCGATCTTCACCTGCGCTTCGAACGTGAACCACGACAAAACGCCGCCCGAAATCAACGCGAACGCCAAAACCGCGCCCGAGGCCATCAGCAAATTCGCCAACAGCGTTTCCCCCTCGGCGATCGACGGCAGACGGCGGGTGAACTCGGTCGGCCGTTTGGCCTTGATCGCGCGTTCCTGCAAAAACACGCCGAGCCCGGCGATCGCCGCGAGCGTCGTGAGGCCATAGGCCACGAGCGCCACCAGCACATGCGCGATCAAAAACGCCTCCGGCGGCTGGCCCACCAACGGCCGCTCGGGCGCGTGCTGCCAGATCGTCCCGATCGCGGCCAAGCCCACCAGATAGGCGGCAAGCAACGGCGCGAGTTTCGCCGCGCCGCGCACGAACGCGACCAAACCCGCGAATATCGCCATGCTGACCAGAATTGCGAGCCACAGCGCGGTCGTGAAGCCGGTGCGCCACCCGTCGGCGAAATTGTCGAACAGCCAGACCGCCGGCCCCGCGATGGCGACAGCCAACGCCAGCCACAGCGCGCGGCGCGTTTCCACGCGCACGAGCCCGACGGGCACGAGCGCGAGCAACGCGGAGAGCGACAATGCGAGACCCGAAAAGGACATCATGGCGCCGGGATAATGCCCACTCTAAACGCCTTGCACCACGACCATATTGAAACGGCGCGTGGCGCCCGCGCGCTTGGCGCGCGCTTCGGCGTACTCGGCGGAGGCGTAGAACGTCCGGGCGACGGCGAGATCGGGGAATTCCAGCACCACCAATCGGCCCGGCGTCCAGCCGCCTTCGAGGACGGCGACTTCCCCGCCCCGGGCCAGGAATTTGCCGCCGTGTTTGGCGGCGGCGGCGGGCGACAGCGCGGTGTAGCCCTTGTATTTTTCGGGGTCGGCGACGTCGATGTCGGCGATCACATAAGCGGGCATCGGAAACCTTCCTTGCGGCACGGGAACGGCTAGCATAGAGCCTTAGCCATGTCCGAGACCATCGCCCTCGTGCTCGCCGCCGGCAAGGGAAAGCGCCTGCCGGGCGACGTCCCCAAACAATACCGGGATTTGGCCGGAGCGCCCGTCCTGCGCCGCGCGCTCGACGCCTTCGCGCGCCATGCGCGCATCGATGCGGTGCGCGTGGTCTTCGATCCCGCCGATGCGCTCCCGTATGCGCGCGCGACCGAAGGGCTGGCGCTGCTCGATCCCGTGCCGGGCGGTGCCGAGCGGCAGGATAGCGTGCGCCGGGGTCTCGAAAGCCTCGAGGCGCGGCGGCCGGCGCGCGTGCTGATCCACGACGGCGCACGCCCCTTCCCCGACGAAAGGCTGATCGACCGATTGATCGACGCGCTCGACGCCGCGCCCGGCGCCATCGCGGCGATCCCCGTCGTCGACACGCTGTGGCGCGCGGGCGACGACGGCGCCGAAACCCTGGTGCCCCGCCAGGGGCTGTGGCGGGCGCAAACGCCGCAGGCTTTCCGCTACGCCGACATCCTGGCCGCCCATCGCGCGGCCGCCGGTTTGAAACTGACCGACGACGCGGCCGTCGCGCGGCACGCCGGCTTGCGCGTATCCTTGGTCATGGCCGGCGAGGAGAATTTCAAGATCACGACCGAGAGCGATCTTTCGCGCGCCGCGCGGGCGCTCGCGCGCACGGACATCCGGACGGGTACCGGCTTCGACGTGCACAAATTCGGGCCCGGCGACGGCGTATGGCTGTGCGGCGTGCGCGTTCCCCACGATGCGACGCTCGACGGCCATTCGGACGCGGACGTGGGCATACATGCGTTGGTGGACGCGCTGCTGGGCGCGATCGGCGCCGCGGATATCGGCGCGCATTTTCCGCCGACCGATCCGCGCTGGAAGGGGGCCGCGTCGGATCGCTTCCTCGCCCATGCGGCGGCACTGGTGCGCGAACGCGGCGGGGAAATCCGCCATGTCGACGTGACGCTGATTTGCGAGCGGCCGAAGGTCGGTCCGCATCGCGAAGCCATGCGCGCCGCGCTGGCGCGGATTCTGGACATCGACGTCGCGCGCGTCTCGGTCAAAGCGACCACGACCGAGGGGCTGGGCTTCGCCGGCCGGCGCGAAGGCATCGCCGCCCAAGCGGCCGCGACGGTGGCGCTGCCGTGAAGCTGCAACTCACCTATGGCCGCCTGCCGCCGGGCTTTTCGTTGAAGGATCCGGCGACGCTGCTGGCGACGTGGTTCGGCGCGGGCCTCGTCCCGTTCGCTTCGGGGACTTGGGGCACGTTGGCGGCCCTGCCGTTCGCGGGGGTCATCTGGCTCGTCGGCGGCTGGCCCGCCCTGCTCGCCGCCACCATCGGCGTGTCCGCGGTGGGGGTCTGGGCGTCCGATCGCGTGGGCGCGCGCACCGGCGTCAAGGACGCGGGCTTCGTGGTGATCGACGAGGTCGCGGGCATGTGGCTGACGCTGCTGTTCGCGCCGTTCGAGGTTTGGGCGTGGGCGCTCGCGTTCGTGCTGTTCCGCGCGGCGGATATCGTCAAACCCTTTCCCGCCGGGTGGGCCGACAAGCGCATGGCCGGCGGCCTCGGCGTGATGGCCGACGATCTGTTCGCGGCGCTGTGGTCGGGCGTCGCGATCTGGCTCGTGGCCGCGTATGTTCCGGTGAACGATGTTCTCGCCCAATTCGGATTTTGAGGTCGCCCTCGCCTTCGACGTGCTCAACGCCTGCCGGCGCGCGGGCGTGAAGCTCGCGACGGCCGAATCCTGCACGGGCGGACTCGTGGCCGGCGCGTTGACGGCGATCCCGGGATCCTCCGCCGTGGTCGAGCGCGGCTTCGTGACCTATTCGAACGCGGCGAAGGAGGAATTGCTCGCCGTGTCGCCCGCCTTGCTGCGCGCCTTCGGCGCGGTCAGCGAACCGGTGGCCAAAGCGATGGCCGAGGGCGCCTTGCAGCGCAGCCACGCCGATTTGGCCGTGGCGATCACCGGCGTCGCCGGGCCCGACGGCGGCACGCCCGAGAAGCCGGTCGGCCTCGTGCATTTCGCGCTCGCGCGCAAACTGCGGCCGACGCTCGCGCTCTACCGCATCTTTCCGGGCGACCGCGCCGCCGTGCGCCGGCAGGCGGTGGATCAGGCGTTGACGATGGTGCTCGACGCGGTGGTTTAGTCGGGCAGCGGAATGAACTCGGTTTCCCCGGGAACCCGCGGAAACCCGCCCGCCTTCCACAACGCTTTGGCGCGCTCCAGGCGCGCCTTGTCGCTCGACACGAAATTCCACCAGATCGTCCGCGTGCCCGGCAACGGCGCGCCGCCCAGCAGCATCGCGCGCGTGGCCGCCTTCGCCGACAGCCGTGCCGCCGCCCCTTCGCGCAAGACGACCAGACTGCCCGGCCCGTACTCGACGCCCGCGATCCCGATGGCGCCCGACACGACGTAGACCGCGCGCTCGGCGTGGTCGTCTGTCATCGCGAGCGACGCCCCGGACGGGAATTCGGCGTGCAAGTAGAACACCGGCCAGGGTGCCGCGACAGGCGACGTCAAGCCGTAGGCGGCGCCGAGGATCGATCTGAGCGCGACGCCGTCGATCGTCGTCGTGTGCAGCGTTTCGGCCGGATGATGGGCGAAGGACGGCTCGCATTCCTCCAAATCCGGCGGCAGCGCCACCCAGGTTTGGATTCCGTGCATGCGCATCCCGCCGCCGCGCTTGGCGGGGTCGGTGCGTTCGGAATGCACGATTCCCCTGCCCGCCGTCATCCAGTTGAGCGCGCCCGGCCGGATCGCCTGGACGTAGCCCAGCGAATCCCGATGCAGGATTTCGCCTTCGAACAGATAGGTCACCGTCGACAAACCGATATGCGGATGCGGGCGCACGTCCATGCCGGCCCCGGGCGCGAGCACGGCGGGCCCCATTTCGTCGAGGAACACGAACGGGCCCACATGGCGGCGTTTGGCTTGCGGCAGCGCGCGCGACACCGTGAACGCGCCGATGTCGTGCGGCTTGCCCGCGAGGACCGTTTCGACCGGATCGCTCACAGCGGCTTCTCCCCGTACAGCGCGCGCGCACGCGTTTCGAAAGCGGCGACCATGCGCCGGACCGCCTCGTTGAATAGAACGCCCATGATCGACTGGAGCATGCGCGAGCGGAACTCGAAATCGACATAGAAGTCGATCTCGCAGCCGCCATCCGCCTGCGGTTCGAAGATCCAGTGATTGGCGAGATACCGGAACGGTCCGTCGGCGTAGGCGACATCCACCCGCGCGCGGCCCGCCGGATCGGGCGGGGTCAAGGCCACGCGGCTCGTGAACCGCTCGCGGATCATCTTGAACCCGATCACGAGGTCCCAGGTGTCCACGTTGCCTTCGCGCGTCTTGAGGCGCGCGGCAACGCACCATGGCAGGAACTCGGGATAGCGGTCGACCTCGGCCACCAGCTTGTAGAGCTGTGCCGCCGTGTACGGCATCTTCCGCTTTTCGGCGTGGGTGGGCATCGCCTAAGCGCGATAGCGCGGAACGATCGCGGTGCGCAACGTCTACTCGGCGGCCGGCGGCACGGCGCCCAGCTTCGCCGCGCGCGCGGCGCGCAAAGCCGCGAAGTCGCGGTCGGCGTGATAGCTCGACCGGGTCAACGGCGTCGAGGCGACCAGCAGGAACCCCTTGGCCTTCGCGAGCGTCGCGTAATCGGCGAACTCGTCGGGCGTCACGAAGCGATCGACGGCGGCGTGCTTGGGCGTGGGCTGCAGATACTGGCCGAGCGTCAGAAAGTCGACGTCGGCGGACCGCAGATCGTCCATGACCTGCATGATCTCCGTCCGGCCTTCGCCCAATCCCACCATGAGGCCGGACTTGGTGAAGATCGACGGATCGAGTTCCTTGACGCGCTGGAGCAAGCGCAACGAATGGAAATAACGGGCGCCGGGCCGGATCGTCGGATAGAGGCGCGGCACGGTTTCGAGATTGTGGTTGAACACGTCGGGCCGCGCCGCCACGACCACCTCGAGCGCGCCGTCCTTGCGCAGGAAATCCGGCGTGAGGACCTCGACGGTCGTGCCGGGCGTGCGCGCGCGGATCGCGAGAATGGTCCGCGCGAAGTGATCCGCCCCGCCGTCGGGCAGGTCGTCGCGATCGACGGAGGTCAGCACGATGTGCGCGAGCCCCATTTTCTCGACGGCACGCGCGACGTTATCGGGTTCGTGCGGATCGAGCTTGTCGGGCATGCCGGTGGCGACGTTGCAGAACGCGCACGCGCGCGTGCAGATCGCGCCCAGCAGCATCATCGTCGCGTGCTTCTTCTTCCAGCACTCGCCGATATTCGGGCAGGCCGCTTCCTCGCACACCGTGACCAGATTGTGCTCGCGCACGATCGCCCGCGTTTCGGCGTATTCGGCCGACACGGGCGCCTTGACCCGAATCCACTCGGGCTTGCGCAGTTGGACCGGATTGTCCGGCTTGTGCGCCTTCTCGGGATGGCGAAGCTTGGCGTCCATCGCCTAGAAATGGATCGCGCGGCCGTAAGCGTCAAGCACGCTCTCGTGCATCATTTCGGAGAGCGTCGGATGCGGGAAGACCGTGTGCATGAGCTCGGTCTCGGTGGTTTCCAGCGTCTTGGCGATGCCGTAGCCCTGGATCATTTCCGTGACCTCGGCGCCGACCATGTGCGCCCCCAGAAGCTCGCCCGTTTTGGCGTCGAACACGGTCTTCACCATGCCTTCGGGCTCGCCCAGCGCGATCGCCTTGCCGTTGCCGATGAAGGGGAAGCGGCCGACCTTGACCGCGTGGCCGAGTTCCTTGGCCTTCTTCTCCGTCAATCCGACCGAGGCGACTTGCGGCGTGCAATAGGTGCAGCCCGGAATATTGGTGACGTCGATCGGATGGACGTCCTTGAGGCCGGCGATCGTTTCGACGACCAGCACGCCCTCGTGGCTTGCCTTGTGCGCGAGCCACGGCGGCCCCGCGATGTCCCCGATCGCCCAAACCCCCGGCTCGCCGGTGCGGCCATAGGCGTCGATGACCACATGGGTCTTTTCGACTTTGACCTTGGTACCCTCGATGCCGATCTTCTCGACGTTGCCGACGATGCCGACGGCCGAGATCACGCGCTCGACGACGATCTCCTGCATCTTGCCCGCGGCTTCGACCGAAACGGTCACGCTGTCGGCGCCCTTCTTGAGACCCTTCACGGTCGCCGAGGTGAGGATCTTCATCCCCTGCTTTTCGAACGCCTTGCGCGCGAAGGCCGAGATTTCCTCGTCCTCGACCGGCAACACGCGGTCCATCATTTCGACCACGGTCACATCGGCCCCCATGTTGCGGAAGAACGACGCGAACTCGATGCCGATGGCGCCCGAGCCGACGACCAAAAGCGACTTCGGAATGCCCGTGGGCACCATCGCTTCCTTGTAGGTCCACACGAACTTGCCGTCCGGCTCCATGCCCGGAACGATGCGCGCGCGGGCACCCGTCGCCAGGATCACATTCTTGGCGACCAAATCCGCCACCGGCTTGCCATCCTTGGTGACGGCGATCTTCCGGGCACCGGCGGCGCCGACGCCGTTCAACGCGCCGTGGCCGTCGAAGACCGTAACCTTGTTCTTCTTCAGAAGATGCTTCACGCCGCCCGACAACTGCGAAGCGACCTTACGCGACCGCTCGACGACCTTCTTGGCGTCAAACTTGATGTTCTCGACCGAGAAGCCGAACTGGTCGACATGGTGGAGCAGATGATGGATCTCCGCCGAGCGCAGCAGCGCTTTGGTGGGGATGCAGCCCCAATTGAGGCAGATCCCGCCCAGATGCTCGCGCTCGACCAGCGCCACGTTCATCTTCAACTGCGCCGCGCGGATCGCGGCGACGTAGCCGCCCGGGCCACCGCCGACGACGATCAGATCGAAATTCTGTTCGGGCATGACCCGCTTCTCCTTCTTCCGGGGCCGGCGACTACAGCAGCATCGCCAGCGGGTCTTCGACGATCTTCTTGAACGCGGACAGGAACTCGGCCCCGACCGCGCCGTCGACCACGCGATGATCGACCGACAGCGTGCAGCTCATCACCGTGGCGATGGCGAGCGCGCCGTTCTTGACGACCGGGCGCTGTTCGCCCGCGCCGACCGCCAGGATGCAGCCTTGCGGCGGGTTGATCACGGCCGCGAAATCCTTGATCCCGAACATGCCGAGATTGGAGATCGAGAACGTGCCGCCCTGGAATTCCTCGGGCTTCAGCTTGCCGTCCTTGGCGCGCGCGGCGAGGTCCTTCATCGCGTTGGAGATGTCGACGAGGCCCTTCTTGTCGGCGTCCTTGACGATCGGCGTGATGAGGCCACCGGGGATCGCGACGGCGACGGAGATGTCGACGTTGTCCCACAACAGCATGCCGTCGTCCGAGTAGGACGCGTTGGCGTTCGGCACTTGGCGCAAGGCCACGGCCACCGCCTTGATGATGAAGTCGTTGACCGACAGCTTGAACGCCCCCGGGCCCTTCTCGGGGCTCTTGGCATTCAGCGCCGCACGGCCGGCGAGCAGCTTGTCGATCTCGCAATCGACCGTCAGATAGAAATGCGGGACCTGCTGTTTGCTCTCCGTCAGACGCCGCGCGATGACTTTGCGCATCGTCGAGAGCGGAACCAGCTTGTGCGGACCGATCCCCGCAATGGCCGACGACGAAACGGCCGCCGGGGCCGGTGCCGAAGCCGAGGCGGCGGCGGGCGCGGCACTCTTCTTAGCACCACCACCCGAGATCGCGGCTTCGACGTCGTGCTTCACGATGCGACCGCCGGGCCCCGAGCCCTTGATCTTGCCGAGGTCCAAGCCCGCCTGTTCGGCCATGCGCTTGGCGAGCGGCGACGCGAACACCCGATCGCCCGCGTGCGCGGGTTTTTCGGTGCCGCTCGCGGCCGCCCCACTACCCCCGCCCGAAGCGGCGGGTTGGGGTGCTACAACCGGCGCCGGCGCCGCGGCAGCCTTGGGCGCGGGCGCGGCGGCCCCACCGGAAGCGGCGACGGCTTTGGCATCTTCGCCTTCGGCGGCGATGATCGCGATCGGCTGGTTGACCTTCACGCCCTCGGTTCCGCCGGGGACGAGGATTTTGGCGAGCGTGCCTTCGTCGACCGCTTCGACTTCCATCGTCGCCTTGTCGGTCTCGATTTCGCACAGCACTTGGCCGGACTTGACCGTATCGCCTTCGGCTTTCAGCCAGCGGGCGATCTTGCCTTCGGTCATGGTCGGCGAGAGCGCGGGCATCAGAACGTTGATCGGCATGGTTTTGTCCCTCGCCCGGTCAGTTGCGGTACAGCACGGCCTTGGCCGCGTCGGCGATCCAATCCGGCTGCGGCAGCGCGAGCTTTTCGAGGTTGGCCGCGTAAGGCAGCGGAATGTCGAGCCCGCAGACGCGCTTCACGGGTGCGTCGAGATGGTCGAAGCATTCCTCCATCATGCGCATGCCGATTTCCGAGCCGATGCCGGCGAACGGCCAGCCTTCCTCGACCGAGACGAGCCGATTGGTCTTCTTGACGCTCTCGACGATCGTGGCCGTGTCGAGCGGCCGGATGGAACGCAAATCGATCACCTCGGCGTCGATGCCTTGCTTGGCGAGTTCCTCGGCCGCGGCGAGCGCCTTGCCGACCATGATCGAGAACGCGGTGATCGTGACGTCCTTGCCCTTGCGAACGACCTTGGCCTTGCCGATGGGCACCACGTAGTCGGACGAGACCGGGACGGCGCCGGAGGTGCCGTAGAGGATCTCGTTCTCCAACACCAACACCGGATTGGGATCGCGGATCGCGGCCTTCATCAGGCCCTTGGCGTCGGCCGCCGACCACGGCGAAACGACCTTCAAGCCCGGGCAATGCGCGTACCACGAGGCGTAGCATTGCGAATGCTGCGCGGCCACGCGGCTCGCGGCGCCGTTGGGGCCGCGGAACACGATGGGGCAGCCCATCTGGCCGCCGGACATGTAAAGCGTCTTCGCCGCCGAGTTGATGATCTGGTCGATGGCCTGCATCGAGAAGTTCCAGGTCATGAACTCCACGATCGGCCGCAGGCCCATGAAGCCCGCGCCCACCGCGAGCCCCGCGAAGCCCTGTTCGGTGATCGGCGTATCGACCACGCGGCGCGGCCCGAATTCCTGCAGCAGCCCTTGGGAGACCTTGTAGGCCCCCTGGTACTCGGCGACTTCCTCGCCCATCAGGAACACCGCTTCGTCGCGGCGCATCTCCTCGGCCATGGCGTCGCGCAGCGCTTCGCGCACGGTCATGGTCTTGGTCTCGCCCAAGTCGGGCTCGGCTTCCATGACGGGCGCCGAGGCCGGTGCGGCATGCACGGCGGGCGCGGCCACCGGGGCGGCGGCCGCCGCAGCGGCAACGGGTGCCGAGGCGGCCGAAACGCTCTCGCCTTCCGCCGCGATGACGGCGATGGGCTGATTGACCTTCACGCCCTCGGTTCCGCCGGGAACCAGGATTTTGGCGAGCGTGCCCTCGTCGACCGCTTCGACTTCCATCGTCGCTTTGTCGGTTTCGATCTCGCACAGCACTTGGCCGGATTTGACCGCGTCGCCCTCGGCCTTCAGCCAGCGGGCGATCTTGCCTTCGGTCATCGTCGGCGACAAAGCGGGCATCAATACGTTGATCGGCATGTCCGTGTTCCTTCAGCGCGTTTCGACGAGGACGTCGGTCCACAATTCTTCGACCGGCGGCTCGGGGCTGTTCTGCGCGAACTCGGCCGCCTTGGACGCGATCTCCTTCACCTCGCGGTCGATCTCCTTCAGCTTGGCTTCGTCGGCGTGCTTGCCTTCGAGGATGACCTTGGCGAGGTTTTCGATCGGATCGCGCTGGGCGCGCATCTTCTCGACCTCCTCTTTCTGGCGGTACTTCGCGGGGTCGGACATCGAATGGCCGCGATAGCGATAGGTCTGCATCTCGAGGATCACCGGCCCCTTGGTGCGCGCGTGCTCGACGGCGCGGATCGCCGCCTCGCGCACCGCGAGCACGTCCATCCCGTCCACGGCCTCGCCCGGAATGCCGTGCGCGGCGCCGCGGTGGTAGAAATCGGTGGTCGACGAGGCGCGCTCGATCGACGTGCCCATGCCGTATTTGTTGTTCTCGATGATGAAGATGACCGGCAGCTTCCACAACTGGGCCATATTGAAGCTTTCGTAGACCTGGCCCTGGTTGACGGCGCCGTCGCCCATGTAGGTCAGCGAGACGTTCTGCAGGCCGCGGTATTTGTAGGCGAAGGCGAGGCCCGTCCCCAACGGAACCTGCGCGCCGACGATGCCGTGGCCGCCGTAGAAGTTCTTCTCCTTCGAGAACATGTGCATCGAGCCGCCCTTGCCCTTCGACAAGCCGCCGATGCGCCCGGTCAACTCGGCCATCACGCCGCCGGGGTCCATGCCGCAAGCGAGCATGTGGCCGTGGTCGCGATAGGAGGTGATGACCGAGTCCTGCGGCGTGATCGCGGACTGCATGCCTACGACGACCGCTTCCTGCCCGATGTACAAATGGCAGAAGCCGCCGATCAGCCCCATGCCGTACATCTGGCCCGCTTTTTCCTCGAAGCGGCGGATGAGCAGCATATCCCGGTAGTACTTCAAGAGTTCGGCCGGATTGGCCGCGATGTTGTCGTCGGGTTTGGCTTTCTTTTTCGGCGGCTGGGGAGCCATGGATTTCCTCGCTTCCTTACCTTGTCGCAGGCTTGGATGAGGTAAAGCATCGACACCCGCAACGCGCAAGCGTCGGAAACTTCAAGTTATTGAAAAAAATAGACAAAAAATCATTTAACCGAATATCGGTTAATCGACCGCATCGCAGCATCGATACACGTGGAGCTCAAGAATTCCGGAACTTTTCTCGGTGGGCGGTGCGGCGGATCAACCGTCGGCCGTGCCGATCAACTCGGCGCGGACCAATGCCGTTTCCAAGGTCCCGCCGTCCGAACAGCGATAGGCGCGCTTGCCGGTCATACCGACCAAATGCACGACGTGGACGGGCGCGTGCGGAAACTTCGGATCGAGCACGCGCCGCGTCTCGCGCTCCAGCATCGGCAGGGCGAGCCCGCAGCAATGGTTGTATTCCGGCGGCAGGAGCTGCACCGCCTCGCCGTCGGACCGGCCGAGCGCGGCGTAGCATGCGAGATTGAGCGCGATCTGTTCGGTATATTTGTTCGCGTGCTGCGCCATGCCGGCGGCGGCGAATTCCCGCCATTTTGGCCAAACCGGACTGTCCGCGCGGCCGGCGAACAGCCCCGAATTGAGGATGGGGTTGCGGGCGAGGGCGTCGGCGACGCCCGCGCCGAACGACTTGGCGGCGGCGTTCCGGTGCATGGCGGCCGTTCCCTCGCCGCCCGAATAAAGATGCGCGTAAGCGCGGTGCAGTTCGGGGACGACCGCGAAGCCGTAGCGCCGGGCGGCCGCCAACGGGCCGCGCACGCCCTCGACCGTCTGCACCCACGCGTCGGCGTCGATCCATTGGATGACCGCGGCATCCGGGAAGTACGCGGGCAGGAACGGCCGCGCGGTCATCGCCTTATAGCCGTCGCCCATCTTCGCGATTTCCGGGTCGCGCGCGGGGCCCAGCGCGATGTCCCAGCCCACCGGCACGACCGAAACGCCGCGCGCGGCGGCCCAGGCGCGCTGATCCTCGGCGAGCCCGAAATCGAGCAGTGCGAGCCGCACCTCGCGCGCCAGCCCCAAGGCGAGCAGCGAGCGCAACGTATCGGCGGCGAAGGGGAAATACTTCGCGTCCGATCCGGTGACGACGACGGAATCGACCATCGCGAAACCTTAGCACGAGTATCCGAGTGTTGACCCCGCTCCGACCCTCCACCGACAATGGTACGCTCGAACCGACCGGAGTCGTTCCGCCCCATGCCCGTGATCGCCGACCTTCTGGAAGCCTACGAGGCCGAGGGGATCGACATTTCGACCGGCCTCAATTCCTGGCATCTGAAGAATTGCGCGGAAGCGCCGTTCACATGGTTCATGCGCGACGGCAAGTCGCTGACCCAAGGATTGGGGATCGCGCTGCAGGAGGTCTATCTGGTCGAGTGCCTGCTGTCGGCGTGGCGGCCCAAGCGCATGCTGGTGATCGGAAATTCCTACGGCTGGAGCACGGTGGCGCTGGCGCTCGCCAACCCGGAGGGACGGACCTTGGGTCTCGACACCGGGGCCAACGTCCAATCGGTGGCCGGCATCCACCTGACCAACAAGATCGCCAAGAAACGCGGCCTGGATTGCTACGCGGTCGCCGCCGCTTCGCCGGGCGGCGTGGCACCCACGGTCGCGCGCGAGCTCAAAGGGCCGGTCGAGTTCGCGTTCATCGACGGCGAGCATACGCGCGAAGCACTGGCGCGCGACCTCGCCGCCGTGCGCGACGTGGCGACGCCCGATTGCGTCTATCTGTGCCACGACGTGCTCAATTTCGATCTGCGCCCGACCGTCGCCGAATTCGCCGAGCGCCACGACCTCGCCTTCGACGTGCTGACGCGCACCCCCTCGGGCATGGCGATCGTGCGCCCGCGCGAAGGCACCGCCACGGGCCTGGAACGCGCGATCCACGCGTTCGCGGGCTCGGAAGATCTGTTCCGGCGCTGGGTCGCGCAGCCGCCGGCCTGAAGGGGAAGCGTGTGGCCGATCTCGACAAAGACAGGGAACTCGTCGGCACCGTCGCGGCCACGCGCACGCGCCAGCTCGACGAACATCTTCATGCCCTGTTCGGCGGGATCGTCCAATCCGGACCGTTCGCCGGCACCCGGCTGCATATGCCCACGCACTGGTATTTGGGCATGGCCGCGCGTCTGGTGGGCACGATCGAAGCGCATCTTTACCCGGCCATCGACGACGCGCTGACCCGGCCGCTGGCCGGGATCGTCAGCGTCGGCGCGTCGGACGGTTTTTTCGCGATCGGCATGCTGCGCCGACGGGCCGATTTGCGCGCGATCCTGTTCGAAATGGACGCCCCCCATCACGAAACGATCCGGATCAACGCCGCGGCCAACGGCGTCGCCGATCGCGTGGAGATCCGCGGCCGCGCCGACGCCGCTGCGCTGGGGACGGCGATCGACGAGTTGCCCGGCGACGGCCCGGTCTTCCTGCTGGCCGATTGCGAGGGGGCCGAAGCGGAAATGCTGGACCCGTACCGCGCGAAAGGCCTCGCGCGGGCCGAAATCCTGGTCGAGTGCCACGACTTCAAGGTCCCGGGCGTGACCGATTTGCTGGTGCGGCGTTTCGCAACGACGCACGATGTGGAACGCGTGGTCGAGGCCGGCCGGCCGATCGTGCCGCATCCGGCACTCGCGGGGCTGCACGAGGTCGACCGGCTGCTGCTCGCGTGCGAGTTCCGTCCGCAGGCGATGACGTGGCTTCGCATGCGGCCGAAGTCGGGCTGAAGGGATGTACGCCGAAATCCAGGGCCCCGACGACGCCCCGCCGCGCGAATATCCGCGCGCGCTCGTGACGTTGGCGTTGGGCGCGCAATATCTCGCCCGGTGGCGCGCCCTGGCCATGCCGGGTTTCGCCGCCTACGCCGCGCGCCATGGCTACGATGCGATCGTCGTCGTCGGGCATCTCGACAAGTCCTGGCGTGCGCTCAAGCGTTCGCCCGCCTGGCAGAAATGCCTGATCCTTTCCCAGCCGTGGTCCGCGCAATACGCGCGCGTGGTCTGGGTCGATGCGGATTGCGTGCCGAAGGCCGACGCGCCGGACATCTGCGAGGACGTGCCGGTCGAATGCGTCGGGGCCAACACGGTGTTCGAGCAATTCTCCGACGTCGAGTTCCAGATCCTGATCGAGCGCCACTACGGCTATCGCGTCGCCGTGCGCGACGCGCGCGCGGCCTTCGCGGCCGTGCAGGCCGAGGTATACCGGACCGACGGCTTCGCCGATCCGCCGGGTCCGATGATGCACACCGGCGTGCTCGTGCTGTCGCCCGCGCATCACCGCGCGCTGCTGGAGAGCGCCTACGCCTACGAAAGCGTCAACCGCTGGTACGAACAGACGGCGCTGTCCTATCTGACGCTCAAGGCCGGCGCGATGCACGGCTTCAATCCGCGCTTCAACTGGCTGCTCGACCTCGTTCTGCAACAGGACATGCCCGAACTCGACGCCGCCGGCGCGCGCGCGCGTCTGGAATCGGGCGACGCGGAACTGCTGGGCGCGATCCGCGCCCAATGGCGCAAGTGCCATTTCCTGCATGTCGGCGACCGGGTCTGGCGCGCGCTGGGCGATGCGCACGATCCCGCGACGCGGGTGCTCGCAAACGTGCTTTCGGAACCCCCGCCGGCCGCGTGAGCGCGCGTCGCCGCCGGGCCTTGCCGGCGAAATGCTTTAGGTCTAAAGTATTCATCGATGGAAGCGCCCTTCACCTTGCGCGTGCCGATCCGGTTCAGCCACACCGATCCCGCCGGCATCGTCTACTTCCCGAACTACTTCGATTTCTGCAACGCCGCGGTCGAAGACCTCTACACGCGCGCGCTGGGCGTGGATTACGCCAAGCTCATCTTCGAAAGCCGCCGCGCGACGCCCATCGTGCGCGCGGAATGCGATTTCTTCGCGCCGTCGCAGATGGGCGACGCCTTGGACCTGACCGTCCTGCTCGGCAGGATCGGCCGCTCCTCGATCGAGATCGACCTTTACGGCCATGCGCAGGCGAAGCTGCGCTTGAAGGCGCGCCTCGTGACGGTGCATATGGATCTCGAGACGCGTCGATCGACGCCGATCCCGGACGCCCTGCGCGACCGGTTCGACGCCTACATCGCGGCGTGCGCGGGCTGGACCCCGCCCGCCAAAGCCGGAGCCGACGCATGAACCGCGCCTTGCTGCCCGACGGTTGGGACAAGCCAAAGGGCTACGCCAACGCGATCCTGGCGCGCGGCAGCCAAATCCATGTGGCCGGTCAGATCGGATGGAACCCGGCGACCTCGACGTTCGAAAGCGACGATTTCGTCGCCCAAGTGCGCCAGGCGCTGGCCAATATCGCCGCCTTGCTCAAGGAAGGCGGGGCGGGTCCCGAACATCTGGTGCGCTTGACCTGGTACGTGGTCGACAAGCGCGAGTATCTGGGCGCCTTGCGCGAAATCGGCGCCGCCTATCGCGACGCGTTCGGCAAGAACTACCCCGCGATGACCCTCGTCGAGGTCAAATCGCTGCTCGAACCCCGCGCCAAGGTCGAGATCGAAGCCACGGCCGTTGTCCCCGACGCGGCCTGACCTATAATCACCGTTCCTTTACCACCGGAGCCCGCCATGACCGAGCCCGCCCGCCCCCTGTCCTCCCCCTCGCCCTCCAAGCTCGCCTTCCGGTGGGAGGATCCGTTCCTGATCGATCTGGAACTGTCCGAAGAGGAGCGGATGATCCGCGACGCCGCGCGCGACTATTGCGAAGGCAAGCTCGCACCGCGCGTCAAGGAGGCTTTCCGGACCGAATCCACCGATCCCGCGATCTTCCGCGAGATGGGCGAGATGGGCTTCCTGGGATCGACGATCGACGGCTACGGCTGTGCGGGCACGAGTTACGTCGCCTACGGCCTGATCGCCCGGGAGGTGGAGCGCGTGGACAGCGGCTATCGCTCGATGATGAGCGTGCAGTCCTCGCTGGTCATGTATCCAATCTACGCCTACGGGTCGGAATCCCAGCGCAAGAAATATCTGCCGAAGCTCGCGACCGGCGAATGGATCGGCTGTTTCGGCCTGACGGAGCCCGATGCGGGCTCGGACCCGGGCGCCATGAAGACCCGCGCGCGCAAGGACGGCGCGGGCTTCGTGCTCTCGGGCACGAAGATGTGGATTTCCAATGCACCCCTCGCCGACGTGTTCGTCGTATGGGCGAAGGACGACGCGGGCGAAATCCGTGGCTTCATCCTCGAAAAGGGAATGAAGGGCCTCTCGGCCCCGAAGATCGAAGGCAAGTTCTCGTTGCGCGCGTCGATCACCGGCGAGATCGTGATGGACGAGGTCCGCGTCGGCGAAGACGCGCTGTTGCCGAACGTCAAGGGGCTCAAGGGCCCGTTCGGCTGCCTCAACCGCGCGCGCTACGGCATCGCGTGGGGGGCGATCGGCGCCGGCGAAGCGTGCTGGCACGCCGCGCGCACCTACACCCTCGAACGCAAGATGTTCGGCCGGCCCCTGGCGGCCAATCAATTGATCCAGAAAAAGCTGGCCGACATGCAGACCGAATTGTCGATCGGACTGTTGGCCGCGCTGCGGGCGGGCCGCCTGTTCGACGAGGGCAAGCTCAGCCCCGAGACGATCAGCCTCATCAAGCGCAACAACTGCGGCAAGGCGCTCGACGTCGCGCGCCTCGCGCGCGACATGCACGGCGGCAACGGGATCATGGACGAATACCCGATCATCCGGCACATGCTGAATCTCGAAACGGTCAATACCTACGAGGGCACGCACGACGTGCATGCGCTGATCCTGGGCCGCGCGCAGACCGGCATCCAAGCGTTCGGGCCGTAAAATTTCTTTCGCGGCGACTCCGTCCTGCGTCTAGGCTTCCCCCATAAGAGGGGGAGTCCAATGCTGGATCGTTTTTTCGGCCTCACCGAGGCCGGCACCACCGTGCGCGTCGAAATCCTGGCCGGGATCACGACGTTCCTGACGATGGCTTATATCATCGTCGTGAACCCTTCGATCCTGGCGGTCGCGGGAATGGATAAGGACGCGGTCTTCGTCGCCACCTGCCTCGCCGCGGCGTTTTCCTGCTTCATCATGGGGCTCTACGCGAACTATCCCATCGCACTCGCCCCGGGGATGGGGCTCAACGCCTTCTTCGCCTTCGGCATGGTCAAAGGCATGGGCATGTCGTGGGAAACCGCACTGGGCGCGATCTTCTGCTCTTCGGTGCTGACCGTCGCGCTGTCGCTGTCGCCAGCCCGCGCGTGGATTTTCGACGGGATCCCCCGTGCGCTCAAATTCGGCATCGCGGGCGGCATCGGCCTGTTCCTGGCGATCATCGGACTCAAGAATGCCGGACTCGTCGTCGACCATCCGGCCACGCTCATCACCTTGGGCGACGTAAAGCAGCCCGCCGTCGTCCTGGCCGCACTCGGCTTCATGGTCATGGTGGCGCTGGAGGCGCGCAAATTCCCCGGTGCGATCATCGTCGCGATCCTGGGCGTGACGGCGCTGGGCGTCGGCCTGGGCCTGACGCAGTTCCAGGGCATCGTTTCCGCTCCGCCGTCGATCGCGCCGACCTTCCTCAAGCTCGACATCTGGGGCGCGCTGCAGTTCGGCGTCATCTCGACGATCCTCGTTCTGATGTTCGTCGATCTGTTCGACACGGCCGGCACGTTGGTCGGCGTGTCCCAGCGTGCGGGCCTGCTGACGCAGGACGGCAAGCTGCCGCGCCTCAAAAAAGCGCTGGTCGCGGATTCCTCGGCCTCGCTGATCGGCTCGCTGCTCGGCACCTCGAACACGACCAGCTACATCGAAAGTGCGGCCGGCGTCGAAGCGGGCGGGCGGACGGGCCTGGTCGCCGTCGTGGTGGGGTTGCTGTTCCTGGCGGCGCTGGTCTTCGCGCCGCTCGCCAACACGGTGCCCGCCTATGCGACCGCCCCCGCCCTCGTCCTGGTCGCCTGCTACATGGCCAAAGGGCTCGTCGATCTCGACTGGGGCGACATCACCGAATACGCGCCCGGGATGATCGCGGCGATGGCGATGCCGTTCACGTTCTCGATCGCGCACGGCATCGCGTTCGGCTTCATCGCCTACGCCGCCATCAAAACGCTGGCCGGCCGTGCGGCCGAGGTCAGCGGTGCCGTCTGGACCATCGCGATCCTGTTCGTGCTGAAGTTCGCATTCCTGTAAGCTGGGGGCATGACCGACACGACCTATCGCGCGCTCGGCGCGGGCGACGAAGCGGCGCTCGAAGCGTTCTTGGCGCGGACGCCGGAAAGTTCGATGTTCCTGCGCGCCAACCTCGCCAAAGCGGGCATCGTGGACGAGGGCGCGCCGTTCCAAGGCGCCTACGCCGGCGCGTTCCAGGATGGCCGGCTTGCGGGCGCCGCCGCGCTCTACTGGAACGGCAATCTGATGGTGCAATGCCCGCCCGCCCTCGCGGCGGGCTTGGTCGGCGAAACGCTCGCCGCAGGCCTGCCGCGCGCGGCAACCGGCGTCATCGGTCCGGCCGCACAGGTCGAAGCGGCGATCCAGATCCCGCCCTTTTCGTTGCGCCGCGCGCGCTTGGCCGCGCGCCAGGATTTGCTCGGCATGTCGCTCGACGCTCTGGCCGCCCCGGCTCTGCCGGGCCCGGGTTTCACGCTCGATGCGGCGACTGCGGATGATTTGCCGGTCTTGCGCGAATGGCGCTACGCCTATTGCCGCGAGGTGCTTTCCTGGCCCGA
This sequence comes from Azospirillum sp., assembly GCA_020249045.1. Taxonomy (GTDB): domain Bacteria; phylum Pseudomonadota; class Alphaproteobacteria; order CACIAM-22H2; family CACIAM-22H2; genus Tagaea. The sequence continues at coordinate 6,266 of JADCGK010000065.1, read as the reverse complement.
GGGCGAGCCCGCGCGACGCAAGGCGGCCGAGGAAATCGAACGCACCGTCGCGGACGGCGACGGCTACGTGCTGCGCGTCGGCGGCGCGCCGGTCGCCTATGCCGGCATCAACGCGCGCCTGCCGGAAATGGTGCAGATCGGCGGCGTTTACGTGCCCCCGGCCGAGCGCGATCAGGGCTACGGACGATTGGCGACGGCCGGCGCGATGAACGCGGCGAAAGCGCGCGGCGCGCGACGCGCGATCCTGTTCACCGGGCTCGAAAACGCCGCGGCGAAGTTCTGCTACGAGGGCTTGGGCTTTCGCGTGGTCGGGGACTACGCGATCGTCCTTTACTGATCGAGGCCCAACCGCGCGTGGAGTTCGCGCGTGTCTTTGGCCGGCACGACAGGCACGAATTCGAACTGAACACCGAGCCCGCGCCAGTGCAGCGTCCATTCCTGTAGCTTGGCCGCGTCGTCCGCGCGCATCAGTTGGAAACAACGGCCCATATCGGCGGCAACCCAGGACTCCACGTACTCGACGCCCTCGGGCAAGCCGCGCCCCTTGGCGCGCAGATGCGCGTAGATCGGCCCCATGTCGCGCTTGGCGAAGGTTTCCACGACCATGAAAAGCATGCCTGTCAATCCTCGCGTTTGTGGCCGTCGAGCCGCGCGGCGGCCAAGGCCGTCTCGGCGTCGCGCCTGTCACGTTCGGCCTTCGGCGCGCCGAATTTCGCGCGATTGGCGGCAGCTTCCGCATCTTTTGCGGCCCGCGCCTTGTCTTTGCGCGCGCGGCGCAGGTTGACGATTTCGCCCATACGACTAGCTTACCCGCGTCATGGTTCTGCGCAACACCCCCACGAGCTACGGCGCCACGGCGCGCACGCTGCATTGGGCGACCGCTCTATTGGTCGCCGGCCTGATGAGCGTCGGGCTTTACATGACCCGGCTCGAATTCTCCGATTGGAAAGTCCGGGTCTATTCCTGGCATGAAAGCGTCGGCGTGCTGGTGTTCGCGCTGACGATCCTGCGCTTGGGCTGGCGGCTTTACAGCCCGCCCCCGCCGCTGCCGCCCGCGCCGTGGATCGAGCATCTCGCCGCTCGCGCGTCGCACGGGTTCTTGTACGCGGCGTTGTTCGTGCAGCCGATCTTGGGCTGGCTTGGATCGAACGCGTTCGGCTTTCCGATCGTCTGGTTCGGAATCGTGCCGCTGCCCGATCCCATCGGCAAGGACGAGGCGATCGGCCGCGCGTTGCTGAGCGCGCATTCCTGGCTCGCCTACGCGATGCTCGCGGTGCTCGCCGTCCACGCGGCGGCGGCGCTCTACCACCATTTCGTGCGCAAGGACCGGATCCTGGCGCGCATGTTGCCGGGCCTGCGGCCGCCGCGCGATTGACCGCTCACTCCATCGACGTTCGGCTCTGCTCGCGCATGAATTGGGGCACATACCAAGGTCCCAGGCCGCCTTTGCCGGTCGCCCCGGACCCCTTCCAACCGCAGAACGTCTGGATGCCCGGCCACGCGCCGGTCGTCGCGCCCGACCGGCGGTTGGCGTAAAGCACGCCGGCCTCTGCCGTCTCGAAGAACAGATCGATTTCGTCGGTATCGCGCGCGTAGAGACCCGCCGTCAGCCCGTAATCGACCTTGTTGGCCAGCGCCATGCCTTGCGCCAGATCGTCCACCGCCATGACCGACAGGAAAGGCACGAATAATTCCTCGCGGTTGAGCCGATGCTCGTACGGCAAATCGGCGACGATCGCCGGTTCCAGATAGACGCCGCGATCGAAGATGCCGCCCGACAGCCGATTGCCGCCGTGGATCAGGCGCGCGTCGCGCCTGGCCGCGGCCACTGCTCCGGCGTAGCGCGCGCCCGCGTCCGCGTCGATCGCCGGGCCCATGAAAACGTCGCGCGCCCGCGGATCGCCGATCTTGAGCGCGGCGGTCTTCCCAACGAGCTTGGCGAGGAACGCGTCGAACACCGAACGTTCGACGTAAGCCACCGAGCAGGCCGAGCATTTCTGCCCGGTGAGCCCGAAGGCCGAGCGCACCGTACCTTCCGCCGCCACTTCCAGATCGGCGGTCGCGGTGACGTGGACCGGGTTTTTGCCGCCCATCTCGACGTTGACGGGGCGCATATGGCTTCGCGCGGCTTGGCCGCGCAGCAATTCCATCCCGACCGCATGGCTGCCGGTGAAGGTAATACCGTCGATCCCGGGATGGGCGGCCAGCGTGGGCCCGGCAGCCTCGCCGCACAGCATGTTCACGACGCCGGGCGGCAACACCGCTTCGAAGCACGCGGTCAGCAGCGCGCCGGTGAGGCCCGAGCGCGGACCCGGCTTGAAGACGACCGTATTTCCGCCGAGCAATGCACCCGTCGTCATGCCCGCGGACAACGCCAAGGGGAAATTGAACGGCGCGATGACCGCGAAAACGCCGTGCGGACGCAAAACCACCCGCGTCGCCTCGCGCGGAAAGGCCCGCGCCATGTCGCGGGCGTAGCCGTCGTTGGCCGCCATTTCGTCCGCGTAGTAACGCAGCAGATCGACGGTCTCCTCGACCTCGCCCATTGCTTCGGCGCGCGACTTGCCCACCTCGATCAGGCACGCGATGCCGAGTTCGTATTTGCGCCGCTCGACCTCGGCTGCGACCGCGCGGATCGCCTCGACGCGGCTCGCCCACGGCCGACGCCCCCACTCGCGGGCAGCCTTGCGCGCGGCGGCGACGGCACGATCGACGGCAGCGGCGTCCGCAGCGAAGAACTCGCCCAGGCGGATCCGGTCGTCGATGGGGCTCGAAACCGGAAAGCGCGCACCGGCCTCGTCGTTCCGTCCGCCGATCCGGTTCGGATGCGCGGTTCCAAGTGCATACGCCGGGATCGCGACGTCCAAATGGTCATGGAGCGGTCCAAAATCGACCCCGATATTCGAATAGGTGACCCTTGGTAACGATTTCTTTTCCATGGATACGGATCATCCATGCCCGACGCGGACTTGTCGAGTTCGCGACATACCGTGAATCGTGCTGGGGAGAGTCGCTTGGCGTCGCAAGTGCCGACCGAGAATTTCCGGCCAAGCCGTCCGCCCCGACTCTGGCCGCTGACGGTCGGCGCGGCCGTCTTCTGCGCGATCGCGTTGCTCGCCTTCGTCTTCTCGGCCGCTTGGGTACATGACCGCGAGCAAGAATTCCGCGCGGCTTCGGTCGAGCGCGCGCTCAAGACGGCGGGCGAGCATGCGACCCAATTGATCGGCCGGATGGATGCGGCGATGCTCGCCGCCCTTTCGGCGATGGAGGGCGAAGGCCTCGCGGCGCAAACCGACGCCGATCTCGACTTGATCGCGCGGAACGCCCTCGCCGGCGCCCCGCTCGCCATGAGCCTTCAATTCTGGGATTCGGACGGTCGCGGACGCGGCGACTTCCAAGACATCTCGATCGCCGATCGCGACTATTTCCGCTACCACAGGCCGGAGAATCTCGCGTTGCCCGAACGGGCGACGATGATCAACGTCGAGTCCGGCATGTTCGTCGGCACGCCCGTCCGCAGCCGGATCACCGGCGCTTGGTCGCTGCCGGTATCCCGCGGCGTGGCGGACGGATCTGGGCGCTTCTCCGGAATCATCAGCGTCGCTTATCCGATCGATACGTTTCTCGACGTCTACACGGGAATGCGCGACTTCGAGAGCGACCTATTCGCATTGTGGCGAAACGACCGCACGATGCTGATCCGCGCCCCCTTCACCGAGGAACTGCAGGGCCGACGCTTCGAAAACGCCGCGATTTGGCAGCATTATCCGGCCTCGATCACCGGACGGTACGAAGCGCCCACGCTGACGGACGGCCGGTCGCGCGTCGTGCTGTTCCGGGGACTCGATCCCTTGCCGCTCGTGCTGGTTTACGCGATCGAGCGGCAAGCTCTGGCGGCGGGTGCGGTCGCGTCCTATTGGCCGCTGCTCGCGGTGACGTTTGGCGCCGTCGCTGTCGCGGTCGCGTACGCGTGGCTGTCGTTGCGCTATGCGCTGCGGCTGAGCCGGTCCTACGAGGCGCTGCGCGTGGCGCAGGCGCAAACGCGCCTGGCGGCCGAGGCGCGCGGCCGCTTCATCGCGACGATGAACCACGAATTCAGGACGCCGCTCAACGCCATCATCGGATTCGCCGAAATTCTGGATTCCCGGCTCTTCGGCGAACTCGGCTCGCCCAAATATGCCGAATACGCCAAGGATATCGGCGACAGCGGACGGCATCTATTGAACCTAATCGACGACGTGATCGATTTCTCCGCAATCGATCTGGGCAAGCGCGAGCTCGCCAAGGACGTCATCGACCCCGAGGACGGCGTGCGCGCGGCCATGCGCCTCGTGATGCCGCAAAGCGGCCGACGCGGGATCCGGATCGAAATCGAAGGCCGTTTCCCGTCCGTACGGGGCGATGCGCGCGCGATCCGCCAGATCGCGATGAACCTCCTGTCGAACGCGGTCAAGTTCTCGCCCGACGGCAGCACGATCAAGATCCGCGCCGTCCACGACGCGAACGCCTTCGCCGGGTTCGAGGTGCTCGACCGCGGTCCCGGCATTCCGGCGGCCGAGATCGGGCGAATCGGCGAACCGTTCTTCCGCGGGCACCGGGCGGAGCGCGAAGCCATCGGCGGCACGGGGCTTGGCATCGGCATTTCGATGGCCCTGGCCCGGCAGATGGGCGGGCATATCGGGCTGCACTGCCCGCCCGAAGGCGGCACGTGCGCGGCGCTGTTCCTGCCCGCCGCTGGGCCACCTTAGAACAGCGAGCCTTGCCGGCCGTCGACAGCCTTTTTGGCTTTGGCTTTCGGGGCTTCCGGCGCTGGCTCGGCATCGGGCGCCGGCTCCTGGCACCCCGGATCGTCGTGTTTCACCGAATTGACGTAGGTCGATACGCGCCGGAACGTCAACCAATCGGAGGGCGGGGCTTTGATCAGCGCGCGGGCGTTGACGGCCGGATCGAGCCACGCGGCGTAATCCGCCGGCGACAGCACGATCGGCACGCGGTCGTGGAACTGCGCCATCATCTCGTTGGCGGCGGTGTTGACGATCGTGAAGGTCTCCAACACTTCGCCCTGGGGCGGCACCCAGCGTTCCCACAGGCCCGCGAACGCGAACGGTGCCCCGTCGGCCGTCTTGAACAGCAATGGTTGCTTGGTCTTCGGACCCAGCGTCTGCCATTCATAGAACCCGTCGGCGGGCACCAGGCACCGGCGTTGGCGGAACGCTTGCTTGAAGGCAGGCTTCTCCGCCACCGTTTCGCCGCGCGCGTTGATCATGTGGCTTTGCAGCTTGGCGTCCTCGGCCCAGTAAGGCACGAGCCCCCAGCTCAGCATCTTGATCTCGCGCCCCCCACCCCCGCCCAGACGGATCACGGGCGCCGATTGGGTGGGCGCGATGTTCCAGCGCGGCTGGAGGTTTGGCGCCGGCCCTTCGAAACCGAACAGCCGGCGCAAAGCCTCGACGGGTGTGGTGAGCGAATATCGGCCGCACATATCCCGGTTATCCGCCACGCGAGCGCGCTTGGCAATCGCCCGACCGGGGTCCTATTCTGGAGGCCGAAAACACAACGGAGCATATCGCTATGAAATTCGGTGTCGGTCAGTCCCCGCGTCGCCTCGAAGATCGCCGCTTGTTGATGGGTCACGGCCGCTATACCGACGACAACGTGCTGCCGCGCCAGGCGTACGCCCATTTCCTGCGCTCGCCCCACGCGCATGCGAAGATCGCCAAACTCGATGTCGCCGCGGCCAAAGCGATGCCCGGTGTGCTGGCGGTCGTGACCGGGGCCGATCTGGAGGCTGCGGGTATCGGCGATTTGCCGTGCATGGCGCCGCAAAAGCACCGCGACGGTTCGATGACCTGGATCCCGCCGCGCGCGGCCCTCGCCAAGGGAACGGTGCGCTTCGTGGGCGAACCCATCGCGTTGATCGTGGCCGAGACCCTCGCGCAAGCCAAGGACGCGGCCGAAGCCGTCGAAATCGAATTCGAGGAACTGCCCGCCGTGGGCGACATCGCGCGTGCGGCCGCACCCGGCGCCCCGCAGATTTGGCCGACGGCCAAGGGGAACGTCGCCATCGATTGGAGCCTCGGCGACGAGGCGGCCACGAACGCCGCCTTCGCCAAGGCCGCGCGGGTGGTCGAACTCGACCTCGTGAACAACCGCCTCGCCCCCAGCTCGCTCGAACCGCGCATGGCGATCGGCGATTGGGACAAGTCCTACGGCCGCATGACGCTCTATTGCGGCAGCCAGGGCGGATTCAATCTGCGCAAAATCCT
>JADCGK010000064.1 GCA_020249045.1 Azospirillum sp. | reverse complement strand
GGCCCGCAACGACGGCCAGGGCAAGAAGGAGGGGCAGCGCGCGCGACGACATGCCCCGGGAGTAGCGCCCCTTGCGGGTCCGCGCAAGGTCGCTCAGGGCGCCGGCTCGAGGGCCATCCGCAAATCGTAGGCATCGACCGCGAAACCGGCGTCCACGGCGCGCGACGGCGCGCGCAAGCCCGAATGCGCAGGCTGGCGCAACCCCGGTTCCACTCGGTACAGGCCCGGCGCCTTGCCCGCCGCCGCGGGTGCGGGAGCCGGCCCCAGCAAGACGGCCGCCGTTTGGCCCGCGACGGCGATCGCCACGACGACGCCCAATGCGAAGGCGGAATGGCGGAACGCGCGCGCGAGGACGGCGAAGGACGCAAGGCGATGGACGTTGCGCATGGCGGCTCTCCGGATCGGCATCCCGAAGCGCTCGGGAACGATACGAAGGCTAGGCGCGCGCGTCGCCCCGCGCAGTGACGCGGATCACAACGCCGGTCAGCGGGCGGCGGCGGGGAAGGCGCCGGGCGGCAGATCCATCGCCCGCACGACGATGCGCGCGATCTGGCGGCCCAGGCAATCGTACAGCGCGTCGGCGACTTTGGTCATCTCCGCGCGCGGCACGTTTTCGAACTTCATGGCGCCGCTTTCGGTCCAGAACCGCATCGCCTCGTAGCGCGGGAAAACCAGCACGTCGCGGCGCAAGCCGACTTGGTTCATCGCGTCGATATAGGGCTGGAAGGCGATCAGGCGGGCGGTGTCGCGCGCATATTGCGGTGTGACCATCACCGTTTCGGCCCCCGTCGCGGCGATCTGGGCGATGCCGTCGTCGAGATGGCCGGCGAAATGGTCGATTTCCACCGCGCGCACGGCGTCGGCCGTGCCCGTCTCCCAAATCACGAGATCGGGGCGCAAAGCCAGCACGTCGCCGCGCAAACGCTTGAGCATCTGGTCCGCGCTTTCGCGCGCCTTGGCCCGATTGTGCACGTCCACACGAAGGTCCGGCAGACGCCGCTTCAGATCGGCTTCGAACCGGGCGGGCCACGCCGCGTCGGGCCCGGAGGCCCCGATGCCTTGGGTCGACGACGAACCGAGGGCCACGATCGTCAGGCGTTTGCGTTCCTGGACCTTCTTCGCGATCAACGGCAGGCGGCTTTCGTCGACGAACACCGCGCGCGGCACGCGGCAGAACTCGGGCATGTCGCCCGCGCCGCCCGACAGGCCGGCGGATTGACCGAACGCGGCCGGCGCCGCGACCAGTGCCGCAGCGAACGCGATCCCCCGGATTCCCCAGAACCCCAGTTTCGCCATGTTCAATCCCCGGCGCCTTTGCGCGCCCGTCCTTGGTTTTTGTACCACGAAAGCAGTTTGGCGAGCACGAGCAGCGACAGCGCGCCCGCGGCCGTCACGACCGCCTGATTGGCCAGCGTGCTGCCGTATTCGACCAGCAGCGCGTGCCCCGCCACGGACAGGAAGATACCGATGCAGAAAATCGGCAAAGAATTGATCCCGCACCGCTCGATCGCGCGGGCCCAGCGCGCGCCCAGCCAAGTTGCGTCGCGCGGCACGACGCGCACCACGACGATGGCGAGTGCGAGCAGGCTGAGAAGCCGCAGCGGCCCTTGATTGGTTTTGTCCGCGAATTGGAACGCGAGTTGGGCGAAGGCCGGCGGCACCACATCGAAATAATAGCCGAGCGATACCCACGTCCGGATCGGAACGGTCGCGGCCAGGAACGCCGCCGCGGCGTAGAACAGCCAATCGGGCGTGGCGACGGGCCGGCCCTCGACGCCCGCGCGCCAGCCGCACGCGATGCCGATCGCGAACAGGAATTGCCAGGCGAACGGATTGAAGAACCACGCGCCCTCCGGGAACGCGGGCAGGTTCCAGCCGAACAGCGGCACGCAGGCATAAAGCAGCGCCGAAACGACCAGCATCGCCGGTCCAAGACGCGGGATCGCGGGCAACGCCAGCGCAAAGCACACCAACAGCGCGATATAAAGCGGCAGGATGTTCATGAACAACGGCTGATGGGCGAGCGTCAGCGCCTGCAGGATCGCGACGTGCGGTCGGTCGAGGAAGGCCGCGATCTGCATTTCCTCGATGAACAGCGGGTTGTCGAAGCTTTGCGCGGTCCAAGCCACTTGGGCCGTGTAGATCACGAACAGGAAGATGTGCGCGACGTAAAGCGTCCAAACGCGCGCGAGAACGCCGGCCATCGCATAGGCGTTGCCCTCGCGGCCCGCGCGCTGGCCGAACACCAGCGCCGCCGCATAACCCGACAGGAAAACGAAGATCTCGGCCGCGTCGCAGAACAGGAAGTTCGACAGCGTCAGGAACGAAAACGCGTTGTCGGGAATGTGATTGACGAAGATGAAAAGCAGCCCGAGGCCGCGGAAGAAGTCGAGCCTGACGTCCCGGCCCGGCTTACGCGCGGTCATGCCGGTCAGTTGGGCTTGGCTTGGCCCGCAGCACCCTCGGCCGAATTGAAGATGAAGCGGCCGAGAAGCTGGACGAGGTTCACGGGCGATTGGGTATGGCGGATTTCGCCGCCTGCGGCGAGCATGCGATCCTCCGCCCCCGGGGACAGCGCAATATAGGTGCCGCCCAACAGACCCTCGCTGGTGATCTGGGCCGAGGTATCGCGCGGCAATTTGACGTGCGCTTCGATCGACAGCGTCAGCACGGCTTCGTAGGTCTGCGGATCGAGCGCTTGGGCGACCACCGAGCCCACCTTGATGCCCGCGAGCTTCACGTCCGTGCCCAATCGCACGCCGTCGATGCTTTGGAACTTGGCCGTGAGCGTATAGCCACGAACCGGCCGGATATCGGCCGTGGAATAGGCGAAGACCAGGAACATGCCGGCGACGACCAGCACGACCGCACCCATCAGGGTTTCGACCAGATTCTTGCCCATATCCCTCGTCCCGATTCGACGGGTCTCAATGTGGGGTCGATTCAGCCCGGCGTCCAGGGCTCGTAATCGCCGGTCGCCTTCGCGCGCTTGCCGCCCTGGTAATCGTGCCCCGGTGGCCGGTAGGCCTGGGGCGAGCCGGTCAGGTTCGGTTGATGGGGCTTTTGCCAGACCTTCCGCGTCGGCAACCCGCCGAGCGGCGGCGGCTCGGCCGAAAGATGATGCAGCCACGCATGCCAATCGGGGGGCACTTTGGTCGCTTCCGCGTCGCCTTCGTAGACGACCCAGCGCTTTTCGCGCCGCGCGCGGCGCATGCCGGTCTTGTCGCGGTAATAGCGATTCCCGAACTCGTCGCGGCCCACTTCCTCGCCGCGCAACCAAGTATAAATCATTGTGCCGATGGTCATATCCGCCCAACCCCTAGGATAGACGGGACTATTGCACGGCCCCGACACCTAGTCCAGATTGCGCGCGGTTTTCGCGTCCCCCCGGCTTCGGATCCCCCCACCCATGCCCGACTTTTGGCGCCACTCCGGCTATCATCTGCTCGACCCGCAACCCGGCCCGCCAAAGCGCCTGGCCCTGACCAACGGCTTCTTGCGCGCCTATCTGATGCGGCCCGAGATGCGGCCCGTCGCGGAATCGTGCGCCGCCGAGCGCAAGCTGCATGCCCGCCTGCTCGACGAACCGCGTGCGGCGATCGCCCCGAGCGATCTCGGCGCCCTCGCCGACGCCGATATGCGCGACAACTACGCCTTGCTGCTGGCCTTCCGCGACCGCCTGATCGCCGCGGGCACGATCGAAGACGCGTATTTGGGCGTCTTCACCGATCCGCCGGCCAAAGGCCGGCCGCCGATTCCTCCCCTGTTCCTCGATCAACTCGCGCATGTGATCTTGCGCCACGCGCTCGACGGCGCCACCGACCCGATGCGCGCGCGCGCGGCGGAGTTGCTGTTCCGCAGCCAGCGCGTGACGGTCGACGACGGGCGCGTGATGGCCGCGGACGAGGAAATCGTCGAAATGCACGCCGCGCGCGCGGCGTCGGGCGATTCGGGCCTCGGCAAGATCGGCGAATTGCTGGCCGAGGCCAATCTACCGGCCCGCTCGGTCGAACTCGACGTGATGACCGAGACGAACGGCGAGGCCTATTGGAGTCGCGACGAGTCCCACGATCTCGTGATCGAGCTGACCTTCGGCCGGCCGGGACTCGACGCGTTGGCCCGCGTGCTCGAAGCCTGGATCGCGCATTTCCTCGGACTCGAAACCTCGATCCAGCCGATGGTTCAGATCAAGGACGAGCGCTGGGTCTGGCATGTCGGACTCGACGTCGAATCCTCGGCAATCATGAACGACCTTTACCGGGGTCAGGACGTCGACGAAGAACGGCTCAAGCGCATCGTGGCGCTGTTCCGGCTCGATTTCGCCGATCCGTCGGCCATGCGCGCGGACATCGCCGGCCGGCCGGTTTACCTCGGCCTAGGCATGGACGCGGACAAGCGGGTCAAGCTCAAGCCCCAAAATCTGCTGGTCAATTTGCCCCTGGCGGCGCGGGCCTAGGCCCGACGCGGGACGCGTCGCACTGCAAGTTGCGATTTTCCGGTGCTTTCAAGATTATACGCATTCCCCGGCGTACAATTAAGCTTCTGTTCAGAAACGGAAAAATCCGCGATACAGTGCCCTCAAGAAGGCTCATGCTGCATCGCAATATCGCGCTGGGTAATATTCAAACCCACTCTTAACATGCTGTGGGGTAACGGAAAATTAGCTCTTGACGGGTTTGACCCTGGAATTTAGCGGGTTCACCGTTTTCGACCCGCTATATCTTGTTGAAGCATCTACATTTTGTGGAAGGCATCGTATTCTTGCCAAAATCCTGTTGCGGCCGATTCCGGCGTTTGGTCAACATCTGGTAACGAGCTTCGCCCCCAACCACGAAATCTAGTGACACGGGTTTGACCCGCAACACTCGGGACGGGGGATGAGTCGGCGAAGACGGGGGTGGATTCTGCGCGCATTCCGGCAACGGGGCCACGCAGCGTCGCTCGGGACCAGACAAAGACGACGTACCGGCGGTTCAGGGGCCGGGCGTCGCCGAAGAAGAACCGGTTGGAGGCTGGAATGCGGATCGAACGGCGCTTTACGCGGGATGGAGCCGATGCTTACGCGAGCATCGCGTTCACGACAACGAACAGCGAGATCAAGAATCCCGACGGTTCGGTCGTCTTCCAGGCGAAGGACATCGAAGTGCCCGCGAGCTGGTCGCAAGTCGCTTGCGACGTGCTGGCGCAGAAGTATTTCCGCAAGCGCGGCTTGCCCGCGGTGCTGAAGGCCGTCGAGGAGAACGACGTGCCGTCGTGGCTGTGGCGCAAGAAGGCCGACGACGCGGCCCTCGCCAAGCTGCCCGAAAAGGACCGCATCAAGGGCGAAACCTCGGCCAAGCAGGTCTTCGACCGGCTCGCCGGCACCTGGACCTATTGGGGCTGGAAGGGCGGCTATTTCGATTCGGAAGCCGACGCGCGCGCCTATTTCGACGAGATGCGCTACATGCTGGCCGCCCAGATCGCCGCCCCCAACTCCCCGCAATGGTTCAACACGGGCCTGCACTGGGCCTACGGCATCGACGGTCCCGGCCAAGGCCACTATTACGTCGATTTCCGCACCGGCAAGCTGACGCCCTCCCCGTCGGCCTACGAGCATCCCCAGCCGCACGCCTGCTTCATCCAGTCGGTCGAAGACGATCTCGTCAACGAAGGCGGGATCATGGATCTTTGGGTGCGCGAAGCGCGCCTGTTCAAGTACGGCTCGGGCACGGGCTCGAACTTCTCGCGGCTGCGCGGCGAGAACGAGAAGCTGTCGGGCGGGGGCAAGTCCTCCGGCCTCATGAGCTTCCTCAAGATCGGCGACCGGGCGGCCGGCGCCATCAAGTCGGGCGGCACCACGCGCCGCGCGGCCAAGATGGTGACCGTCGACATCGACCATCCGGACATCGAGAACTACATCGATTGGAAGGTCGTCGAGGAACAGAAGGTCGCGGCGCTCGTGGCCGGTTCGCGCCTGTGCGCCAAGCATCTGAACGACATCATGAAGGCGTGCGACCGCGCCTCGGGCGACGCGGGCTTCGATCCCAAGAAGAACGCGGCGTTGCGTGCGGCGATCAAGGGCGCGCGCAAGGTGCTGATCCCCGAGAACTACATCCAGCGCGTCATCCAGTTCGCCAAGCAGGGCTTCGACCGGATCGACTTCAAGGCCTACGACACGGATTGGGATTCCGACGCGTATCTGACCGTTTCGGGCCAGAACTCCAACAACTCGGTGCGCGTGACCAACGCGTTCCTGCAGGCCGTGCTCGACAACGGCAAGTGGGATCTGATCCGCCGCACCGACGGCAAGGTCCACAAGACCGTCGACGCCAAGAAGCTGTGGGACCAGATCGGCGAAGCCGCCTGGGCCTCGGCCGATCCGGGCTTGCAATACGACACGACGATCAACGAGTGGCACACCTGCCCGGCTTCGGGGCGCATCAACGCCTCGAACCCGTGCTCGGAGTACATGTTCCTCGACGACACGGCGTGCAATCTCGCCTCGGTCAACCTGCTGGCCTTGCGCCGCGCCGACGGCACGTTCGACGCCGAAGCCTTCGAGCACGCGTGCCGTCTGTGGACGGTGACGCTCGAGATATCGGTGCTGATGGCGCAGTTCCCGTCCAAGCGGATCGCCGAACTCTCCTACGAGTTCCGCACGCTGGGCCTGGGCTTCGCGAATATCGGCGGTCTGCTGATGGCGATGGGCCTCGGCTACGACTCCGACGAGGGCCGTGCGATCTCCGGCGCCATCTCGGCGATCATGACCGGCGTCAGCTACGCGACCTCGGCCGAAATGGCCGCCGAGCTCGGGCCGTTCCCCGGCTACGAGCCCAACCGCGAGCACATGCTGCGCGTGATCCGCAACCACCGCCGCGCCGCTTACGGCGAAGCGGCCGGCTACGAGGGCCTGTCGATCGCCCCGGTGCCGCTGGCCGCGGGCGATTGCCCGGACGCGCGCCTGATCGCCGCCGCGAAGAAGGCGTGGGACGACGCGCTCGAACTCGGCATCGCGCACGGTTATCGCAACGCCCAGGCGACGGTGATCGCGCCGACCGGCACGATCGGCCTCGTCATGGATTGCGACACGACCGGCATCGAGCCCGATTTCGCGCTCGTCAAGTTCAAGAAGCTGGCCGGCGGCGGCTACTTCAAGATCATCAACCGCGTCGTGCCGGTGGGCCTCGCCACGCTCGGCTACACCCAAAGCCAGATCGACGACATCATCGCCTACGCGGTGGGTCACGGCACGCTCAAGGGCTCCAACGCCATCAGCCACGAGGCGCTGAAGGCCAAGGGCTTCGGCCAGGCGCAGCTCGACGCGCTCGAAGCCGCGCTGAAGTCGGCGTTCGACGTCAAGTTCGCGTTCAACAAGTGGACCCTGGGCGAGGCGTTCTGCCTCGAGCAGCTGAACCTGACCAAGGAACAGCTCGACGATCCCGCGTTCGACATGCTCGCCGCACTCGGCTTCTCGAAGGCCGAGATCGAGGCGGCGAACACCTGGTGCTCGGGCTCGATGATGCTCGAGGGGGCGCCGCATCTGAAGGCCGAGCATCTGCCGGTGTTCGATTGCGCCAACCCGTGCGGACGCAACGGCAAGCGCTACCTGTCGGTCGAAAGCCATATCCGCATGATGGCCGCGGCCCAGCCCTTCATCTCGGGCGCCATCTCCAAGACCATCAACATGCCCAACCAGGCGACGGTCGAGGATTGCAAGGACGCGTATCTGCTGTCCTGGCGCCTGTGCTTGAAGGCCAACGCGCTCTATCGCGACGGCTCGAAGCTCTCCCAGCCGCTCGCCTCGATCGTGGGCGAGGACATCGACCTCGACGAGGAGATCGAAGCCGTGACGAGCGCGCCCGCGGTCGCCAAGGTCGAACGCGTGGTCGAGCGCATCGTCGAACGCGTCGTCGCGACCTCGCGCCAGCGCCTGCCCAACCGGCGCAAGGGCTACACGCAAAAGGCGATGGTCGGCGGGCACAAGGTCTATTTGCGCACCGGCGAGTACGAGAACGGCCAGATCGGCGAATTGTTCATCGACATGCACAAGGAGGGCGCCGCCTTCCGCAGCCTGATGAACAACTTCGCGATCGCCGTGTCGATCGGCCTGCAATACGGCGTGCCGCTGGAGGAGTACGTGGAGGCCTTCACCTTCACGCGCTTCGAGCCGAACGGCCCCGTCCAGGGCAACGACGCGATCAAGAACGCGACGTCGATCCTCGACTACATCTTCCGCGAACTCGCGGTGTCGTATCTGGGCCGCGACGATCTCGCGCACGTGGTCCAGGACGATCTCGAACCGGACTCGATGGGCAAGGGCGAGAAGGACTCGACGTTGCCGGGTGCGGGCTCGGCCGCCGCTGCCGCCGCGCTCGACGCGGTCAAGAAGGTCGCCTCGACCGGCTTCGTGCGCCAGCGCTTCAAGGTGCTGCCCGGCGGCCAGCCGCAGGCGTCCTCGGCCGTGGCGCTCGCGGGCGATGTGGCGTTGCTCGAAGCGGATGCCGACGCCGAGGCCGAGTTAGGCCTCGCCGAAGCCGCCGCCGAAGCGCCCGAGGGCGCCGAAGCGGGCAAGGAGCCGATCGGTTTCGCGATCGAGGCGGTCGCCGCGGCCGTCGGCACGGCGCTCAACGCTGTACCGGCCAAGGGCGAGGCCAAGGCCGACAAGATCCGCGAAGCGCGGATGAAGGGCTATACCGGTGATGCGTGCGAGACCTGCGGCTCGATGGCCGTCGTCCGCAACGGCACTTGCACCAAGTGCCTGGATTGCGGTTCGACCAGCGGGTGCTCTTGATCCCGCCGGTGCGATAGCCGCAACGACGAAGGGCCGGGGGAAACCCCGGCCCTTTTTCGTTGCCCGCGCGGCGCCTTCATCTGTCGGTCTGGAACGGGTCCAGGCGCAGCGCGCGCCCCGTATCGTCCATCGGCACGGCGCAGATCGCCAATTGCGCGACGCAGCCGTCGCCCGCGTCGAAGGGAAAAAACACCCGCTCCCACCGCAACGCACCCGGCTCGCCAGCCCCCGCCCGGCGGATCAGCAACGGCGCGCGGCGCAGCCCCACGGCCAAGCACGCGGCGACGCTCAGATCCACGATGTGCCGATCGACGGGGGCCTCGCTCACCAAGCGCCCGGTCATGTCCCGGCCGATCGCCGCCCCGACGAAGCTGCCGAACACCCGGTACATGAAGTCGACGCCGTCGTCCGTCGCTTCGACGAGATTGACGAAGCCCAGCGCCGGACGCAGCCCCACCGGATCGAGCGCGCGCCGCAGCGGCAGATCCCGCCCGCCGCGCAGATCGTTCCAGTGATCGACGAAAAACCGATTGGGTTCCGCCACGCAATCGGATGCCGCCGGCGTCCAGCGCAGATCTGGCACCCCGACGCCGAGCGTCGCGAACGCGGCGCGGATCGCGTCGGTGCGGCCATCGACCAGTGTGCGGCACCACAGCGCCCGCCGCCGGGCGGCCGACATCTCGCCGGTGTCGCGGTTCGTCGAACTTTCGCCACGACCCTGCATCGCTTCGTCAGTCTCTCCGGCGGAAATCGAAGTGTAACCCAAAGTAGAACCCCGCGTGGGGCCGCGCATCACCCAAACGGATGAAGGGGGGCGCGCCCGTTACGCGCGGTCGGCCGCACCGTCGGGCATCGCCCCCACGCCGATCGAAAGCCCCACCAAGAGGCGGATCAGACCGTAGCGCGACCGCACGCCGACCTTGGCGTAGACG
>JADCGK010000063.1 GCA_020249045.1 Azospirillum sp. | reverse complement strand
GTGCTCTTCCGATCTCCCAGAATCCGGTTTCGATCAGGAAGGTTACGCCTGGCACGGTGGAAGAAGCAGCGAGCGCCATCAATATGGCCTCCCAGGCACCTAGCGATGCAGGGGCTTCTTCCAAGGTCCGGAATCCGATTCTTCCTACTGGAAGAACGGTAGATGTGCCCAGGCAAGCGGGTGTTGGCGCTGCCCAAGCAGCAACGCTGACGGCGACCGAGGTGAATGCGGAAATTCCGCAAACTGACGCAGCTCGCCCTACGAACTCAGCCGCGGCCGATATTCTTAGGCGCGCCGTCGATGGCCAAGTGAGTGAGGCCAAAGAACTAGCGCAGGCGGTGAAGAAGTTTGTCGATGACGTCAACACACGATACGGGGAGTTGCGGAAAGAACCGCCGAGCGAGAAGACGCTCGCCGAGTACGCAATGGTACGCCGCCGAGCGCTCAAGAACGGCGTATTCGACATCACTCGCTACACAAATTCAAACACGAAACAAAAGGTTAGAGCGTCATTCGTCTGGCTGGCGCTGGACCACGCCGAGAGCGCGATCGAGAAAGCGAAAGATTCCTGGAAGCGCCGGGCGTTCGCCGAGGCGATTCAGTTTATGCTCTCAGTACTCCAAGTCCGCGACATATTGGCCGAATTCGATGAGGCTGACCCGCTTAGCAATGGCGACGAGAACACACAAAAACGAGACAGCAAACGGAAGGTTCTCACCAAGTTGCCGGCTGGCTGGGAGAAGACGTTCGTCGAGGCCATAAGGCAGCATTCTCCGCAGTGGCATTACGCAACTTGCGTCATGCTGGCGGTGGGCGCTCGGCCGTCCGAGGTTCATAAAGGCGCGATCGTTGGTCTTTGCCTGAACGGACATCTTTTCATAAAGGTCCAATCAGCAAAGCAGGGAAGTCGAGGCGATCGCTCCGTCGGTGTACGCACTATTGAAGTTAAGAATGACGTGATTTGGACGGAGACTCTTGCAGAGGTCGTACGGAAAAATGACGGTCAGCCAATCACAGTATCTTCACCTGACCCAAAACACGCATCTCAATACTTTTCACTTGTCAGCAGAGAATGCGGGTTCCCTGTCAACGCATCCGTGGTTCCATACGTGCTGCGGCACAGGTTCGGCGCGTTGATCAAGGCAAGCGGCTTGCCGGTCTCAGTTCAATCGGCAGCAATGGGCCATGGCTCTACGCAAGCGTTGAGTAATTATGGAGTTTACAATAATCGGATCTCCCGTGGCGGGATGCCCGTTCGGGTGGAATGCGAGCGGCAGCCGAGATTGATCGCGCGCAAATCTGAAATTCCTAGGAAGCTGCGCAAGCTGCCGAAACTCGACATGGAGTGATCGCTCTTCGAGAGCTGAGGCTATAGTGCATGCAAAGCACGTTTATGAATCATGCAATTAAAACATTAGCGTTTTTTATGTCTTACTATTACAATATTTTACTCCCCTTAGAGGTGTAT
Organism: Azospirillum sp.; assembly: GCA_020249045.1. Classification (GTDB taxonomy): domain Bacteria; phylum Pseudomonadota; class Alphaproteobacteria; order CACIAM-22H2; family CACIAM-22H2; genus Tagaea. Next base: position 6,298 of record JADCGK010000063.1, on the reverse strand, counting down.
CGCTACCCTCTTGATCTCAAGGGGGCCTGCCGTGCCCTGAGGGTTGGCAGGACTAAGTTGCTGAAGCATCTAGCAACTCATGCCGAAGACTGCAGACGGGTAGGGTCCCACTATCGGTTTGATCGCGATCATATTGAAAGATTGAAGATAAATCTTGGAAAGGAGACAGAAAGATGGCGCTCAAGTTATTGCGGCGAGGCAAAATTTGGCACGTCCGCGGCACCGTCCGAGGACAGGCTGTTTTTGAAACTACGGGAACTGACGAGCGGGCGCGCGCGGAAGCCTATCGCGCCAAACGCGAAGCGCAGCTCTGGGACCGCAGCATCTTCGGCGAGCGCGCGGCCGTTCCCTTCGTTCAGGCCGTCGTCTCGTACTTAGAGCACCGAAAGCCCGGCTCCGGCGATACAAGGCGAGTTCAGAGACTTGCCGAGTACTTCCGCGGGGTAGCTTTGAGACAAATCGACCAGAACGCCGTCGACCGCGCGATCAAGGTGCTGTGTACCGCCGATGCCTCCCCCGCAACACATCTGAGATCTGTCGTGATTCCATTGACAGCCGTGATGACACATGCAGCTAAGCGCGGTTGGTGTGACCGTCCGGTCTTTGATCGCCCGCGGCAGACCAATGGCCGTACCGTTTGGCTCGATCCGCGCACGGCTGAGGCCCTGCGCAACGCCGCGGGCGAACGTTTGCGCCCGTTGATCGTCTTCCTGCTCGGCACGGGCGCGCGCGTTGGAGAGGCGCTCGATCTCGACTGGACCGATGTGGATCTGCGCCGCGGGACATGCGTGCTGCGTGAAACCAAGAACGGCAAGGACCGTATCGTGCACCTGCCGCCAGCGGCGCTCGTGGCCCTTGCCAATCTGCGCGAACGCGAAGGAGCCGTATTCCGCCGCCCCGACGGCCAGCCCTACGCCGGCAAGGAGCGTGAAGAGGGCGGGCAGTTCAAGCGCGCATGGGCAAATGCTTGCCTGCGGGCGGGGCTTGGAGCTTTCACGCGCGCCAAGGCGCCGCATCCGTCGCTGGCAGCAACGACCGAGGGAAGACCTGTCACGCCGGTGATTTGGCGCCCCACAATCACGCCGCACGGGCTGCGGCACACTTGGGCAACCTGGTACTACGCGGCAACGCAAGACGCTCTGCGCTTGATGTACCGTGGTGGCTGGTCGAGCCTCTCACTCGTCGAGCGCTACGCGCACCTAGCGACGTCCGACATCCTGCCCGATCTCGCGCTGATCTGGGGGGCCAGCCACCCCGACGAATGGGAACGGTCGGCGAAAACACCGCCGACCCGTGCACCATCCGTGCAGTCGGGCGGCGCACCGTGAACTAAATAAGGTAATTCAAACGGTTGGGGGATTGGCCCGCATCTTTCACACGGCAGGGGTCGTAGGTTCAATCCCTACAGCGCCCACCATCCGGCGGTCGGATCAGCCGAATTCGCCCGACGCGACGCGCTTCTCCGAATCGCGCAGCACGATGCGTACCGCCTCGCGGCCGTACACCTCGACCAGCATCTGCATCACGACCGTGAAGCTCGCGACCGCGAGCGTATCGCGGCCCATACCTTGGCGCAGCCCCTCTTCGAACGAGTCCGCGACGACCTTCAACGCCGCGAGGCGCTCCTGGTCCGTGCTGGCGACGCTGAAACCTTCCTCCGACATTCTTTGCCCTCCCGGCGAACGCGACTCGCGCGATACTACTCCAAATCACCGCCGCGTCGACAATGCTTGGAGCAAGTCGAGCGAACCGCCGCCGGAATCGAACAAGGGCGTCAGAAGGCTCGCGTACATGCTCGCGGCCCCGCCGTTCTCGTTCGCCTTCTCCTGGTCGACCTTGCTCAAATAGGACTGGATCGTCTTCTCGACCCATTTCGCGTCCTTGAACTTGGAGATGTCGACCTTGCGGGTCAGCGCCGTGGCTTGGGATTCCACGCTTTGCACGGCGACCTCGCGCGGCAAGTCGAAAACCTTGAAAACGACCTCGCGCATCGTGCGGTCGCCCAACACATCCCAGGGCGACTTCATGCGGCCGGCGTTCTCCTTGAAATAGATCGCCTCGCGCATGCCCGGGGTCGCTTGCCCCTGGGCTTTGTCGAACTCGTTCTTCTTGTACCGCAAGGTGAGCGAGTTCATCGTCGCTTCGGATTTGACGACGTCCAGTCCGGAGCCCTTGAGATCCAAACGCTGCGCCAATTCCTTGAAGCGCGCGTCGTTCATCCGGTTGGCGTAGGAATTGATGTCGGTCAGATCCGACAGCAGGACTTTGCGCAGCAGGCCCTTCTTATCGACCTCGCTTTCGAGACCGAATGCCGACAGCGCGAACGACATGAACCGACGGTCGTTGATCAACTCGTCGACGTTCTTGGCCTTCGCGATGAAATTCTTCGCGTACTCGATCTCGCGTTGGACCGAGGGCTGCTTCTCCCACCGTTCGCGCTGCTGCGAGCCCGTCTTCTCGAGCTGCTTCCAGGCGACGACGGCGGGTAGGCCAGATCCGATGGAACCTACCATGTCATCCTCCAATTCGGGCCGTTCTCGACCCGCGCGATACAATTTATACGAAGCCTCGCGCCCCCGCAAGTCCAAACAAATTTGATCAAATTTTATCTATATTAGCACTGATAAATCAGAGGCTTATCCATTATCGCCAAAGTCGCTATCCGCCATAGCGCGCTGTTTGCCCTTGCCCGGCTCCGTTCCCTGCAGCAGCATTCGGGCTTTCTCGGTGGTTTTCCCGAGCAGATCCCATTCGAACTTGATCAAGCGCTTGGCGTCTTTGAGGCCGGGATAAAGCTCGCCCTTCTCCACCCGCGCGCGCAGGGCGTCGATGATCGGCTTGGACTTGGGCGCCGCTTGTTCGAAATCGTTCATGAACTGATGCAACGCCTCCGAGTAGGCCTTCGCCTCGTCGGGAAACAGATACAAACACTGCAACGTATAATAGACGCGCAACGCGGGCGTCGAGGCCTCGTCGAGCTGCAGGATGTCCTTCTGGCGCAGAATGTTGCCGCGGTTGCGGATCGCCAGCATCGCCAAGCTGCCGGTGTTCTCGATCACGACTCCGTTAATGATGATCTTTTCGGCGGGATTGAGACGCAAAACCAGCGGCATGTGGAATCCTCGAACAACAACGTCTTGAAATTATACCATCGCCGCGTCGCTTACAACCCGGCGCCACAAATCGCGATACACGGTTTCGAAGGCGCGCGCGAGCCGCGGCCCGTCGCACAACGCCGACGCGGCAAGACGCGCGCGCAAGCCCGCGCGCAACTCGGCCAAACGCGCGCGATCGCCCGCCAGCGTCGCGGCGCGCGCGACGTAAGCGTCCGGCGTATCGGCGACCAGATCGGCGAGTCCCGCCCGGGTCAACAGCGACGCGCCCACGCGGGCCGCGTGCCGGTCGCCGGCCAAGCTCACAACCGGCACGCCCATCCACAACGCCTCGCACGTCGTCGTCGTGCCGTTGTAGAACAGCGGATCGAGCGCGACGTCGATGCGATCGTAAAGCGCGATATGCGCCGCGACGCCGTCGACGAACCCCAGAATGTCGACGCGCGAGGGATCGAGGCCACCGGCCGCCAGCGCCGCGCGCACCCTTGCGGCGGTCGGCGCTTCGTCGAGGCCGCGCGCCTTGATCGTCAGCCGCGCGCCGGGTACGGCGGCGACGACGCGCGCCCAAAGATCGAGCGTCCGCGCGTCGAGTTTGGGCAGGTTGTTGAACGACCCGAACGTCGCGTACCCGTTGCGCGCGATCGGCGAAGGCCCCGGTACCGGCGCGTATGGCGGCGGCAGATAGGCGAGGAACCCGCCGGGAATGCGCGTCAGCGGCTCGCTGGCGCAAGCGCCGGGCGGATCGGTTTCGTCGTCCACCAAGCGCGCGTCGAATACGTCGAGGCCCGTCGTGCCGGGATAACCCAGCCAAGTCGCCTGCACGGGCGCGGGCCGGCGCGCGAACGCGCCCAGCCGATTGCCGGTCGTATGTCCCGCGCAATCGATCAGAACGTCGATTCCGTCCGCGCGGACCCGCGCCGCGAACGCCGTGTCGTCGAGCCCGCGCATGTCGCGCCAAACGAGGTCGAGCGAGCGGAACGCGGCCGTAACCCCGTCGGGCGCCGTCACGTCGGCATAGGCGAAAATCTCGACGCGGCCCCGGTCGTGCGCCGCCAAGAGCGGAGCGAGAAAGTACGAGCAGGAGTGATTGGCGAAATCCGGCGAGGCATAGCCGACGCGCAAGCGCCGTTCCGGATCGGGATCGCGCGGCCGCGGCCGCGCCGCACCCGGCGCGGGATTGGGCCACGCGCGCGCGGCCGCAAGCGCCGTCGCGGGCGTGCCTTCGGGCGCGTAATGGTCGGCGAACAATGCCGCGGAAGCGATCCCCGCATCGCCGGGCGCCAATGCGCGCGCTTGCGCAAAGGCGACGCGCGCCTCGGCATGCCGGCCTTGCGCGGATAACGCCGCCGCACGCTTCGCCGCAAGGCCCGCATCGGCGCCCAGCGCAAGTCCGCGCGCGAACGCCTCTTCCGCCGCCGCCGGCCGAGCGTCCGCGAGCGCGGCTTCGCCTCGGACGGCCCACGCGGCCGCGAACGCGGGGAAAAGACGCGTGGCCTCGGCGGCCGCATTCTCGGCTTCGGCGGCCTTTCGCGTCGCAAGCAAAGACGCCGCAAGATTGACCCGCGCAGGCGCGAAACCGGGAGCGGCCGCGATCAGCGCCCGGTAACGCGCGATCGCCGCGTCCCAATCGCCCGCGCGCGCGCGCGCGTTCGCGGCGGCGAATTCGGCGGCGATTTCCGAGTCGGTCATTGACATGCCGTCGGCGAGGGTAGTCTATCCCGTGATATGGACCAATCGGGCATCAGGCGCCTCGAATGCCTCGCGTTCAACGCGTGGCCGTCGCTGCGTACGGTTTTGCGCGACGGCTGGGTGTTGCGGTTCGCCGAAGGCCACACCAAGCGGGCGAATTCCGCCAGCGCGCTGTGGCCCGTCGACGGTATCTCCCTCGACGCGCGCATCGCCGCGTTCGAAGCGGATTACCGGCGCGCGGGCTTGGCGCCGATCTTCCGGCTGACCCCGCTCGCCGAACCCGGGCTCGACGCCGCGCTGGCCGCGCGCGACTACGTCCGCATCGACGAAAGCCTGGTCCTGACCGCCGAACTTCCCGCGACGCCGGGGAGAATGCCGGCGGATGTCGAGATCGACGCGGACCCGGAATTGGGCTGGCTGGACGATCTCGCGCGCGCGGCCGGGGCGACCGGGCGCGAGCGCGGGAGCGTGGGCCGCATGCTCGCTTGCCTTGCCGCGCCGGCCGCCTTCGCGCGCGTGCGCCAGGCGGGCGTTCCGCTCGCCTTCGGCATGGGCGTCGTCGAGAACGGCCACTTGGGGATCTTCGAGGTCCTGACGGTGCCCGATGCCCGTGGCCGCGGATTCGGCCGCCGGGCCATCGAAGCGCTTTTCGTTTGGGCGCGCGCGCGCGGCGCGACGCGCGCCTATCTGCAGGTGACCGAAGCCAACGCGCCCGCGCGGGCGCTCTATGCGGCGCTGGGCTTTTCCACCGCCTACGCCTACGGCTATCGGCGCGCCAGGTGAAAAAAAAAGGGCCGCCGGAGATCCGGCGGCCCGAGTTCACGGAACCGAAACGGTCGAAGAGAAATCAACGCTTCAGGTTGACCACTTCCTGCAGCATTTCGTCGGCGGTGGTGATGATCCGCGCGTTCGCCGAGTAGGAGCGCTGGGCGACGATCATCTTCGTGAACTCCTGGCCGATGTCGGTGTTGGAGTTCTCGAGCGCGTTGGGATTCACGCCGCCGGCCTGGCCGGTCAGGGGCGCCTGATAGCCGATGAAACCCGCCGCCGGCGTGTCGAGGAACGTCTCGCCGTTCTGACGGATCATGCCGTCGGCGTTGTTGAACGTGCCGAGCGCGAGCTGGTACTGGCGCAGACGCTGGCCGTTCGTGTAGGTCGAGTAGATGTTGCCGTTCGTGTCGATCGACAGGCCGTTGTACGACCCGGCCGAATAGCCGTCGGCGGTGATGTTCGACAGCGAGATCGTCGTGCCGCCGAATTGGGTCGTACCGCCCGCCACGTTGAGCTGCGAAGCCGCGCCTTGCGTGGCGTTCGGTGCGCCGAATTCGAGGTTGATCGACTGCGCGGCCGGCGTCGTCAGGTTGGGCGCGCCGTAGCTGAGCACGACGCGACCGGTGGTCGCGCTGGTCGTGGCGCTCCACTCGTTGGCCGTCCCCGTCGAGCCCACGTAGGTGATGGCCGAAAGCAGACCCGCCGTCGTGGTCGGGGTGCCGAAG
>JADCGK010000062.1 GCA_020249045.1 Azospirillum sp. | reverse complement strand
TGCCCGCCGACAAGCGACATACGCCGCCGTCCGGTGTCGCGCCGAAAGCCGAGACGGCGGCCATGTCGCGTTCGAATGCAACGACGTCGATCATGAAGAACCTCCCGCCCAACGGGCGAAGTCGAGTTCGCCCGCATAGTGACACCGCACTGAGCGCCCCTCGACAGCGCGTAGGGATGGCGCCGTGAGGGCACAATCGTCCTTCGCGAAGGCACAACGCGTGTGAAACCGGCAACCCGAGGGCGGATCGATCGGGCTGGGCACGTCGCCGCCGATGGGGGCTTCGCACGAAACGCCTGGCACGGGATCGACCGTCGGCGCGGCAGCGAACAGCGCCCGCGAGTAGGGGTGCTTCGCGCCTTCGCGCATCCCGGCCGCGTCGGCGAGCTCGACGATCTGCCCCAGATACATGACGGCGATTCGGTCTGCGATGTGCTTTACCAGCGACAAATCGTGGGAAATAAACACCAACGCGATGCCGAACTCGCGGCGCAAGCGCATCAGGAGGTTGATGACTTGAGCCTGGATCGACACGTCGAGCGCGGAGACCGGCTCGTCGCAAATGATCGCGTCCGGCTCGACCGCCAAAGCCCGCGCGATCGCCACGCGCTGGCGCTGCCCACCCGACAATTCGTGCGGATAGCGTTCCAGAAACTCCCCGCCGAGGCCCACGATGGCGAGCAGCTCCGCCGCGCGGACGCGGCGCTCGGCGCGTGACAGCTTGGTGTGAAGGCGCAAAGGATCGGCCATCAGCGTTCCGATCGACCAGCGCGGATTGAGGCTCGCGTAGGGGTCCTGGAAGACGATCTGGACATGCCGCCGCAACGGCCGCATGGCGTCGGCGTCGAGACTGGTGATGTCGGCGCCGTGAAGGCGGATCGTCCCGCCGGTCGGATCCTCAAGGCGCAAGAGGCAACGCGCCAAGGTCGACTTTCCGCAACCCGACTCGCCCACGATGGCCAAAGTCTCGCCACGTCGAACCGTCAGCGACACGCCGTCGAGCGCATGGACGATCTTACGCGGCTCGAACGGGCCGCGCCGGACGGGATAGTGTTTGACGAGGTCGACGACCTCCAGCACCGGCGCGGTCATGCAGCGCCCTCCGCCGCGACGATGCAGCGGACTTCGTGGCCGTCGGCCGTGCGGGTCAATTCGGGCACGGCGGCGGCGCAGGCCGCGCGCGCACAGTCGCAGCGCGGCGCGAATCCGCACCCCGGCGGCATGGCGTGCGGCGAGGGAACGGTGCCGCGGATTTCCCACAGCGTTCCGTCGTCCGCGCGCGCGCGCCGCGCGGCACGCAGCAGGCCTTGGGTGTAAGGATGGCGCGGCGCGGCGAACAGATCGCGGGTTGCCCCCTCCTCCACCTTGCGGCCGGCGTACATCACCACCACCCGATGGGCGCTTTGCGACACCACGCCCATGTCGTGGGTGATCAGCAGCACCGACATGCCCAGCCTCGACTTCAGATCCTCGATCAGGCGCAACACCTGCGCTTGCACGGTCACGTCGAGTGCGGTCGTCGGCTCGTCGGCGATCAACAGCCGCGGCTTGCACTCCAAAGCCATCGCGATCATCACCCGTTGGCGCATGCCGCCGGAAAGATTGTGCGGATATTGGCCCGCGCGCGTCTCCGGGGCGGGCACGCCGACCAGACGAAGCAGCGACACGACCTCGTCCAGCGCCGCGCGGCCGGCAAGGCCGCGATGGACCTCCAGCACTTCGGCGATCTGCCGCGCGACGGTGTACACCGGGTTCAGCGCCATCATGGGATCTTGGAAGATCATGCCGATCCGGTCGCCCCGCACCTTGCGAAGATCGGCCGGCGACAGCCCCAGCAGATCGACGCCCTCGAACAGAACTCGCCCCTTGACGACGCGCCCCGGCGGCGAGGCGATCAGGCGCAAGATCGCCATAGCGGCCGTGCTCTTGCCCGAACCCGACTCGCCCACCAGCGCGACCGTCTCGCCCTCCCCGATCGCGAACGACAGATCGTTAACGGCCGCAACCGGTCCGCGCGCCGAGGCGAATTCGACCGACAGGCCGTCGATTTCGAGGACCGGTCTCATCGCTGGCGGAGCCTGGGATTGAGCGCGTCGTTGAGTCCCTCGCCGACCAGGTTGATCGCCAGCACGGTGATCAGAATCATCAGCCCGGGAATCGCGGCCATCCACCAAGCGCTGCGCAGCACCGTGCGCGCCACGCCGATCATGTAGCCCCACGACACCAGATTCGGATCGCCCAAACCGAGGAACGACAGGCCCGATTCCGTCAGAATCGCCGTCGCTACGGTCAACGACCCGACGACCACGACCGGCGGCAGCGCGTTGGGCATGATCTGGAACAAGATGATCTCGCGATCGCGCATACCCAGCGCTCGGCACCCGAGCACGTATTCGCGTTGACGATGGGCGATGAATTCGCCGCGCGCGAGACGCGCCACCGACGGCCAGGACACGGTCGCGATCGCCAGCACGATTGTGACGATGTCCGGCGAGAAGATCGCCACCAGCACGACCGCCAGCACGAACGACGGAATCGTCAGGAAAAAGTCGGTCAGGCGCATCAGAAGATTATCGAGCCAGCCACCGTAGTAGCCGGCGACGGCGCCGACCGCCACGCCGAACACCGTGGCGCCGAAGCTCGCCATGATCCCGATCATCAGCGAGATGCGCGCGCCGTGCAGAATGCCCGCAAGGATGTCGCGCCCGGCGACGTCCGTCCCCAACGGATAGGCGCCGAAGGGCGGCAGGAACGGGCGGCCGACCATGTCGAACGGATCGGTCGGATAGAGCGTCGGGCCGATCGCCGCCATGACCAGCACCACCGCCAGGACGGCTAGTCCGGCGACGGCCGGCCGGTTCGTCCGAAAGCGCACCCAGAACGCGGCCAGATCGGTCATTTCTGGACGATCCGCGGGTCGAGCAGTCCGTAGACGAGATCGACCACGAGGCTGGCCAAAACCACCACCGCCGACGACACGAACAGGATGCCCAGAAGAAGACTGAGATCGCGCTGCAGCAACGCGTCGAACACCAAGCGGCCGAGGCCGGGCCACGCGAAGACGGTCTCGACCAGAATCGATCCGCCCAGGATGTGGCCGATCTGCACGCCCGCGAGCGTGACGACGGGCAGCAGCGCGTTGCGGAAGGCGTGGGTCCAGGCGAT
>JADCGK010000061.1 GCA_020249045.1 Azospirillum sp. | reverse complement strand
TAAGATTCGCGGATAATCCGAACGGCGTTCACTTAAATCGACGACATGCGAACCGTAATGAAAAACTGCACACCGGCGGATTTTTGTCGGACTGAATATGGTTTTACTATATGCCGCGAACGAACGGCGTAGGGGCAACATCGTATCGTATTCGCAGATACAACCGCACGACGGCGCCACGCGCCGTCCGATTGACGACGCGGCCTCGCGCGTGCCGATTTTCTTGCCGCGCACGCGCGTTTCGACCGTCGAAATCGATTAACCACGCGTTAAGCATGTGGGATTAAGACCGACGTACAAACGCCGGAAGATCACCCTCCCGCCCCCACGAGGAGATCCCAATGCTCGGACGCCTGTCGCCCTTCGGCCGCTTCTCGCTGATCGGTCAGCTTTACGCGGCCTTCTCGCTGGTTGCGCTTTTGCTGGCCGGAGCGGCCAGCTACGCGGTCTACGCGTTGTCGCAAACGGATGCGGACGGCAAGCGAACCGACGAATTCGCCCGACTCGCGGATCGGGCACTGCTGCTCGATTTGCGACTGACCCAAGTGCGAAACAGCCTCAATATCTGGCTTCAAGCGTCGAGCGACGATCAAGCGGCCGACGCCGATCGCCGCCTGGAGGCGGTCAAAGAAACACTCGACGCGATCCGAGCCGAACGTCTGGACGCCGAGCAGCGCGCGGCCATCGACGAGTTCGGACGGGTGTTCGAATCCTACGCGACGCGCACTTGGCCCACGATCCGCCGGATCGACGCCGAAAACCGGACGATACTCGGAGCTCTTGACCGCGTCGGCCCGCCCAATCGCACCGCGATCCAGCGCGGTCGCGATGCGGCCGAAGTCGCCGGGCGGCGCGACGTCGCATCGGCGCTCAACGAGGCGGCGGAGCACTACATGCTGGGGCGCGTACGCGCGATGCGTTTCCGCGGCAGCCGTTCGGACGCCGACATCGAAGGCGCGAACCGAGCCTTCGCCGATACGCTGGCCGCGTTGACGCGCGCGCGCGCCGCCGGTGCGGCGGGTGCCGAAATTGACGGTTATGTGCGCACGGTCGAGTCCTACCGCGACGAATACGGCCGTTATCGCGCGGGCGTCGCGCGGATTTGGGAACTGCGGACGACCTTCCGCGCCGAGGGCAATCGGATGAGCGAACTGAGCAATACGGTTCGCGACAGGGCGTTCGCCGCGAAATCGCGAGCTGAGGACAGCACCGATGCCGCGCTTTCGGGACGCCAGACAACGGTGACGGCGTTGACCGCGCTCGCGGCCATCCTCGCGCTCCTGGTCGCTTGGGGGCTCGCCGCATCGCTCAAGGGTCCGCTGAACCGTCTCGTCGACGCCGCGCGGCGCCTGTCCTCGGGTGACGACAAGGTCCGCCTCGCCGCCGACGGCCGCAAGGACGAGATCGGCGATCTGACCGCGGCGATGTCCAAGCTTTGCGTGACGGTCGGCGAGGCCTTCAAGCTGCGCCAGATGGTCGAGGACATGCCCACGGCCGTCATCACGGCGGATCTGAACAACGACTTCCGGATCGACTACGCCAACAAAGCGACGATCGAAACGCTGCGCACGCTCGAAGCGCACATCAACGTCAAGGCCGAGAACATCGTCGGCCAGTCGATCGACATCTTCCACCGCGATCCCGGCCATCAGCGCCGGATGCTGTCGGATCCCGCCAATCTTCCGCATCGGGCGAAGATCCGCTTGGGCGGCGAGACGCTCGACCTGCGGGTTTCGGCGATGCGCGACCGCGCGGGCACCTATATCGGCCCGATGCTGAGCTGGACCATCGTGACCAAGCAGGTCAAGCTCGCCGACGATTTCGAAGCCAACGTCAAGGGTGTGGTCGACGCCGTCGCGGCGGCCGCCACGCAATTGCAGGACACCGCCAAGGCGTTGGGCGGCTCGGCCGAGGAAACCACGCGCCAATCGACGGCCGTTTCGGCGGCCTCCGAGCAGGCCGCGGTGAACATCCAAACCGTCGCCTCGGCGGCGGAGGAACTGACGTCCTCGATCGGCGAAATCTCCCGCCAGGTTTCGGAATCCGCGACGATCGCGCGCGGCGCCGTCGCCCAGGCCAAGGAGACCGATGGCCAAGTCGAAGCCTTGCGCCAGGGGGCTGCGAAGATCGGCGAGGTCGTGCGCCTGATCAACGAAATCGCCAGCCAGACGAATCTGCTGGCGCTCAACGCCACGATCGAAGCGGCGCGCGCGGGCGAAGCGGGCAAGGGCTTCGCCGTCGTCGCCTCGGAGGTCAAGAACCTCGCCACCCAAACCGCGAAGGCGACCGACGAGATCGGCGGCCAAATCGCCGCGATCCAAACCGCCACCGAAGGCGCGGTCGCCGCGATCCGGTCGATCGGCGACACGATCGCGCGCATCGATCAAATCGCCGGGTCGATCGCTGCGGCGGTCGAGGAGCAATCCGCATCGACCGCCGAAATCGCCCGCAACGTCCAACAGGCGTCCGCCGGTACGACGGAGGTGTCCTCCAGCATCGTCACCGTCACCGACGCCGCGCGCAGCACCGGCAAATCCGCGGACCAGATGCTGGGCTCGGCCGAGGAATTGGGCCGCGAGTCCGGCCGTCTGCGCGAGCAGGTCGACCGCTTCCTGCGCGAAGTCCGCGCGGCCTAGTCCAGGCGCGAGACCCGGACGGTCACGTCGCATTGACCGTCCGGAAACGACCGCGCGATCACCGCGTAACGCGCGCCGGCATCCGACCAATCCGCACGGGCGACGCGCGCAAGCCCGAGCCACGCGCTTTGGAATTCGATCCCGCCCCGATGGGGCAGACTCGCCGCATGGCGGGTGGCCGCGGCGGCACAGGCTTCCGCGGGGCCGCCGGGTTCGCGATGGATCGCTTCGATGGCCGCAACGCGCGGGCCCGAGAATTCGGCCATCACGCTCCAGGGCCGGCCGGCGCTTTCGCCCTCGATCATCGTCGCATCGGCGCCGCCGCACAGCGTGCCGGTCACGGCACCGGGACCGGCGAGCGCGATCGCGGTTTCGCGCCGCTGATCGAGTGCGAACGGGAAATACGCCGCCGGCCGCGCGCCCGCCAGCGGATCGATCGCCAAAGGCAGGGCAAGCAGCAGCGCGGCGGCGGTCTTGGCCATCGTCAGCTTTTCGCGGCGAGCGCCGCGATGCCCTCGCCGTCCACGCGCATGGCGATCCAGCCTTCCTTGCGCCGCGCCCCGATCGATTCGTAGAACGCGATCGACGGCGCGTTCCAATCGAGAACCGACCATTCGTAGCGGCCGTAGCCGCGCGCGAGACACAATTTCGCCCCGTGCGCGATCAGCGCCTTGCCGATGCCCAAGCCCCGCAGATCGGGATAGACGAATAGATCCTCGAGCCAAAGCCCCGGCTTGGCCAGGAACGTCGAAAACGTCCCGTGGAAAAGCGCGAAGCCCGCGATACGGCCGCTTTCGAGCTCGGCGAGCACGCATTCGCAGCTGGGGGCGGCGCCGAACAAAGCCGCACGCATCGCCTCGGGCGTAGCGACGCAGCGGTCGCGCAGCTTTTCGTATTCGGCCAAGGCTTCGATCAGCGCCACGATCGCCGGTTCGTCGCCGGGCCGGGCGTCGCGCAAACGGAACGCCGGGCGCGGGGCCGTCATCGCACCGCGCCCGCGATCGCCTTGCCGAGATCGACGGTCGTCGCCTTGCCGCCCAGATCGGGCGTGCGGCAACCGCCGCCCAACGCCTCGTCGATGGCCCGTTCGACGGCGCGCGCGGCCTGTGCTTCGCCCAGATGGTCGAGCATCATCGCCGCCGACCAGATCGTGCCGACCGGATTGGCGATGCCCCGCCCGGCGATATCGGGCGCCGAGCCGTGTACGGGCTCGAACAACGAGGGGAATTCGCGTTCCGGGTTGATGTTGGCCGAGGGCGCCACGCCGATGCCCGAGGCGATCGCGGGCCCGAGATCGGACAGGATGTCCCCGAACAGGTTCGAGGCGACGACGACATCGAACCAATCCGGATGCCGGACGAAATGCGAGGTGAGGATATCGATGTGATATTGGTCCGTCTTCGTGCCGGGGTAGCGCTTTGCCATCTCGGCGAAACGCTCGTCCCAGAAGGGCATGGTGTGGACGATGCCGTTGGATTTGGTCGCCGAGGTCACGTGGCGGCGGCGCGTCTGGGCGAGATCGAAGGCGTATTTGAGGATCCGGTCCACGCCCTTGCGGGTGAAGACGGCTTCCTGGATGCACACTTCGTCGGCTGTGTCGCGCCCCATCCGGCCGCCGATTTCGGAATACTCGCCTTCGGTGTTCTCGCGCACGACGACGAAGTCGATGTCCTTCGCGTCGCGGCCGACGAGCGGGCTTTGCGTCCCGGCAAGCAGCCGGATCGGCCGGACGTTGGCATACAGCCGGAATCCGCGCCGGATCGGAATGAGGAGCCCCCACAAGGAGACGTGGTCCGCCACACCGGGAAAACCGACGGCCCCCAGGAATACGGCGTCGAACGCGCGCAAGCGGTCGAGCCCGTCTTCGGGCATCATCCGGCCCGTCTTGGCGTAGACCTCGCAACTCCAATCGAAATGCGCGCAGTCGAGGGCGAAGCCGTATTTCGCGGCGGCGGCGTCGAGAACGTGCAAGCCCTCGGGGATCACTTCCTTGCCGATCCCGTCCCCCGGGATCACAGCGATTTTGTGGGTCTTCTTCGTCATCCGCGCCGCCTTTCGATGAAGGCGGCAGGATAGCGCGTCAGACGGGCGGTGCCATAGCGCCCTCCGCGTGCGCCGCCTCCCAACCGATCATGGCGAGTTTGCGCGGCCGGCCCCAATGGTAATGGCTGATGGCGCCGGATTTTCGGATGACGCGATGGCAGGGGACCAGGAACGAGATCGGATTGGCGCCGACGGCCGACCCGACGGCGCGCGAGGCTGTGGGCTTGCCAATCTTGGCGGCGATGTCGTCGTAGGCGACGAGGGCGCCCGGCGGAATGGCGAGCAACGCGCGCCAAACCTGGACCTGGAAGGGCGACCCGTGCAGCAGCAGTTTGAGTTGGCCCTTCGGCGCGCGGGCGTCGAAGATGCGCGCGGCCAGCGCGCGCACGGCGGCCGCGTCCTCGCGCAACCGCGCATGGGGAAAACGCCGCCGCATATCCGCGAACGCTTCGGCCTTCGCGGCCTCGCCCTCGCCCACCGCGAAGGCCAGACCGCAAATTCCGCGCGGACTGGTCATGACGAGCGCGGGCCCGAACGGCGAGTCCGCCCAGCCCCATGCGACGTCGAGCCCATCGCCGCCGCGCTTGAACTCGCCCGGCGTCACCGCCTCGTGCGACACGAACATATCGTGCAGACGACCCGGGCCGGACAGCCCGGCTTCGAGGGCGGCGTCGAGCACCGAGCCCGCTTGCGCCAGACACGCCTTGGCGCGGTCGAGCCCCAGATATTCCTGGAACTTTTTCGGGCTAACGCCCACCCAGCGCGTGAACAAGCGTTGGAAATGGAACGGCGATAGCCCGATCTTCGCGGCGATCGCGTCCAGATCGGGGCGGTCGTCGAGACTCGCTTCGAGGAAGGCGAGGGCTTTTTCGATGCGCGCGTAGTCGTTCATGGCGGGCAGATTAGGCCACCCCCCAAGCCCGCTCCACCCGGAACTTGCTAGATCAGAAAGACCGGGATCAACGAGGCGACCAACGCCAACGCCATCGCCACGTTGAAGGCGCGCAAGGCACGATCGGTCTTCAAAAACCGGCCGATCGCCACGCCGAAGCCGCACCATGCGGTGCACGACACGAGGCCCGACAGCAGGAACGCGGCCGAAACGCGGCCCGCCTCCTGCCACGCATTCGCGGCCGGATCGGTGTAGGCGGCAAGCGCCCCCACGGCCATGATCCACGCTTTGGGATTGACCCATTGGAACCCGGCGGCATCGAGGAAACCGATGGGCTTGGCGTCGTTCGGGCCCTCGCTGCGGCCGGCATTCGCCACCCGCCAAGCGAGGTAGAGCAGATAGGCCGCTCCCGCATACTTCAAAATGCCGTGAAGCCACGGCAACGCCGCGAAGACCGCGCCCAGCCCGACCCCGATGGCCAGCACCATGATCGGAAAGCCGAGCATCACGCCGAGCATATGGGGGATCGCGCGCCGGAATCCGAAATTGGCGCCCGAGGCGGTCAACATCGCGTTGTTGGGGCCGGGCGTGCAGCTTGTGGTCAACGCGAACCCGAGCAACGCCCAGAGCAGCGGATCGCTCACAAGGGGACCTTGATCGTGCCGGACATGTAAAGCTTGGCGAGTCCGGCGAAGCTCACGCGCTCGCCGCGATCCTCGCAATGCAACGTGCCGCCGCGCGCCGAGATTTGGCGGGCGAGCAGCTTCTTTTTGCCGAGCTTCGCCGCCCAGAAAGGAATCAGCGTCGAATGCGCGGAACCGGTCACCGGATCCTCGTCGATACCGGCCATCGGCGCGAAATAGCGGGAGACGAAATCGCAATCGACCCCGGGTGCCGTGACCATGCAAGCGCCCTTCGGCGTGGCTTTGAGCTTGCCGAAATCGGGCTTCAGCGCCGCGACCTCGGCGGCCGTCTCGAAATAGGCGAGGTAGCGATAGGCCGAACGCTTGAGCCAGACCGGCTTGGCGCCGAGGGCGTCGGCGACCGCGTCGTAATCGGCGGCAACGTCGTCGACGATGTCGCGGGCGGGGAAGTCGAGCGTGTAGAGTTCGCCGGCCTTGGTGACCGTCAGCGGCCCGGACTTCGAATGGAATCGCACGGCCGTGCGGCCCGGCTCCAGGATGGTCATCAGCACATGGGCGGAGGCGAGCGTGGCATGGCCGCACAGCGGCACCTCCCACGCCGGCGTGAACCAGCGCAGCGCGAAATCGGGGCCGTCGGGCACGAAGAAGGCGGTTTCCGACAGATTGTTCTCCGCGGCGACGGCTTGCATCGTCGCATCCGGCAGCCATCGGGCCAACGGCACCACGGCGGCGGGATTTCCCGCGAACAGCCGGTCGGCGAACGCGTCGACCTGGTGGATCGGCAGTTCGATCTCGCTCACGATTTCGTCCCTCCCCGCTGCAGTCGCGCGCGCAGACGATCGCGCACCGCCGGCCATTCGGCCGGCAGGACCGAGAAATAGACCGAATGGCGCAGCCGCCCGTCGGACATCAGCATGTGGTTGCGCAGCGTGCCTTCCTCGACAGCGCCAAGCCGGGCGAGCGCGGCGCGCGATTGCACGTTCAGCGAATCGGTCTTGAACTCGACCCGGTTCGCCGCCCACGCGTCGAATGCGTGACCGAGCATCAGGAGCTTGGCTTCGGTGTTCACGGCCGAACGCTGGAACGCGCGGCCGACATAGGTGAAACCGATTTCGGCCACACGATCGTGCGACCGGATGTTCAGGAAGCGCGAACCGCCCGCGATGCGGCCGCTCGCGCGTTCGATCGTCGTGAAGGCCAATGCCGTGCCCGCCGCTTGCGCCATCAACGCGTCGTCGATCATCGCGCGCGCATCGGCGAGCGTGCGGAACGGCTTCTGGAAATAGGCGGTCAGCGTGTCGTCGAGCAGCGCCGCAATGCCCTCGGCGTGCGCGGATTCCAGCGGCACGAGACGCACATGTTCGCCTTCGAGAACGACGGGGGCGATCTTCATCGGCTCATTCCTTCGCCCCGAAGCGGCGCATGAAATCGGCGTGCTCTGGCTCGATCGCGGCCATCACGCCCGCGCGGTCGGCGGCGTTGCGGTTCTGCGAGAGCTTGAATTTCGCCTCGACGCGCGTCATCGGGATTTCGAACCCGACGATGCCGGCGATCATCGCGTCGACGAAGTCGCGCGGCTGGTCGGCGAATCGCCACTCGGCGTGTTCGTAGCGCGCGGCGAGCTTGTTCACGAGCGCTTCGAGATGGTCCGGATCGTGCGAAACCTTCGGCACGCCCGCGACATGCACCGCACCGTAGTTCCAGGTCGGCACGGTCCGGGTTTTGGTCGCGTACCCGGTCGGCGACACGTAGAAGTGCGGTCCGTGGAAGATCGCCAGCACCTCGCGCCCGGCGCGCGCGCATTCGGCGAGCAAATCGGCCTGCGGGTTGGGCCC
>JADCGK010000060.1 GCA_020249045.1 Azospirillum sp. | reverse complement strand
GCGTCGACGTGCGCGTATTTCTGGACCATCGCGAGGCTCGCCCAGCCGCCGAGCTGCTGGAGCGCGATCAGGTCGCGGTTCGCCCGGTAGTGCCACGTGGCCCAGGTATGCCGCAGATCGTGCGGCGTGAAGTTCGCGATCTTCGCGCGCGCGCAAACCGAGTCGAACGCCTTCTTGATCGGGTTACCGTTGGCCGTGCGCGTATAGGCGTGGCCGTGCATGTTGCGGAAGACGGCCCCCGTGCGGTGCTTGAGGTTCGCCAGCGCTTCGAAGGCCGGGCCGGGTAGCGGCACGGTGCGGCTCCGGCGGGCCTTCGTCGTCTCCGCACGGAAGGTGACCTGGCGGCGGCTCAGATCCACGTCGCGCCATTCGAGCGCCAGCGCCTCGCCCGAGCGCGCGCCCGTGAACAGCAGGAACGCCACCAACGGCCGCAGATGCTTTTGCCATTTGACGCACGCATCGATCAGCCGCCGTGCCTCGATCTCGGTGAGGAAACGCACGCGCGCGGCGGGCTCGCGCCGGCGCTTGATCGGCTTGGCGATGCCCGCGTGCTTGAGCACGGCCGAGAGCGGGGCGAGCACCCAGCGATTGACCTTGGCGGGCGAGGCGTTGGGCCCGGCGAGGCGTTGCACGGCCCCGGCAATGGCCGCGTCGTCGATCGTGGCCGCACGCCGCGTTTCGCCGAAATGATCGACCAGGGCCATCACGGCGGCTTCCTGGCGCGTGGTGCGGGGGGCGGCTTCGAGATAGGCGAGGGCGGCGGCGCCGAAGGTCAGGGCCGGCGCGTCGCCAAGGACACGACGCTCGAGGATCTCGCGTTCGCGGGCGAGACGCACGATCTCGGCCGCAGCGCGAGACGCCGTGCCTGTAGTTTCCTCGATACGGCGGCCGCCGACGGACCCGCGGACGATCCAGTGGGGCGAGCGGGGGCGGCGGACGAGCTTGAGCATTCGGCTTCGCCTTTCAGCGCGGCGGTGAGGGCGGCGATCGCCGCGGCGTCGAGCCGACGGCCGCGTCCAACGCCCAGGGTACCGATCTCGGGGTGCTTGGCAAGGGCGCGCGCGACCGTGCGGCCGGATCGATAGCCGAGCATCTCGGCGACCTCGTCGAGCGTCCAAGCGAGGCGCGGCGGCGGGGTCATGGCAGGATTTCGGCCTCGGCGACGTCGACCCAGACGGGCGGCATTGCCGCGCTCATGACCCATAGACGGATGACCGCACCGGCGGCGAGTTGCGCGATCTCTTCTTGTGTCGGTTTCCAACACGAGACGATTTGCGGGTAGCCGTCGCCGTCGCACATGAGCAGCACCGGCAACCCGCCGACCTTAGTCGCGGCGGTCGCGTTGTCGTGATTTGCCGGCGGTTGCAGCACGACCGTCTGACCGACGAATTCGACGGGCTTCATGCGGCCCTCGCTTCGGGTGCGTCGATGTTCGCGCGGACGACCTTGAACCCGACGACGACGACCCACGGGTTCGCGGCCCAGGCGTCGGGGCCGTTGATCGACGACCACAGGGCGCGGAAGCCTTCGACGTGCGGCGCCGATCCGCCGTCAGGCGGGACCAAGATCGGGTCGGCGCCTTCGGCCATCGCGTCGCGCTCCGTGATCGCGTGCAGCCGTTCGACGCGGACGTCCTCGACCAGCAGTGTGATCCGGCTCGCCCAGCGCGGCATGTGGATCGAGGGCGTGGTCTTGATCCGATAAAGCCCCTTTGCGTCTTCGGGCTGAGTCGTGAATCGAACCTCGGCGTTCTCGCCGTCGGCGGCGTAGACGATCCCGCGCGTCGTCGCTGGCCCGACCGACACGAGGCGCGCCGTCTCTTTCACCCACAGCCGGTCGCCGGGGGCGATGCGCAGGTGCGCGTACCAAGTCGTGAACTGCGCGGGCGCTTGGTGATCGAACGCCTTTGCCTTCCAGGCCCAAGCGCTGCCTCCGACGTTTCGGAAGTCGTGCGCCTCCAACAGGGCGCGCGCTAAATCGTCGCCTCGCAGCGTGCACGCCGACGAATCTGGCAAGCCGAACGTGCGGACGCTGGACAGCACGCGCCGGGTCTGCGTCTTGCGGCCGTCGAGCAGCGCGCGGACCATCGGCCCGCTAAAAATGATCGGGCGGTCGGTCACAGGGGTTCGTCTCCGTCGTCGATGTCGATCCCAGCTTCGCGTGCGCAGCCGTAGGCCTCGCAGTCGAAGCCTGACGCGTCGGCGCTGCAGTACATGCCGGTGCGCGGGCACATCATCGGCGGATCGTCGTCTTCGTCGCGCGGCTTCATCGCGAACCGCCTTTCGCGCGCAGGGCGGCGATGGCGGCGCGGACGGCGGACAAACCATCGTCGGCGGTCGCGGCGTAGTCGCCGTTCGCTTCTGCCGCCAAACGATGTCTCGAAATCAGCAAGGCGTGCTCGACGACCTTTAGCTTCTCGATAATCGCCTCGCTCGGCTCGACCGGCGCCGGGGCGGCGCGGGTGTTCAATTGATACTCAAGGCGCAAGAAGTTTCCGTACATGCGCTGATAATCTTCCTGCGCTAACTCAGCCGCTTGCTTCCACTGCTCGCGCTCGCGCTCCAACGCCTCGATGCGTTGTGCGATCTGCACCGCGACGTATGGCGCGCTGCACTCACTAATCAGCCAGCACCATTCGTCAGCGTTGCTGCCGGTTGGCGTCGGCGGCATAGGCTTCGGCGGCTTTGGGCAGGGACCACTTGTGCCGTGATACCGAAACATCTTCTCGCCAGCGGGCATCGGCTCGCCGCACAATTCGCACTTTCCTTCATCGGCCATCATCGCCTCCCTTCGATGCGATCCATGCTTGAACGTCGCGCGCGACTTCGAGGTACGCGGCGCTCGGCTTCATGTCGATTTCCTGGCCAGGGCGGTAGCACCGCCAAACCCGGTCGCGCAGTTCTTTCGGCAGCGCGAACCAGTGTTTCCGACAGCCCCACATGGCGGGCGGAACCTGCTCCGCGCAGCCCGGCCAATGGCACTCGTGCTTGCGGGTCTGCGGTTGGCGTCGGACGTAATCAGCCTTGGCGTTCGGCATCGTCGCCTCCCTCGCTCAAAGCCGCGACGCGCATCCCCGCCGCGAAACCGGCCATCCAAGTGAACTCCGCAAAGTTCTTGATCCCGTGCGCCCGCGCCCATTCCCTCACGGTTTCTGGGCATTCGCGTTCGGCCAAAATTCGAGCCGCATGGGCCTCGGCCCGTCGCCGTGCGGCGTCTAGTTCTTTGATGGCATCCGAATTTCCGAGTTCTTCGGGCGTGTCGGACGGCCACGGGCTCGATTTCATCGGTACGTTACGCATCGCGCTTCTCCTTCGCGCCCGCGAGGGCGGCGCGCAAAGCCAGCGTGGCCGATTGCATGGACCGAACTTCCGGCGACAAGCTATCGGTATCGAAATGACTGACGCCCACATCGTCAGCCGCGTTCGCAAGTGCCTTAGCCGCCGCCCGCAGCCGCGCGACCTCGGCCTCGGCGCGCTCGGCGCGGGCTTTCCAGAACTCGATGCGGCTCTTTGCGATGAGCATCCTCGAAGAAGCGGTGGCCGGGTATTCCGCCGGGATTACGTTTTCCAGGTCTCGAAGGAGTTCTTCGTCGGTAAGTTCGGTGGTCATTGGCCGCCCCCCTCCGCCGCGTTGATCTCGGCGCGCCGGTCGGTGATCTCCTGGCGCACGTTCTTCGCGCGGATCGCGGGCAGCTTCTTGATCGCCTCGGCGTGCGCTTCTTCCCAGGCGTTGACGGCTTCGAACGTCGCGATGCCCGCGAGTGTAGCGCGCACGGCCGCAAGATCGCCGCCGGCCGGGAAGGGCGGCACTCGGGCGGCGGCGCTATCCGTGCCGTCGCGCTCGCCTACGGAGAGCGCGCCCGTCGCGCCCAGCGGAGACGACTCCGGGGCTTCGGGAGCACGGCCCGACTCTTTCTCGTACAGCTCAGGGCCTTCTTCGCCGATCGGCTGGATGCTGCCCGTGCGCGCGTACTGCTCGGCCATGCGGTCGGCGGCGCGCTCGTCGGCTTCGGTCGGCGGTGCCGCAGGCTTGGACGCTGGCGTGAACTGCTGGCGCGAGGGCGGCGGCGGTGGGGTCACGTCTTTCATGGGCGGCTGGTCGAAGAAGCCCGACTCCTCGACCGTCGCTTCGTCGCCGAATTCCTCGGGGAACGCGCGGCGCAACGCCGCGGCCTCGGCGCATTTCTCGATCATCTGGAACGGCGCACGCTGCCAGCGGTCGTTCGGCACGTTCGCGCGGCCAAGCTTGGAGAAGTACTCCCGCCAGTAAACGCGCGGGCCGGGAACAGCAACGCGCTGGCTGTCGACCATGCGATAGACCGTGATCTGGCACCACTCGGGGAACTTGAGCACGACCGACACCGGCCCGTTTTTGGTCGCGCCCTCGAAGCGCTCCTCGACGACCGGCCCGAACACGGTTGCCTCGGCGCCGCCGTACTTGCCGGTGCGCATCGCCGTCGTTCGATGCTCGGCGATCCCCGGCCACACCGTCTCGACTTCGCGCTTGTTCGCGCTGTCCCAGATCGGAACGATATGCACGACGCGCTTGAACGGATCGAGGCGCCGCGCGCGGCAATAGGCGAGGGCGAGCACGACGGAGTCCGGCGATTTCGCCATCGGGAACACGGCCTCGACCAGCGCCTTCCATTGCGTGCGGTCGATCCCGAAGCGCTCCTCGACGCCCTTCGGGAACGGCAAGCGGGGCGGCGCGATCGTGGCGAGCGCGGTCGATTGCGGGGCGGCGGTTTCTGCGGTCTGGGTCATGCTGGGGTTCCTTCGATCAGCGGACGGTCGCGGCGGTGTGCTGGAAGATGCGGGCACCCTTGAGTTCGCGCCCGCCGGCCTTCACGAAACCGTTGATCGCGGTTTCCAGGGCGGCGAACGGCAAGTACGGGCGGAGCGCTTCGAGATCGAGCGCGGCGCGGTCCAGGACCTCGCCCTTCCACACCTGGCGCAAGCTCGCGACCGACCCGATCTCCCCGCGCGTGCGCGAAAGTTCGGCGGGCTTCGCCTCGGCTTGCGCTTCGGCGGCTTGCGCCTCCGCTTCCTTGGCGACGGCCGCGTCCATGGCGAGCGCGGCTTCGTGCGCGCGCCCCTTCGCCTCGGCCTCCTGTGCGGCGCGGGCGCGGGCCTCGGCCTCTTCGCGCACGCGGCGGGCCTCCTCCTCGGCCGCGCGCCGGCGCTCGGCTTCCTTCGCCTGGAGGTAGGCCGTCAGCTTGCGCTCGATCCCGCGTTTGAGCGCCTCGAGCGGATCGGACACGCGGGTTTTGAAGAACGTATCGACGGCCCGGCCGGCGGCCAGATGCGGTTCCTTGGCCTCGGCGCGCGCGGCCTCGCTGGTCTTGATGGCGGCGGACACGAGCTTGATGAAGTCGGCGACCTTGCCCGCCGTCGCGTCGCCGTCGATCTCCGGGATGCGCCCGGCTGCTGCCTGCAGTTCGGCGGCGCGCTCCAGCAGCGGGCGGTTGGAATCCTCCAAGCGCTCGCGCAGTTCGGCGATGGGGTCCGGCGGGTTGTTCGACAGGTAGGCGGCTGGTTCGGCCATGCGGCTTCCTTCGCGGGTTCGGGTTCGGGTTCGGGGTCAGAAGGGGAGGGCGACGGCGAGCAGATCGATCCGGCGATGCGGATCGGCCTTGGCGTCGCGCGGGCGCCATTCGCGCGCGTGCGCGTGATCGGCGATCTGAAAGCGATACTCGGCCTCGTCGACCGCGCGGCCCGAGCGCAGCCAAACCGCGTCGAGCTCGACGGTCTCGCCGGCGATCTCGGCGACGAGGAACGAGGGGCGCTCCATCGCGTTCGCGGGATCGCCGGGCTCGCAGGTCGTCGTGTGCCGATAGATCCGCGCGGGCACTTCCGGTCCGCCCTTGACGAGGCGGATCATCCAGAAGCCCGGCTGGGGCGCGTCGATACGGCGCGGGGCGCTCATTGCTCGCTCGCTTGCTGGGGCGGGCGCGGGCGCTCGACGGCGACGCTGACGATCCGGTGATTGGCGGGCAGGATCAGCTCGTCGGCGATGCGCTTGCACGCGCGCTGCTCGCGCGTGGACAGGCGCGAGGCGGGGAGATCGGCCGTGTCTGCGAAGGTCAGCGCCCGCTCGATCAGCACGGTCGATCCGGGCTCGGCGTCGCAGCGGCGCGCGGATTCTCCTGCGATCAGGCACGCGGCGATCAGGCAGAGGATCGGGGTCATGCGAGCCACCGGCCGACCGCGAATGCCGCGCCGACGAGCGCGATCAGCCCGATCCACACGAACGATGTCTCGACCTGGGCGCACGATCTTCCATAGGCTTCGCCGCGCTTCCAGATGGCGTGCTCCTCGGGGGAAACCGTGCGGTGATGCGGAGAGGCAACCATTACGACGCCCCCGCCGGATCGGGTCGCGGAGCCTCAGCGCGGGTCGGCACGAGGGCGGGCCATTCCTTCATGATCCGCGCGCGCAAGCGCGGAAGCGTGGCCTCCGAGCCCAGGACGCACAGCGATTCCTCGGCGAGCGCGTGCGCGGTGTCCGCGTCGAACTCCCCGCGTGCGCGCAGATTGTCGGCGACGTCGCCGGGCAGCACGTTCAGGCGCTTGCACTTGGCCGCGATCCAGTAGCCGCGGGCTTGGTCTTCGGCGGAAATGGCCATGGCGCTCAATCCCCGATGTCCGAGCGCGCGCCGATGGCCTGCCAGCGGCCGTTCGGCAGCAGCGTTGCGTGTGCGGCGCTGATCGTCGGGTCGTAGACGCGCCATTGGTCGCGATAGATGTCGACGGCGCGCTCGAGGTCTTCGACGCTATCGGCCTCGATCCGGACATCGACCCGGTAGCCGCCGGGCCGCTGCGTGGAACCGATGGTGACCCCGTCGGGGTAGATCGACCGGAGGGCGGCGGGCCGGGGGAGCGTGGCGGTAGGGGCGGCGCCGCTCATCGGCCGGCCTCGGCCTTGGCGATGGCGGCGTCGCCCGTCAGTGCAAGGAACTCGACGATCCAGCCCTCGGTGATTTTGGCGATCGGGTGATTGCTCGGCGTGTGACCCTCGCGGATCGCCAGGAACCAGCGCTCGGCCGGTCGCCCGCTATCGGGCTCCAGCGACTCGACCGGGGCGCCCCGGACATTCGCGATCGTGCCCACGAGGCAGGCGCACGACCCTCGGTAGGTCGACCCATCGATCCGGCCCTCGCGCAGCGCGGCCAACAACCCCGGCACTTCGGCGCGGTTTTTGAGCAGGATTTCCCAAAGGTCCGCCTTGATCGTGCGCATCGTGCGGGGGTCCGCGTCCGTCAGGTTCGCGTCCGTCAGGTCCGCGCCCGTCAGGTCCGCGCCCGTCAGGTCCGCGC
>JADCGK010000006.1 GCA_020249045.1 Azospirillum sp. | reverse complement strand
TGTGCGGGTGCGCCATTTCCGAGACTTGTGTTTTCGCGAGCCGCTGCGCCTTATCCGTCAGCGTCATCTTCTTAGCCATTATCCTTCTCCTTTGCCTCGACCGGCGCGAGCGCGGCGTCGAGCGAAATCGCCGCTCGGTGCATGTGCATACGCGCCAAATGAACGTCCGCCGCAACGTATTCTTCGTCCGGTCTCTCGGCCATAAAAACGTAGTCTTGCTCGGCCTGTCGGTACGCTTTTGCCGCCGCCCGCAACCGCGCGTTCTCGGCCTCGGCCTTCTCGGCGCGGGCCTTAGCCGCATCGCGCTCGGCGCGCAGGGCTTCGAGGCGGGCGGCGGCTTCTTCGTAATGCCCAACGCCAACATCCGTGTGGCGCAAGAAACGGCACATTTCTTCGTCGGTCATGGTCATTGCCCCTCTCCCTTCAGCGCGAACTCGCGGTCATTGATCGCGGCGCGGATCATGGGTTGCGCGCTCTTGGGCAAAGCCTGAATACGCCCCTCGTTTGCGCGTTTCCACGCCGCAAGTTGTTCCGCGTTCAAAGTGGCAATCATCTTGACGGTCGCACGCGGATCAAGCGTGGTTTCTTCGGTGGCGGCGCTATCCGTCCCTTCGCGCGGCGCCTCGGGGGGAGCGTCGGCGGGAGGGGTGCCTTGCTCCGGGTCACGGCCCGAATTTGGTTCGGCGGGAATGAGCTTGCTAAACGCCGCGTAGGTTTCCGCGTCGCGCTCGCTCAATTCCTGTAAAAGATCGTCAACGTCGGCACGCATGACGAAATCGCGCGCGGTTCCGACTTGTGCTGCCTTTTTCAATTCGGCGTAAACAGGACGCGCGCGGGCCCGCAATTCCGCAAGCCCGTTGTCGGCGGCGGGCGCGTCGGCAAGCGGCTTGACGGTGTACGGCTTGCGCTGTTTTTGCGTTGCCGTCAAAGCCATCGTGACGGGCTGACTAATCCCGCTCATGTGCGAAATGCGGATACCGCCCACCGCCTGCCCGCCCCAAGTGACGCTATCATCGCGGTATATCGTCATTCGGCGCCCGACGTAGGCGTTGCCATCCGTTCCCCACACGCGCACCATGACGCGGCGCATGGATTTGCACGGCTTGAACGGTTTCCCATTGTCGCCCTTAAACCCGATTGCTACGGGCTGTTCGGCGGACCCGGAAAGCGCAACCTTCGTAACTTCGATGGTGCGCGGCCCGGAAATCAGGTCATCGGCGTTTAGCTGGTCGCTTTTCGGCGCGATGGTTTGCGACATGTCGGTCATACGGCAATCTCCTGCAACGGGGTGCGCTCGGTCGGAATGAGCCGCGCGCCTGATTTTTCAAGCAAGCGATACGTCGCCAGCTTTTCGGCAAGCTTTTCCTCGAATGCGGTTGCGGCCTTGATGATGGCTTCCTGTATCGCGGCGTCGGGCTTAACGCGGATCGTAGCCATAGGAAGCCCGCCGGAATATGACACGAAATCGCACCATTTGCGTTCTGTAACGAGTAGCGAG
Organism: Azospirillum sp.; assembly: GCA_020249045.1. GTDB lineage: Bacteria > Pseudomonadota > Alphaproteobacteria > CACIAM-22H2 > CACIAM-22H2 > Tagaea. The sequence continues at coordinate 3,347 of JADCGK010000006.1, read as the reverse complement.
GTCTGTATTTGAAGTGCGTATTCCTGTGGCGCGGTTTGCTCGCCTACGTTCTCGATTAGCGTCTGGATTTGGTATTTCTGGCGCCGCGACTTGCACTCGATTAAACCGTCATCACCGACAAGCCCGTCAGGCGAGCAACCGAGCGTGAAGCCCCATCGGTCATTCGTGACAAACCCGACTTGCTCAACCGGCGCATACCGCACGGCGTACAAGTCGCGCGCGCGGCTTTCATCGTCCATACCTCGCATCATGTCGTCGCTGATATAATGCGGCTCGACATACCCGGTAATGCGTTGCGCCAACAACTCCCACAGATGCGACCGGCTTTCGGCGTTATTCGCGATTTTTAGCGTCGGGGTTAGAACCCGGTCCATTTCCGACGCGGTTAGAAGGCCGCAGCGCGCGGCCATCCATTCGTCGGTTCCTTGGATCAAATCCCGGTAAATCTGTATCCCGCGCGTCGGTTCCATTAGCGGGCCTCCCGTCTCGGCGACGGTGTAATTGTTTGTTGGCGTTCATATTCCAAAACGTCGGTTGATAGATACCGAACGGCGCCTCCGATTTTGACATATCGCGGGCCTTCGCCAATCCACCGTTGACGCTCAAGCGTGCGCGGGCTGATCTGCCAGCGCTTTGCCAATTGGTCTTGCGTGATGTAGATCGCAACTTCGACGGGTTTGGCGTTGCCGCTCATTGCCGCCCCCTACGCCAAAACTTCACGGCCATCGGCGCACTCAACAACCTTCATGCGGTTGTCGCGCAGGGACGGCTTGCGAAACTCTACGGTATTGTGTCCAAGCGGCCATTGCACGGCGTAAGCTACGCCGCAAGCAACCTGCCGGGATTGGCGGTGCGCCGCGATTACGGCTTCCGAAAAGGTTTCGTATGTGCTGGATTGCGTCATCTCACCCTCCATTTGTCGCCATCCCGCGATGGCCCCGCTTTGTCTCATATTCAAAATGTTGCGTCAAGGGGATTGTTTGGGTTCCCTGGGCGGCAACATATCCCGCCGCACAAGCCGCAGCCCGGCGGGCAACGGAAGCGCGCCGGAGCGAATATCGTCCGCCACGCGCTTGCACCCCGCCGCCGTATTGATCGCCTCGATTTCGACCAGTTCGTAAGCGCCCGGCCCGCGCTGGCATTCGGTCGGGTGGCCGGGGACGAGGGCGCACAAAAGGATAGCGCATACCTTCATCGCGCCACCACCACAACCGGCAGATTGCGCGCCGCCGCCTTGCGGATCGACGCGATGGGGCATTTCGCCAACTCATACGCGGCGTATTCAAGGTCGCGGATCGTCGGCAAGTCATAGTGCTTGTCGCGCTTGCACTCCAGGTGGACGTTGTGCGCGTGCCAGTAAAGCCTTGCGTATTCTTCCGAGGTCATTTGCGAACCTTTTTCTTGGGGGCGATGACGCGGATTTCGACGCGGACGGGGTTGCTAAGTTCGTATCTTTCGGCGTCGTGTTTTTCTTCAAATATCCATTCGGGCCTAATGCGGTTATACCCGCCAAGATCAGCCCACGCCTTGACCGGCTTGGGCTGTTTCGGTTTCTTGGTCATTCCTCAATCTCCTGTTTTTCCGCCTCTGCATACGCGCGCCCGAGTGCGGTATCGTAAAGCCCGAAAGCGCGCATCGCGGCCAAATCAAGGTTGATAGTGGCGTCGGACGTTTCGTCGATCAGCGTCATTTGCTCGATCACGACGGAACCGATATCCCGGTCATCGCGCGGATCGTCGCGCATGACGCGCGGGATAACGCGCACGTCCGCCGCCCACTCAACGCGCACCGTGATGGCTGGGCTAATATCTATGTCGAATTGGCCGTTCATGCTTCCCCCCGCAGTTTGGCGAGTGCGGCGCGGGACTTTGCAACTGCATACTCAATATCTGGGCTATAAGCGGAAATTTCTGATAGCGCCCCCTCCGCCGCCTCCATCGCCTCGGCTGCGCGGTATGCGGGCGTCCCCGGCAAGGACATGGATTTAAGCTGTTGCGCGAGGGTCATCTATCGGCCCTCCGCTTTGGCGATGGCTGCGTCGATCATCGCGAGCGCCGCGATGCGGTCCTCGTAGGAAACGACGCCGGGCTTCCGCAGCGTGTCGCCCGCCACCTTCAACGCCGCGAGCAGTTCGTCGCGCTGAGCAAGTGCCACATCAAGCGCCGCCGCAAGCTCGGTTTCAAACGGAGCGAGCCTGCCCCCCTGCTGATCCCTGAAGGCAGCCGCCAAAAGTTGCTTTGCGTTTTCCATTAGCGACCCTCCGCCTTAGCCAAAAATTCGGCGTAGACTTGCGGGTTGTCCAATTCGCGCGCGGTTTCCGCCGCGTACAATTCGAGGAAATCGGCTTCGTCCCAATCAAAAGCCTGGGGTTTGTTGCTCGCTTGCTTTTCCATCTCACCCTCCATTTGCCCGGCCCGCGCCGGGTGTGGGACTATATGTAACCCCGGCCTTTGGGATATGCAAGAGGAAAAATGACGCGCCGTCACTTTTTTATGTTGACACCCAAACCGTCCCGCATTATCTAGGGGGCATGAGCAACAAGCCCGACCCATGGTCCATCATCAAGGAATTTGCCCGGTCTAACGGCATTTCCCCATTCGCGCTCCGAAAGTGGCGGCAACGCGGCGTCCCCTGGCGCCAGCGTTTCGAGCTTCGCGAGCTTTATCCCACGGTTTTTGCGGGCGGGGCCAATTTCGGCCCGTTTAAGCCCGGCAAGCGCGGACGGCCCCGCAAGGCGCCGGAAACAAAGCGGGGGCGCAAATGACCCGCTATCCCGACCCGTACCGCCTCGCGGCTGAGATTGTTGCCGTTGCCTTCGTTATCGGCGCGGCGGCGGGGTTCATCGGCGGGTATTTGTGGGGTGTGGCATGAAATGGCAACCGATTGAGACGGCAAAGGCGGGCGGCGGTGACAGGCTGTGGTTTCAGCCCGCTCACAAGTCAGGAAGGATGACGCTTCCGGCTCGGATGCTTGTTGACAATGGGCCGCCATCCGGCGCGCGCCCCACAACTCACTGGGCGCCCCTCCCGGAGCCGCCGAAGGTTGAGGAATGACCTTCCCCCGCCTTTTAGACGCGCTCTTTACCGACGCGGCGCGGATCGAAACCAAAGCGTCGAAACTGCTGCAACGCGCGCGGGCGCTTGCGGCGAAACTGGAGGGTAAACAATGATCCCAGAATACAAACCCTGGACCGCCGCCGAAGAAGAAATCTTGCGGCAATTGTGGACCGACCGCAAAAGCGCGGAAGAAATCGGCAATGCGATGGAACGCACGAAAAACGCGATCATCGCCCGCGCCTGTAAGCTGCAACTCGGCAACCGCAAGCACAAAAAGCGCGGCCCGGATAC
>JADCGK010000059.1 GCA_020249045.1 Azospirillum sp. | reverse complement strand
TGGCGATCGCCGTCGCGGGCCAAACGGCGGCCGTCTTGCTGGGGCCGGCCCCCGCACCCGCGGCGGCGGGCAAGGCACCGGGCCTGTACCGGGTGGAACCGGGGTTGCGCCAGCCTGCGCATTCGGGCTTGCGCGCACCGTCGCGCGCCGTGGACGCCGGTTTCGCGGTCGATGCTTACGATTTGCGGATAGCCCTCGAGCCGGCACCCTGAGCGACCTTGCGCGGACCCGCAAGGGGCGCTACTCCCGGGGCATGTCGTCGCGCGCGCTGCCCCTCCTTCTTGCCCTGGCCGTCGTTGCGGGCCCGGCCGCTGCGCAAACCACGCTGCGCCCCGGCGCACCCCCCGGGCTTCCGCAAGTCCAGCCTTCGCCCCCGGCGGCCGGTGCGGGCGGCTGGCGCGGCTTCGATACCGCCGTGCTGCAGACGCTCGACAAGGTCACGGGACGCGTGCGCACGCTCGAAGCGCCGATCGACCGCGAAGTCGCCTTCGGCGTGCTGCGGATCGTCGTGCGCGCGTGCCGCAAGCGCCCGCCCGAGGAACCGCCGGAGAGCGCCGCCTATCTGGAGATCGCCGAGGGCCAAGCGGGCGAGGCGGCGCAAAGCGTGTTCCGGGGATGGATGTTCGCTTCCGCCCCGTCGGTATCGGCGATGGACCACGCCGTCTACGACATCTGGGTTCTGGATTGCCGACCGGCCGCGCGTTGAACGCTACGTCCGGCGCGCGAGCAATCCGTCGAGCGCGGCGGCGACGGCCGCCGGGTCCGCGTCGAGGAACTTCGCTTCGCCGCGCAGCGCGCGCGCCAGCCGCCGCCGATACTCGCCGCGGGGAATTTCGACCGCACCGAAGCGCAGCATGTGATCGGTCGCCATCTGCGTATCCAGCAGCGTGAAGCCCCCGGCGATCAGCCGCGCGACCAAATGCACGAGCGCGGTTTTCGAGGCATCCGGGCGCAGGGCGAACATGCTTTCGCCGAAGAACGCCGCCCCCAGGCGAACGCCGTACAAGCCGCCCGCGAGACCTTGCGCGTCCCATGCCTCGACCGAATGCGCGTACCCCGCCTCGTGCAATTCGCAGTAAAGCCGCACGATCTCGGCGTTGATCCAGGTCGATTCGCGCGCCGCGCAGGCCTCGATCGTGCGCCGGAACGCGGTGTCGAGACGGATTTCGTAGCGGCCGGCGCGCGTTTTCTTGGCGAGCGAGCGCGGCACATGGAACGCTTCGAGCGGCAACACGCCGCGCGGATCGGGGTCGTACCAGCCGATCTCCGGATCGTCGGCCGCGCGGGCCATCGGAAAAATGCCGTTGGCGTAGGCCCACAAGAGTTCCCTGTGGGTGAGGCGCGCCATCGCTACTTCTTCAAACCCATCCAGCGTTCGAGCCAGTGGATGTCGTAGCGCCCGTCGATGAATTCCTGGGTGCGCGTCAAGCGCCGATGCAGCGGCAGCGTGGTCTGGATGCCGCCGATGACGTATTCGTCGAGCGCGCGGCGCAGACGCATCAGGCATTCGTTTCGGCTGGTGCCGTGGACGATCAGCTTGGCCACCATCGAATCGTAGTTCGAGGGCACGCGGTAGCCGGAGTAGAGCGCGCTGTCGATGCGCACGCCGAGGCCGCCGGGCGTGTGGTATTCGGCGATCTTGCCGGGCGAGGGGGCGAAGGTGTCCGGATTTTCCGCGTTGATCCGGCATTCGATCGCGTGGCCTTGCAGGTTCACGTCGGCTTGCGTGAAGGCGAGCGGCGCGCCCGAGGCGATGCGGATCTGCTCGCGCACCAGATCGAGCCCGCAGACCATCTCGGTCACCGGATGCTCGACCTGCAGGCGCGTGTTCATCTCGATGAAGTAGAACTCGCCGTCCTGATAGAGGAATTCGAGCGTTCCGGCGTTCCGGTAGCCGAGCTTCTTGAGCGCCGAGACGACGATTTCGCCCATGCGCCGGCGTTGGTCGGCGTTGAGCGCGGGCGAGGGGCTTTCCTCCAGAACCTTCTGGTGGAAGCGCTGCAGCGAACAATCGCGCTCGCCCAGGTGCACGACGTTGCCGTGGCCGTCGGCGAGCATCTGGAATTCGATGTGCCGGGGATGGCCCAGATATTTCTCGATGTAGACGACGTCGTTGCCGAACGCCGCGCCCGCCTCGGCGCGCGCGCCGCGATAGGCGTCCTCGAGTTCGGCCGCCGAATTGGCGACCTTCATGCCCTTGCCGCCGCCCCCGCCCGCGGCCTTGACCAGCACGGGGTAGCCGATCTCCGTACCGAGCTTCAGCGCGGTTTCGAGATCGGGCACCGGCCCGTCGGAGCCGGGCACGCACGGCACGCCCAGCGAGATCATCGCGCGCTTGGCCTCGATCTTGTCGCCCATCATCGAGATGTGGTCCGGCGACGGGCCGATGAAGGCGATGCCGTGATCCTCGACCATCCGGGCGAAGTCGGCGTTTTCCGAGAGGAAGCCGTAGCCGGGATGGATGGCGTCCGCCCCGGTGATGACGGCCGCGGAGATGATCGCGGCCTTGTTGAGGTAGCTTTCGCGCGCGGGCGGCGGGCCCACGCACACGCTTTCGTCCGCCAGGCGCACATGCATGGCATCGGCGTCGGCGGTCGAATGGACGGCGACCGTGTGGATGCCGAGTTCCTTGCACGCGCGGTGGATGCGCAGCGCGATTTCCCCCCGGTTTGCGATGAGGACTTTTTCGAACATCGCGCGCGCCGCTATTCCAGCACGATCAGGGCTTCGCCGTATTCGACCGGCGCGCCGTTCTGCACGATGATCCGCCCGACCGTGCCCGAGCGCGGGCTGCGGATCGGGTTCATCACCTTCATCGCCTCGACGATCAGCAGCGTCTGGCCTTCCTTGACCTTGTCGCCGACGCGAACGAACGCCGGCGCGCCCGGTTCGGGCGAAAGATAGGCGGTGCCGACCATCGGGGAGGTCACCGCATCGTCGGGCACGGCGTCGGCGGCCGCGGCCGCCGGTGCCGCAGGTGCCGCGGCCGTCGCGGGCGCCGCGGCCTGGGTCATCGCGGGCATCGCCATCGGCGCGAATCCGCCCGAATGCCCGCGCGACAGGCGCAGACGCTTGGTGCCTTCCTGATACTCGAGTTCGGCGAGGCCGGTCTTCTCCAGCAGCTTCGCCAGCCGCTCGATATCGGCCGAGGCGGGGCCGAAGCCGGGGGCGTCTTTGGCCTTCGAATTGGAGGCGGCCGCTTTGGCGGCGGCGGCTTTGGGGGCGGGTTTGGACTTCTTGCTGGCCATGATTCTACTCGAGATCGGGATCGACGATGCGCGCGAGGGCTTCGAGCGCGAACAGATAGCCTTGCGGCCCGAGGCCGCAGATCACGCCTTTGGCCACGCGGCTGACGAAGGATTTGTGCCGGAATTCCTCGCGGGCGTGGATGTTCGAGATGTGGACCTCGATCACCGGCAGGTCGCTCGCGATCAGCGCGTCCATCAGCGCCACGGACGTATGGGTCAGCCCACCGGGATTGATGATGATCCCGTCGGCGGTCTGCCGCGCCTCTTGGATCCAGTCGATCAGCTGGCCCTCGTGGTTCGACTGCCGGAAATCGACCTCGACGCCGAGATCTTCGGCGAGGGCCTTGCACTCGGCCTCGACGTCGGCGAGCGTGGTGCGGCCGTAGATCTCCGGTTGCCGGACCCCCAGAAGATTGAGGTTCGGCCCGTTGAGGATCAACAGCGTCGGTTTGGGCTCCATGGGGGGCCTCCGGCGGCGGAACGAGTCGCGGGGGTTATACCAAGGGGGCGGGGACCGGCAAACCGCTCTTTTTCCGCGCGAATTCCAAGCCTTGCGCCCGGCGCGCGACGCATGTGCCCCTTGCGTGCGGCAGGCTGGCCATCGGCCCCGCGCTTTGCCAAGGTCGCGCCATGCTCGACCGCGTCCCGCCGATCCTGGTCGCCGCCTTGGCAAGCGTGCTCGGCGGAACGTCGTTCGTCGCTTCGCGCTACGTTGTGGCCGAGGGCGATCCGGCCACGATCGCGTTTTTGCGCTATGCGGTCGCCGGGGCTTTGTTCGCCTTGGGCGCGTATCTCTCGACCGGCCGGCGGCCGGCGGTGTCGCGCGCCGATTTGGCGCCGACCTTGGCCTTGGGCGTGATGATGTTCGCGGGCTTCGGCTGGCTTTTCACCGCCGCCACGCAATACATCCCCGCCGCGCGCGCGGCCCTTATCGTGGCCGCGATGCCGGTGACGGCCTTGCTGCTGGCGTTGGCGCTCGGCCGCGAGCGGGCGACGTGGACGAAGGCGATCGCGTGCGCGCTGGCGATCGGGGGCGTGGCGGTGGCGCTGGGCGACAAGGCGACCGGCGGTCCGGACGCGTGGCGAGGCGATCTGTTCATGATCCTGGCGGCGATCGTCGGCGGCGCGCATACGGTGCTGTCGGCCGATTACGTGCGCCGCTATGCGCCTCAGCCGTTGATCGCCATCCAATGTCTGGCGGGAGCTTCGGCGCTCGCGCTCGTCTTGATCGTGTCGGGCGACCATGCCGGGCCGTTGGGCTACACGCCGGGCGGCTGGGCGGCGTTGTTCTGGCTCGCCGTGCCGGGCGGATATCTGAGCTTCTATTTGTGGTTCCGGGCGCTGGAGCGGATCCCCGCCTCGCGCGTGGCGCTGTGCGTGACGCTCAACCCGCTCGCCGCTGCACTGGGCGGGGCGCTGATCCTCGACGAGACGGTTGGCGTGCGCCTGTTGCTCGGCTTTGCGTTCGTCGCGGGGGCCATCGCACTCGCGGGCCGGGCGCGGGGGGCCTCGTGACCGGGCGCGCCGGGCTGGCGGGAACCGTCTATTTCGCGGTCGTGTTCGCGATCGGCTTCGTGTTGGGCACGGTGCGCGTGTTGTTTTTGGCGCCGGCCTTGGGCGAAGGGATCGCGACGTTGATCGAATTGCCCGCGATGCTCGCGGCCTCATGGTTCGTGTGCGGATGGTGCGTCGGGCGCTTCGGCGTGCCGCCCGCGCCCGGCGCCCGCGCGACCATGGGGGGCGCGGCCTTCGGGATGCTGATGGCCGTGGAGGCGATGCTGTCGATCCTCGTATTCGGCCGGACCCCGCTTGGGCATATTGCGCGCTATGCCGAGATCGGACCCGCTTTGGGGCTCGCCGCGCAGATCGCCTTCGCCGCGTTCCCGTTGCTGCGGCGCTAAAGTGCCGCGGCGGAATCCTGAAGCTTGCCGAGCAACGCGCCAAGTTGCGCGCGGTCGGCCGGAGCGAGGCCGGCGAGCAAGCGTGCCTCCGCCGCGCGGGCCAGCGGCACGATTTCGTCGTGCATGCGCCGGCCGGCGGCCGAAAGCGCCAATTTCGAGCGCCGGCGGTCGGCCGCATCGGTCGCCTGCAACGCAAGCCCGCGCTTGCGCAATCCCGCGATCGCGCGGCTGACCTGCACCTTGTCCATCGCCGTGCGCGCGGCGACATCGCGCGCCGCGCACGGCGCGAAACGGCCCAGCACGGCCATGCAGCGCCATTCGGGGATCGTCAGGCCGAACCGGTCGCGATAAAGCCGCGCGATCGCGTCGGACACCGTGTTGGACAGCACCGACAAACGATACGGCAGGAACGATTCGAGGGCGAACTCGCGGCCGGTATCGGGGGCGCGCGCGGGGCTTGCAATTGGTTTCATGTGAAACTATTCTGCCCGCCAATCCGTCCTCCGTCAAGAACGCCCCGGGAGATCCGCCCATGCCCGCCCGCCGCAAGATCGAGCCGTCGATCTCCAAGTCCAACCCGATGGGGACGGACGGTTTCGAGTTCGTCGAGTACACCGCACCCGACGTGAAGGCGCTCGAAAAGCTCTTCGTCTCGCTCGGCTTCACGGCCGTCGCCAAGCATCGTTCGAAGAACGTCACGCTCTATCGCCAGGGCGGCATCAATTTCATCGTCAACGCCGAGCCGGATTCCTTCGCGCAAGCCTTCGCGCGCGTGCACGGGCCCAGCGCCTGCGCGATGGCCTTTCGCGTGGCGGATGCGGCCGCCGCCTACAAACGCGCGCTGGCGCTGGGCGCCAAGCCGTTCCACAACAACGTCGGTCCCATGGAATTGGCGATCCCGGCGATCGAGGGGATCGGCGGTTCGCTGATCTACTTCGTCGACCGGTACGGCCCGTCGGGTTCGATTTACGACGTCGATTTCCGCTGGTTGCCGCGCGTCGAGCGCGAGCCCGCGGGCGTCGGCCTGACCTATATCGACCACCTGACCCACAACGTCCATCGCGGCCGCATGGATCGCTGGGCGGAGTTCTACGAGCGGCTCTTCAATTTCAAGGAGATCCGGTATTTCGACATCGAGGGCAAGCTCACCGGGCTCAAATCCCGCGCGATGACGAGCCCGTGCGGCAAGATCCGCATTCCGATCAACGAAAGCTCCGACGACAAGTCGCAGATCGCCGAGTATCTGGAGGCCTACAACGGCGAGGGCATCCAGCACATCGCGCTCGGCGCGCAGGACATCTACGCCGCCGTCGAGGCGCTGCGCAAATCCAAGGTCAAGTTCCTGTCCACGCCCGACACCTATTACGAACTGATCGACAAGCGCCTGCCCGGCCACGGCGAGAACGTGGCGCGCCTGAAGAAGAACAAGATCCTGATCGACGGCGCGCCGACCCGCGACGGCGGGCGGCTGTTGCAGATCTTCACGGAGACGGCGATCGGCCCGATCTTCTTCGAGTTGATCCAGCGTAAGGGCGACGAAGGGTTCGGCGAGGGCAATTTCAAGGCGCTGTTCGAGTCGATCGAACTCGACCAAATTCGGCGCGGCAAACTCAAAAGCGCGTAAGGGAGGCGGCGATGAAAAACTGGATCTCGTTCCCGCTGTCGCAGGGGCTGTCGTCCAAGCAGGCGCATTGCGACCTTCCGGCGGGCAGCTACGAGCGCGAACTGGGCAAGGAGGGATTCTTCGGTCCCGCCACGCACATGTACCACGCCCATCCGCCGACCGCGTGGACGTCCTTCGAGGGCGATTTGCGCCCGCGCGCCTTCGATCTGCGCAAGGTCAACGCGACCGCCGCTTCGCCGTTCGACGCAATGCCCGTGGCCGTCAACGCGGCGATGAAGTTCCGGCAATGGCGCGTCGAAGGGAAGATGGACCATCTCGCCCGCAACGCCGACGGCGACGAACTTCTGTTCGTTCACGACGGAGAGGGCGATCTCTACTGCGATTACGGCCGTCTGAGCTTCCGCGACGGGGATTACATCATGTTGCCGCGCGCCACGATGTGGCGCATCGAACCCAGGGGGCCGGCGACGATCCTGCTGATCGAGGCGACGAACGACTCCTACCGCCTGCCGGACAAGGGCATCCTGGGCAAACACGCGATCTTCGATCCCGCCGTGCTGGAGACCCCGACCATCGACGCCGCGTTCAAGGCCCAGCAGGGCGAGTTCGAGACGCGCGTCGTGGTCAAGCGCGGGGGCAAGCTCACGACGATGACCTATCCGTTCAATCCGCTCGACGCGGTGGGCTGGCACGGCGATCTCGCGCCGGTGAAGGTCAACTGGCGCGACATGCGCCCGTTGATGAGCCATCGGTACCATCTGCCGCCGTCCGTGCACTCGACCTTCGTGGCCGGTCGCTTCGTGGTCTGCACGTTCGCACCCCGTCCGGCGGAGAGCGATCCCGGCGCCCTCAAGGTGCCGTTCTTCCACAACAACGACGATTACGACGAGATCATCTTCTATCACCGCGGCAAGTTCTTCAGCCGCGACAACATCCACGCCGGCATGGCGACGCTGCATCCGTGCGGCTTCCCCCATGGTCCACATCCCAAGGCCTTCGCGCTGGCGGCCAAAAACCCGCAAGGCGGTCAGATGCTCGACGAGGTCGCGGTGATGATCGATACGCGCGATGCTGTCGAAGTCCAGCGCTTGCCCGAAGGCGTGGAGCGGACCGACTACGTGGATTCCTGGAAGGCAAAGCCCCTGGCGGCGGAGTAGGCATGAAACTCGCGACGGTGAAGGACGGCACGCGCGATGGCGCGCTCGTCGTCGTAAGCAAGGATTTGACCCGCTGCGCGCGCGTGCCGCATATCGCGCGCACGCTGCAGGACGCTCTCGACGATTGGGCTGCGAAGGCTCCGGCGTTGGTCGAGGCCGCCCGCGCGCTCGAGGCCGGCGGAGGTGCTGCGTTCGATCCCGCGGCGGCGATGGCGCCGTTGCCGCGCGCCTATCAATGGTGCGACGGCTCGGCCTATCTCAATCACGTCGAACTCGTGCGCAAGGCGCGCAAGGCCGAGATGCCGCCCGAGTACTACGACGATCCGCTGATGTATCAGGGCGGATCGGACTCGATGATCGGTCCGCGCGACGACGTCGAAGCGCTCGACGAAGCGCACGGCATCGATTTCGAGGCCGAAGTCGCGGTCGTGACCGACGACGTGCCGATGGCCGTAACGGCGCAAACCGCGCTCGGTCACGTCAAGCTCGTGATGCTGGTCAACGACGTGTCGTTGCGCAACCTGATCCCGGCCGAACTCGCCAAGGGATTCGGGTTCTTCCAGTCCAAGCCGTCCTCGGCGTTCTCGCCCGTCGCCGTCACGCCCGACGAACTGGGCGACGCTTGGCGCGGCGGCAAGGTCCATCTGCCGCTGCGCGCGGAACTGAACGGCAAGCTCTTCGGAAGCCCGGATGCGGGCACGGACATGAATTTCGATTTCGGGCGGTTGATCGCGCACGCCGCGCGCACCCGGCCGCTGGGGGCGGGCACGATCGTGGGGTCCGGCACGGTGTCGAACCGCGACCGAGCCGTCGGTTCGTGCTGCATTGCCGAGGTGCGGACGATCGAGACCATCGAAAGGGGCAAGCCCGAAACGCCGTTCATGAAGTTCGGCGACCGCATCCGGATCGAGATGCTTTCCGCCGACGGAACGTCTATCTTCGGCGCGATCGACCAAAAGGTCGTCCGATATCGGGGGTGAACGCGATGAAGCTTTGGGGCTATTTCCGCTCGTCGGCGGCATTCCGTGCGCGCATCGCACTGGCGCTGAAGGGCATCCCCTACGACCAAGGCTTCGTGCATTTGCGCAAGGCCGAGCAGCGTTCGCCCGAATTCCTCGCGCGCAATCCCCAAGGTCTCGTGCCCTTCCTCGAGGACGGATCCACGGGCATCGCGCAGTCGCTGGCGATCTGCGAATACCTCGACGAAACCCATCCGGCGCCTCCCTTTCTGCCGACTGATCCGGCGGGGCGCGCGCGCGTGCGCTCGCTGACGCTCGCGATCGCCTGCGACATCCATCCGCTCAACAATCTGCGGGTCCTCACCTATCTGACCAAGACGTTGAAGGTGGACAAGGCGGCGCACGATGCGTGGTATCGCCATTGGATCGCCGAGGGCTTCGCCGCGCTGGAGAAGGAATTCGCGGCGCCCGCGACCGGCCGCTATTGCCATGGCGATGCGCCCACATTGGCCGACATCTGCCTCGTTCCGCAGGTCTTCAACGCCAAGCGCTTCTATTCGGACGACGAGCTGGCCGCTTATCCGCGCCTGATGCGGATTTTCGCGACCTGCATGGCGCATCCGGCGTTCGACGCCGCGCGACCGGAAAATCAGCCCGACTTCGAAGCCTGATCGCGCGCGTTCAGCGCGGCGCCCGGGTTCGCGCCTCGGCGACCAAGGCGCGCAGCGTGCCCAGATCCACGGCGCCGGGCACTAGCGCTTCACCGATCGCATAGCCGGGCGTGCCGGTGATGTTCAGCGCTTGGGCGAGGTCGGCGTTGCGCCGGAGCAATGCAGCCACGCGCGGGTCTTCCATGTCGCGGCGCAAGCGTGCGACGTCGAGCCCGGCTTCGGCCGCCAAGCGGAACACCGCCGCCTCGTCGAGATTGCCCCGTGCGGTCATCAGCGCCTCGTGCAGCGCTTCGTAGCGCTGCGGTCCTTGCGCGCGCGCGGCCAACGCGGCGCGCGCCGCCACGACCGAAGCGGGGCCGAGGATCGGCAGGTCGCGGCGCACGAGGCGCACGTCTCGGTCGGCGGCGAGCATCTGCTTGACCGGTTCGTGCATGCGTTTGCAGAACTGGCAGCGGTAGTCGAAAAACTCGACGACGACGACCGTGCCGCGCGGATTGCCCGCGACGGGCGCGTCGGGGTCGTTCTCGAGTTCCCGCCGCCGTTCGGCAAGCGCCCGCTTGGCTTGCTCGGCCTGCGCCGTATCGCGGCGCTTTTCGAGCGCCTCGAGGGCTTCGAGGACGATCTCCGGTTCGCGCCGGATCAAATCGCGCACGATTTCTTCGATCGCGGCGCGCGTCGGAACCTGTGCGGGGGCCTGCGCGGGGGCGGGCGTGGGCTGGGTCCAGACGAGGACGCTCAGCGCCAGGGCGAGGATGCGCTTCATCGGGTGAGGAACGCTTCGGCGATGTAGCCGATCGACGCGGGGCTGCCCGGCGGCAGCGGCCCCGAAAATCCGCCGACCGCGACCAAAGCGATGCGCACCTTCGCCGGATCCTCGTTGGGCCATAGACGGCGATAGACCTCGACGAGGTCGATCGCCTCGACGTGCCATTCGCCCGCTTGGCCGGCGCGCGGTTCGCGCAATTGGGTGCGCCGGCCGGCGTCGTCGGCGATGGATTTGCGCTGGAGCGCCTGTTCGGCGCGCGCGGCGCCGACGCCGCCGAAGGTGATCTCCGCCCAGCGGTCCCATTCGGGCGGGCTGCGCCGCAGCCAGGACGACATCGTTTCCGACCATGGCCGCTCGGCCGACCGGAAAAAGACCACGATGCGCAAGCCGCGTTCCTCGCCCGCACCGGGACCGCCGCCGAAAAGCGTCGGTTCGAGATACCAGCTCCAGCGCAGATAGGGGGTGGCGGTCAGCGCGGCGTCCACGCGCCGGCCCATCAGCGCACCGCCCGGCACGTCCGGCCGCACGGCGACGGTGCCTTGCAGATCGACGATGGCGAGCGGGCCTTCGTTGGCGCGCCGCTGCGTCCACCATTGGTCGGGGGCGGCGTTGGCGTGCAGGCCCGGAATGCGCTCGAGAATCCGGACTTGACCGTCGACCACGGGCGCGCGCGCGATGGGCCCGCCGCCCGCACACCCCGTGGCCAGCGCCAGCACGCAAGCCAGAACGAAAAGACGCTTCATCGCGGCGGCTGCCTTTCGGTCGCGTTCTTGATGTCTTGGGCACGCAGCATATGGGTCGAACCGGGCGGGAGCAAACGCTCCGCGCGTTCGGCGAGGCCGCGCGCCGTCGCGCGTTGGCCCTGGATCATCGCGACTTCGGCCTGCGCGAGTGCGGCCATACCCAGTTGATCGTCGCGGCCGTAGGCGACGGCCAGCAGCCGGAATATCTCGCCGTTCTCCGGCTCGCGGCCGCGCGCGGCTTCCAGATGGCCGATCGCCTCGCGCAAAAGCCCGCGGTCGCCGGTCGCGATCTGCGCGCCCGCCAGTCCCATCCGGAGCAATGCGTTGGTCGGCAGCGCCGCGACGGCTTTTTCGTAGTACGCAAGCGCCCCCCGCGCGTCGCCGCTTTCGAGGGTGAACTGGCCGCGCGTCTCGTTGAACCACGGGTCTTGCGGCCGTTCCTTCAGCAGTTCGTCCACCAACGGCAAGGCGCGCGGGAAATCCCCGCGCCGGTAGAACGCGAAGGCGCGCGCGTATCGCGCTTCGAGCGCGGGATCGTTCTCGCGGTATTGCACGAGCGCGCGCGCCGGATCGAGATAGCCGAGCAGCTTCGCCCGCATGCGCCGGTGCATCTCGACGAATTCGGGGCGCACGGGGACGCCCGAAAACCGGGAATTGGCGACCCAGTTCTCGACGAACTCCACGCGCTCGCGTGTGATCGGGTGCGTGCGCACGTAGGGGTCCTGGCGATCGACGATCATCAGTTCCTGATCGACCAGGATCTGCAGGAACTCGGCGAGGCCGCGGGCGGATTGCTGGGTCCGGTCGAGGAACTGCACGGCCGCTTGGTCGGCCGACGCTTCGAGCGTTCGGGTGTAGCGCAGGAACCCGCGCATGGCGACCTGCTGGCCCGCCATCACGCTGGCCATCGCCGCATCGCCCCGTCCGGCGGCGGCGGCGGCGGCCGCGCCGAGCAACGAGATCATCGACGCCGCCCAGGCGTCGCGCATGGCTTCGGGCAGGCGCGCGATGTGACCGCCGGAGATATGGCCCGTTTCGTGCGCGATCACGCCGATGAGTTGGCCGGGATGTTCGGTGCGCAGCAACAGCCCGGTATGGAAGAACATATTGAGGCCCAAGGCCACGAAGGCGTTGAGCGAGCGGTCGTTGATGAGGTGGACGTTGATGTCGTCCGGATTGAGGCCGGCGGTGCGGAAAATGGGCGCCGCATAGGCGCGGATGATCGCCTCGGTCTCGCCGTCGCGGATGAACTGCATCCGCTGGGATTGTTGGGCGTGGGCCGGGGGTTGCCAGAGGGCGGCGGAAATTGCGATAACGCAGAGCGCGCGCGCGAGCCGCGCGCGCATCGAAGTTACCGTGAAATCCAACAGTTTTAGGCGCATGACCCTCGATCCGAGTCCGCGTTGCGGCCCCGTTCCCCAAGCTAGGTCGATTGGCCGCGCAAATCAATCGGGCCCGCGCGCACGCGCGGCGCTGTGCGCGCTGGCCGCAAGCCTCGCGCTGTCGGGTTGCGGCTGGTTCGGCGGCTCGAAGTCCGAAGCGACCGGGGTGGTCGGATCGGTGCGCGGCTTCCTGGGCGGCGTGTCGGCGGCCGAACCGCGCGCGGCGCTGGTGGCGCGCGACATCCTGTCGGGTGGCGGATCGGCGGCCGACGCGGCCGTCGCCGCGGCGTTGGCGTTGACCGTCACATTGCCGAGCCAAGCGCCGTTGGGTGGGGGCGGCTTTTGCCTTGTGGCGATCGGGTCGGGGCGCACGCGCACCGTGGAAAGCGTCGCATTCCCCGCGATCGCCGGCGCGCCCGACGCGCGCATCGCAACGCCGGGCATTCCGCGCGGGCTGTTCGCGCTGCATGCGCGTTACGGCAAACTGCGCTGGGAACAGGTCGTGACGCCGGCCGAAAGCCTCGCGCGCAACGGCACGCAAACGACGCGCGCGCTCGCCATCGACGTCGCCGCGCACGCGCAGCGTTTGGCCGCCGATCCGATTTTGCG
Source organism: Azospirillum sp. (assembly GCA_020249045.1). Lineage (GTDB taxonomy): Bacteria > Pseudomonadota > Alphaproteobacteria > CACIAM-22H2 > CACIAM-22H2 > Tagaea. The sequence continues at coordinate 8,383 of JADCGK010000059.1, read as the reverse complement.
CGACACCTTCCTGCCCGGCGGCCGGCCGATCGTCGAGGGCGATCGCCTGGTCCAACCGCAGACGGCGGCCGCATTGGGCGTTTTGCGCTCGCGCGGGCCCGGGGATTTGCATCAAGGCCAGTTCGCGCGCGCGATGGCGCAGAGTTTCGCGGCCGCCGGCCTTGCCTTGCCGCTCGACGCTTTGGGCCAGGGCGCCGTGCAATTGCTGCCCGCGATCCGCGTGGGCGAGGCGAACGACCTTTTCGTCGGCGCCGCACCGGCGGCCGGTGCGCTTGCGACCGGTCAGATCTTCGCGGCGTTGGAGGGGCGTTGGCGCGCGACCGCGCCCGACGACCGACCGGCGCTGCTGCTGTCCACGGCCGCGGCCGCGTCGCGCGCGCGCGCCGAATGGTTGCGTGCCGATCTTTCGTCCGCCTTGCCGATGGGCGAAGCGATGGCGGCCGCGCGCTTGCGCGCCCTTGCCGGTGCGGGCGGCGAATTCGCGGCCGAGCCGGATGCGCCCGGCGGCACGTCGCTGGTCGTGATCGACCGCGAAGGCGGGGCGGTCGCGTGCGCGTTGACCGGGCATACGCCATGGGGGATCGCGCGTCTGCCCCAAGGCTCGGCTTTCCTGATGGCGCCCGCACCGGTCGAAGGCGGGGCAGATTCGCGCTGGCTGACGGTCGCGATCGCCATGAAGGATCGTTCGGACGTGACGTTCGTCGGGGCCGCGTCCGGGGGGGCGGCCGCGCCGATGGCATTGGCGCAGACGGCGCTCGACACGCTGCAAGGGCGCGAAACGCTCGCCCGTGCGCTCGATGCCGCGCGCATGCAGGTGCGGCCCGACGGGTCGATCGGCGTCGACGGCGCCGGTCTGCTCGCCGCACTGGGCGCGCGCGGCTATCGGGCCGGCGAAGTGCCCGGCGGCATCGCGCGCGTGCAGGCGGTCCATTGCCCGGACGGGCTGGTCGCGTCGGGAGCGACGTGCCGGATCGAAACGGATCGGCGCGGCGCGGGGCTCGCGGTCGGGTCGAACTGATGGCGCACAAAACAGCCCGGCGCGCCGACGTCGCGCCCTTCATCGTCATGGACGTGATGCGCGCGGCCGCGGCGCGCGACGCCGCCGCCGTCGATGCGGCCGGCCGCGCCGTGCATCTGGAGGTGGGCCAACCCGGAACGCCCGCGCCGGTGCTGGTGCGCGAAGCGGCCAAGCGCGCGCTCGACGCGGACAAGCTCGGCTATACCCTGGCGCTCGGCATTCCCGAATTGCGCCAAGCGATCGCGCGGCATTATCGCGACGCGTACGGCGTGACGGTCGATTGGGAGCGCGTTTGCGTGACCGTCGGGTCGTCGGGCGCGTTTCTGCTCGCCTTTCTCGCTGCGTTCGATGCGGGCGACCGGGTGGCCCTCGCCGATCCCGGCTATCCCGCCTATCGCAACATCCTGAAGGCGCTGGATTGCGTACCGGTCGGCGTGCCGGCCGAGGCCGCGACGCGCTTCCAGCCGGTTCCCGAAGCGCTCGATCCGTCGCTCGCCGGCTTGATCGTGGCGAGCCCCGCGAACCCGACCGGTTCGATGCTCGCGCCCGCGGCGTTGCGCGCCCTCGTGGAAGCGTGCCGGGCCAAGGGCATTCGCATGGTCTCGGACGAGATCTATCACGGCATCGTCTATTCGGGCCGCGCCGAAACCGCGCTCGCCTACGGCGACGACATGATCGTGGTGAACAGCTTCTCGAAGTATTTTTCGATGACCGGCTGGCGCCTGGGTTGGCTGATCGTGCCACCCGACATGGTGCGCGCGGTCGAACGTCTGGCGCAGAATTTGTTCATTTCGCCGCCCACGCTCGCCCAGCACGCCGCGGTCGCCGCTTTCGGCGCGCGCGAGGAGCTGGAAGGCCATGTGCGCAACTACCGCGCCAACCGCGACTATCTTCTCGGCGAATTGCCGAAGGCGGGCTTCCGCGATTTCGCGCCGCCGGACGGCGCCTTCTATCTTTACTGCGACGTCGGGCACATGACCAACGACAGCGCGGAATTCTGCCGCCGGATGCTGGACGAGGCGGGCGTGGCCGCCACGCCGGGCAAGGATTTCGATCCCGCGCGCGGACACCGGACGCTGCGGTTTTCGTTTGCGGGCACGATGGCGGATATGCGGGAAGCGGCGGCACGGCTGGCCGCGTGGCGGCGCTGAAGGCTCAATTCGCGGGCACGATCCGGCCGAGCGCCCCGTCGCGCTCGTCGGTCAGGAAATAGACGAACCCGTCCGGTCCCACGCGCACATCGCGGATGCGCGCGAGTCCTTCGGCCAGTCGTTCCTCGTTCGTCACGCGACCGTCGCGCACCGTCAGCCGGTGGATCGCACGTGTTTGCAGCATGCCCGCAAGCAGATCGCCGCGCCACGCGGGGAAGGCCGCGCCGTCGTAGACCGCGAGACCCGAAGGGGCGGGGGATGTCGGCTCCCAATAATGGACGGCGTCCTCCATGCCGGGTCGCGAGGTCGCTTCGCCGATCGGCCGCCCGGTGCCGTAGTCGCGCCCGCGCGTGACGATGGGCCAGCCGTAATTGAGCCCCGGCTTGACCAGGTTGAGTTCGTCCCCGCCGCGCGGTCCGTGCTCGGTCGACCACAACGTGCCGTCGCGCGGATCGCGTGCGAAGCCCTGCGCGTTCCGATGGCCGAGGGAGTAGATCTCCGGCCGGAAGCCGGGACGCCCGACGAAGGGATTGTCGCGCGGCACGCGCCCGTCGGGGGCGAGGCGGACGACCTTGCCCGCAAGGTCGCCCGGGCGCTGCGCGCGTTCGTCCTCGCCCCGATCGCCGGTGGACATGTAGAGCATCCCATCCGCGCCGAAGACGATCCGCGCGCCGAAATGCCGGCCGTTGGTCCCGGCGGGGCCGGCGTCGAGCAGCGTGCGCCAATCGCGCAAAGTCGTGCCATCCAACCGCGCGCGCGCGAGCCGCGTCAGCGCGCCGTTGCCCGACGGCGCCGCCAGCGTGAAGTACACGAAGCCCGTGCGGGCGAAATCCGGATCGACGGCCACGTCGAGCAAGCCGCCTTGCCCGCGCGCCCACACTTCCGCCACGCCCGCCAGCGGCGCGGACAAAGCGCCGTCGGCGTAGAGCCGCAGCCGTCCCGGACGTTCGGTCACGAGGGCCCGTCCGTCCGGCAGGAACGCGACGGCCCAGGGATTCTCCAACCCGCGCGTCAGGATCTCGACGCGGTGGGCGGGGGCTTGCGCGCGCGATTCCGACGCGCCGACGGCGGCGAGGAAAATAAGCGAGAGACGAAAGAGCGAAGCGCGCATGCGATCCTCCGGAAACCGGCCTCGGAAGACGTTGGACGCCGTAGAACGTGGGTCCGTGCGCGGACCCGATCAAGGGGTCAGGAAAACGCCTTGAACGTGATCAGCGTGAAGGTGTCCTTCACGCCGGGAATCTTCTGGATCCCCATCACGAAGCGGCCGACGTCCATATCGTCGGGCAGATAGCATTTGAAGTGCAGATCGTACTGACCGGAGATCGAGAAGACCTCCGAGACCTGTTCGGTTTCCATCGCCGCCTCGGCGACCTCGTAGGCGCGGCCCAATTCGCACTTCACCATGATGAAGATGGTCTGCATGGATCCGTCCCTCCGTCGCCGACCAGTTAACCCGTGGCGCGGCGCCCGCGCAACAGGAACGCCGGGACGCCATCGTCGTCGAAGCCGCGCGCGTTGGAGGGCGCGGGCGCCGGGCGGGGCGTATAGGTCCGCGCAGGCGGCGCGGCGGGTGTCGCCGCAGCCGGGGCGGCGGGGGCGGGTGGCGCCGCGGGGGCCGCGGGGACCGAGGGAAGCGCCGGCGCGTCGAACAAGGTCGGTTCGGCCGCGCTTGCGGGTGCCGCTGAAACCATCGGGGCGTCTTCGCGCGGGGCGCGCTCGCGGCCGCGACCGCGGCCACGTGGGCCGCGTTCGCCATCGCCTTGGCCGCGTGCGCCGCGTTCGCGACGCGGGGCTTCCTCTTCCTCGGGGCGCCCGTCGCCGGTGGGCGCCACGAAGCCTTCGAGTTCGACGGGCGGGATCGGCTTCTTGATCAGTCGCTCGATGGCGCCGACGAATTTCGAATCGTCGCGCGTGGCGATCGTGTAGGCGATGCCCGAACGGCCGGCGCGGCCGGTACGGCCGATGCGATGGACGTAGTCCTCCGCGTTGATCGGCACGTCGAAATTGAACACGTGCGACAGACCGCCGATGTCCAGGCCGCGCGCGGCGACGTCCGAACAGACGAGGATCTGCAGCTCCTCCTTCTTGAAGGCTTCGAGCGTTTCGGTGCGCGTGCTCTGGTCCATGTCGCCGTGCAGCGCGCCGACGTTGAAGCCGTGGCGCTTGAGCGACTTCCACAGGATGTCCACGTCGCGCTTGCGGTTGCAGAAGACCAGCGCGTTCTTGATCGCCTGCGCCTGGATCAGGCGGCGCAACGTCTCGCGCTTCTCGCGCTCGGGCACGACGACGATCCCTTGCGTGACCGTATCGGCCGTCGCGGCCGGCGCCGAGACGGCGACTTCCTTGGGGTTGTTGAGGAACTTGTCGGCCAGACGCTTGATTTCGGGCGCCATCGTCGCCGAGAAGAACAGCGTCTGGCGCAAGGGCGGCAGCAGCGAAACGATGCGCTCGACGTCCGGGATGAAGCCCATGTCGAGCATTCGGTCGGCTTCGTCGATGACCAGCAGCTTCGTGTCGTGCATCAGGATGCGGCCGCGGTCGAAAAGGTCGAGCAGCCGCCCCGGCGTCGCGATCAGCACGTCGACGCCGCGTTCGAGCAGCTTTTGCTGCTCGTCCATCGAAACGCCGCCGATCAGCAGCGCTTTCGTCAGCTTCAGGTATTTGCCGTACTTGTCGAAATTCTCGGCGACTTGTGCGGCGAGCTCGCGCGTCGGCTCGAGGATCAGGGAGCGCGGCATGCGCGCTTTGGCGCGGCCTTGGCTCAGCGCATCGATCATCGGCAGCACGAAGCTGGCGGTTTTGCCCGTTCCGGTCTGCGCGCACCCCAACACGTCGCGGCCCATTTGGACCCAGGGGATCGCTTTTTCTTGGATCGGCGTGGGGGTCGTGTAGCCCGCGTCCTTGATGGCGTTCAAAACGGGCTCGGAAAGCCCCAAATCTTCGAAACTCATAAGTCCTATCTTCGTCGGTTGGCGCCGCTGACATCTTCGGCAGCGCGACCTCCCGGAGCGTCCGGGCGGTGGATCCCGCCGACCGGGATCCCAGAGAGGAGGCGCAGGATACGGCGCCTTTTCGCAGTCGCGGTAAAACCCCGCGATCCGGTGGGAAAATAGGGATTTGTGGCGAAAAGTCAAGGTTCGGGCTAAGCGTGCGACATGTTGCTCGAAGCCGCGAAATCGATCTTGCTGGTCGTCGACGTGCAAGCGCGCTTGCTGCCCGCGATGGCCGAACCCGATCTGGTCACCGGCAATTCGGTCAAATTGGTGGCCGCGGCCAAGCGCTTGGGCATTCCAGTGCTGGTGTCCGAACAATATCCCAAGGGGCTCGGCCCGACGGTCGAGGCGTTGGCCGGTGCGGGCACCGTGCTCGCCAAGATGAGTTTTTCGTGCGCGGCCGATCCGGGCATCGCCACCGCGCTGGAGCGCGCGGGCCGGCGGCAGATCGTCCTTTGCGGGATCGAGTCGCATGTCTGCGTGTTGCAGACGGCATTGGGCGCGAAAGCCAAAGGCTACGACGTGGCGGTCGTGTGGGATGCGGTGTCCTCGCGCAAGCTCGCTGACAAGGATCTGGCGGCGCATCGGTTGCGCGCGAACGGCGTGGCGCTGATCGGCACGGAGATGGCGATCTTCGAATGGTTGGGCGTCGCGGGCACGTCCGAATTCAAGGAATTGTCGGCGCTGATCAAATGAGCCGCATCCCTCTCGTCCTTCTCCCCGGGCTGCTTTGCGATCGCGCGTTGTGGCAGGCGCAGATCGATGCGCTGGCCGATGTCGCCGATATCCAGGTCGCCGATCTGACCCAGGCCGACACCCTCGCGGGTCTGGCCGAGTCCGTGCTCGCGCGCGCGCCCGCGCGCTTCATGCTCGCGGGTCTTTCGATGGGCGGTTATCTGACCTTCGAAATCCTGCGCCGCGCGCGCAGCCGCGTGATGCGCGTGGCGTTGCTCGACACCTCCGCGCGCGCCGACACGCCCGAACAGAAGCGCCGGCGCGGCATGTTCGTCGCGCACGCCAAGCGCGGCAAGTTCAAGGGCGTCACGCCCCAATTGATCCAGAATTGGGTCAGCCCCAAATCGATCGCGCGGGATCCCGCGATCGTCGCCGCCGTGCAGGAGATGACGCTGCGCGTCGGCGCGGACGCGTTCTGCCGCCAGCAGGCGGCGATCATGGAACGGCCGGACTCGCGGCCCGAACTCGGCCTGATCCAATGCCCGGCTTTGGTGCTGTGCGGGCGCGAGGATGCGGCCACGCCGCTCGAACTCAGCCGCGAGATGGCCGCCGACATCCCGAGTGCGCAACTGGTCGTGCTCGAGGAATGCGGGCATCTCGCGACGATGGAGAAGCCCGCCGAAACCTCGGCGGCGATGCGCCGCTGGCTGCTCGCCGACGTCTAGACGAGCGGCTTCATCACGATCTTGCGGTAGGCCGGGCGGCCCTGCAGGCGCATGTACCATGCCATCAGATGCGGCTGCGCCGGCCGCGAGTCGACGAGATTGACGTAACGCCACACCCATTGGCCGAGCGAAATATCCGCCATCGTGAACGCATCGCCCGTCACATAGGCTTTGCCCTTCAGCGTCGCGTCGAGGATCGCGGATTTCTCGCGCAAGGCTTGGGCGTTGGCGGCGAATGCCGCGGGATCCTTCTTGTCGGCCGGTGCACGCAAGGTCTGATAGAGCACGACGGTGGTATGCGGGCCGAGTGCGGTCGTCTGCCAGTCCATCCACCGGTCCGCGTCCGCGCGCGCGCGCAAATCCGCGGGCCAGATCGTGCCGGTCGCGTGCTTGGCCGCGAGATATCGCACGATCGCGTTGGATTCCCACAGCACGAAGCCGTCCTCGTCGATCGCGGGCACGACGCCGTTGGGGTTCAGGCGCTTGTAGTCGTCCGTCGCGGCTTTGCCCGGCGGCACGTCGTGCGCGCATTCGTAGGGCAGGCCGATCTCTTCGCAGAGCCAGAGGACCTTCTGCACGTTCGAGGAGGTGTCGCGGCCATAGATTTTCAGCATGGAAGTTTCCGTCAGGCGTTTTGGGGAACGCGAAGGCGCAAGGGCTGGACGTCCACGCGCCCGCGCTCTGCGACGAGCAGAGAGGCTTCGGGAACGGCCGTCCAGTGCGAGGTGTCGGTGTCGAGCGGCTCGGATAGCACGAGCAGCGAATCCGCATCCCCATCGGCCGTGCCCGCGCAATCCCCGCCCGCGGCCGCGCGCACGCCCGCGCCGCAGCCGTAGAACAAGGTCGGGGATTTCGCGTCGGTCGAGTAGCGCGCGGCGTAAACGCGCCGTCCGTCGGTGAAGGCCGCGGTGAATCGGAACGGGTCCGGCGAGCCGCCCGCCGCGTGCGCGGCGACGACCTTTTCGAGCGCGCGTGCGACGGCGGTTTCCGGATCGCGTTCCAGACCGTAGGTCAACATCAGCAGGAAGATCGTCTCGCTGTCGGTGGTGCCGCGCCGCGCGCGGTAGTAGTCGGGCCCGATCGCGAAATCCAGATCGCGCGCAACGCGGTCGAACCCGCCGACCTGGCCGTTGTGCATGAACATCCAGCGTCCGTGCTGGAAGGGGTGGCAATTGGCCCGGCTGATCGACGTGCCGGTCGACGCGCGGACATGGGCGAAAAAGTGCCCGGTGCGGATCTGCTCGGCGATCGAACGCAAATTCTCGTCGTTCCAGGCGGGGCGGATATCGCGGAACAGGCCGGGCTCGGGCCGGTCGCCGTACCAGCCGACGCCGAACCCATCGCCATTCGTGACCGTGTGCGCTTTGCGCGCGTGCAGCGACTGGGTGACGAGCGAATTCTCGGGCTTGAACAGGAAGTCCTCGAGATAGATGGGACGGCCCGTATAGGCCAGCCAACGGCACATGGCGCTTCGCTCCCCCCAGGGTCACGGCACGCTCGCCGAAAGACGACGAGTCGACGACTACGTTAGGCCAAAAGCCCCCGCGGTTCGAGGGACTTCCGGCGGCGTGCGGGTATACGATAAGCATAGGGTTGGAAACCTTCGCCGATCTCGGCGCGAACGGAGTGGCATGCGGATCGCAGGATGTTTGGCGCTGTTGGGCGCGATGGTGGCGTTGGCGGGGTGCGCGCGCGCGCCCGTCGATCCTGCGACCTGCCGGGTCGCGCGGTTGGCCGCAGCCCCCGTCGAGGCCTCGGCACTCGGCGGCTTGGGCATGCCGCCCGCCCATCTTTCCGCGGCCGAGATCGATGCCGTCG
>JADCGK010000058.1 GCA_020249045.1 Azospirillum sp. | reverse complement strand
TCGGGGTGGCTGCCCGTGCGCACGGCACCGGGGGCTTCGGAACAGCTTTACACGCGGCGCGGGGATTTCGCGCCGGACGAGAACGGCTATCTGCGCAACGGGGCGGGGCATGTGCTGTTCGCGCGCCGGGTGGGCGAGGGCGGGGCGCCGGTGCCCGTGCGGATCGATCGCGCGAGCCTGCCCGCCCGCGCGTCGTCGTCGGCCGTCTACGCCGCGAACCTGCCCGCCAACGCCCCGTCCGGCACGGTGGTCGATGGCGGCACGCTGTCGATCGTCGATGCGCAAGGGATCGTGCGCGCTTTCGCCGTGACATGGTCGAACCGGACGACGCCGGGCGGCGTTCTGCCCGGCGTGCCCGCAGGGCCGGCGACGGGCAGTGTCGCGATCCCGGCCTCGGCCCCCGGCACGGTGCCGCAATGGCGCGCGGTGCTGACGGCACCGGCGGGATCGGCCAACGGAACGGAATCCCTCGCGCTCGATTTCACCTTCGGCACCGGCGCGGGCGTGAATGCGGGTCTGCCGATCGCCATCGCCGTGCAATCGACCGATGCGGCGACGTTGGCGGGGGCCGTCGCGGGCGGGCGCGTGACGCTCGGCTACGCGGCGCCCGGGCTGGCGTCGGCGCCCGGGCAATCGGTCGACGTGGAGTTCGGCGCGCCGTCGCCGACGCCAGGGGCGGCGTCGCTGCTGGGGGTCGCGGGCGGTACGACGGCCTTCGCCGCCGCCGGCGTTTCGGTTGCGCGCGCCGGGGCGGACGGCGATCCCGCCGGGGATTTCGTCGGTGCGGCGATCGACGATTCGGGCCGCATCCAGGCGCTTTATTCGAACGGCCGGCGCGTCGCCCAGTATGACGTCGCCTTGGCCCACTTCGCCGCCCCCGGCGCGTTGATCGCGCGCGACGGTGCGGCCTTCGCGGCATCGGCCGCGGCGGGGGAGGCCCGGCTTTCGGCCGCGGGCGGCGGGGCGTTGTCCGCGAATGCGCGCGAGGGGGCGAATGTCGATCTGGGCGTCGAAATGGTGCGCACGCTGACCGCGCAACGCGCCTATCAGGCGGGTGCGCGGTTGGTCGCGACGGCCGACGAAATGCTCGCCGAACTCACGCGCAAGCGCTGACGCGACATCGCCGCGGAAGGATGGAAGGTTTGGTAGCGGCGGAGGGATTTGAACCCCCGACCAAGGGATTATGATTCCCCTGCTCTACCACTGAGCTACGCCGCCCCAAACGGGATCCCCGGCGCCGCGTGGGCCATCCGGGGGCGGGAGCATGTAGCCCACTCGCCGTCCGAACGCAAGCGCGCGCGCGGGCCCCGCGGGGGCCCGTCAGTTCAGCCGATCGACGATCGCGCGGTTGACGGTGGTGCCCAGCCGTTGGCGCAAGCCTTGCGCGTATTCGGCCGTCAGATCGCCCGCGATATCCCGGCGCAATTGCGTGCGGACCTGTTCGACGCCGTTGGGATCGGCGGCGGGGTCGGCGGGCACGATCCGGGTCAGCCGGACGACGTAATGGCCTTCGAGGCCGGGCGCCGTCGCAAGCTTGCCCGGTTCGAGCGCGAAAAGCCGTGCTGCGATCTGCGCGGGCAAACGCGCGCCGTCGCCGGTGCGCAAGATGGGGTCGATCGTTTCGATGCGCACGTTCAAGCGCAAGGCCGCGGCCTCCAGCGTCTCCCCGCCCTCGACGGCCGCGACGATCGCGCGCGCGCGTTCGGCCGCGCGCTCGTCGCGCCGTTCGGCCTGCCACAGCGCGACCACCTCCGCGCGCACGTCGGCCATCGGGCGGCGTTGGGCGGGGGTCACCGCGTCGGGCCGGACCACGAAGAAGGGCCCGGTCCGCGTTTCGATCAATTGGCTTTCGCGGCCGGCGGGCGTTTCGAACGCCGCGCGCACCGCTTCGGGCGCGCCCGAAAAAGCGCTTTCGATCTCGCCCGCGGGGTTGCGTCCGCGCGCGTCCACGGCCGCGACCTTGACCACGCTCGCGCCCGCGCCGGCGGCCGCGTCTTCGAGCGTGCGCCCGCGCGTGATCTGGTCTTCGACGCGGTTGGCGATTTCGAAGGCGCGCTCGGCCGCCAGGCGGCGCTTGAGATCGGGTTCGATGCGCGCGCGCACGCTTTCGAGCGTGGCGTCCTCGCCCGGCTTCACCGACACGATCTGCACGACGTGCCAGCCGAAGGGCGTGCGCACGGGGCCGATCGATTTGCCGGCTTCGCCCGCGAAGGCGGCCTCGGCGATTTCCGGGATCGTTTCCCGGCGCGTGACTTCGCCCAGCGAGGCGCGTTCGGGCGACTGGCCGGGCGTTTCGCCCGCCACCTGATCGAAGGTCTTGCCGCCTTCGATGGCCGCCAATGCCGCGCGCGCCTCGGCTTCGTTCGCGAACAGCATCTGCTTGAGCTCGCGCCGCTCGGGCACGTCGAACTCGGCGCGCCGCGCGGCGAATTCCTCCTCCAGCGCCTTGGCGTCGATCTGGATGGCCGCTTCGACTTCCTCGACGCCCACGCGCACGACCGACACCGCGCGATACTCGGGCGCGGTGAAGCGTTCGATGTTCGCGTCGTAGGTTTCGGTCAGCTGCGCCTCGGTGGGCTCGCCCACGTCCTGGAACGCGGCCGCCGGCACGAACACCCGTTCGCCCGCGCGACGTTCGTTGCGGTGGCGATAGACCCGGTCGGCCAGCGCCGCCGGCACGACCGCGCCGATTTCGAACGCGTCGAGCAGCGCTTGGCGGCGGATGTCCGCGCGCACCAGTTCGACGAAACGCTGTTCGGAGAAGCCGTTCTCGAACAGCAGGCGCTGGAACAGGAAACGGTCGAATTGCCCCGTGGGCCCTTGGAAGGTCGGATCGCTGGCGATGCGCGTGCGCACCAGCGCGTCGGACACGACCAGGCCGAGGCGGCGGGCCTCCTCGTCGAGTGCGGCTTGGGTCGTCGCGCGTTCGACGGTCTGGTCGAGCACGCCGAACTGGCGCAGCAGCGATTCGTCGACCTCGCCGCCGAAGGCCCGGCGCAGGCGGTCGCGCGCCTGACGGTATTCCTGGTCGAGCTGCTGGAGGCTCACGCTCGTTTGGCCGACCTTGATCGCCGTTTCGTCGGTCGTGCGCAGGAACGCGTAATCCCCGATCCCCCACAAGGCGAAGGACAGCACCAGAAGGCCGAACAGGACTTTGACGACCGTGCCGGTCGTCTTTTCGCGGATCGTCTGAAGCATTGAACGGGGCGGCTCGCTGGGGCGGTGGAGAAGGCGGGGGAGAATAGGGCCGTACCGGAGGGTCCGCAACCGCCCTTTGGCGCTTGTCAGCGAGGTCGGCGGCCCCCTACAACGGCCTCGAATCCAACGGAGAAACGCCGATGTCGCGACCCCGCGCTTTGATCGCCGGAAACTGGAAAATGAACGGCCGCTTGGCCGAGGCGACGGCCCTCGCCGCCGCCGTCGCGGCCGGCGCGCGGGCGGGCGGGCCCGAACTTCTGGTGTGCCCGCCCTTTCCGATGCTCGCCGCGGTGAAGGGCGTTTTGGGGGCCGCACCGGTCTCCCTCGGCGCCCAGGATTGCCACGCCAAGCCTGCGGGCGCGCACACCGGCGACGTATCGGCCGAGATGCTCGGCGACGTCGGGTGCCGCTATGTGATCGTCGGCCACTCCGAACGCCGCGCCGATCACGGCGAGGGCGATGCGGCCGTACGCGCGAAGGCGGAGGCGGGGATGCGCGCGGGTCTCGTGCCCATCGTATGCGTCGGCGAAACGCTGGCCGAGCGCGACGCGGGCGCGGCCTTGGCGATCGTGGCGGCGCAGCTTGCCGGTTCGATCCCGGCGGCGGCCACGGCCGCCACGCTGGTCGTCGCCTACGAACCCGTCTGGGCGATCGGCACGGGCCGCACGCCGACCGCCGCCCAAGTCGCCGAAATCCACGCCAAGATACGCGCCGATCTGGTCGCGCGCTTCGCCGACGGTCCGGCGTTCCGCGTGCTTTACGGCGGATCGGTCAAGGCCGCGAACGCCGCCGAATTGCTGTCCGTGGCGAATGTCGACGGCGCGCTCGTCGGCGGCGCCGCGCTGAAGGCCGACGAGTTCCTCGCCATTGCCGCCGCCGCTCCGAAGGGAAACTGAACCATGTCCGCCGAAATCGACGCCGATCTCGCCGCCATCGAGGCGACGGTCCGCACCTATCTCGACGGCCTTTACGAGGGCGACGCCGATAAGCTGGCCGCCGCGTTCCACCCGACCAGCGCGCTCGCCCAATCGGTCGACGGCGAAATCAAGATCGTGCCGCGCGAGCAATGGCTCGCGGCCGTGCGCACGCGCCCGTCGCCGAAGGCCCAAGGCCTCGCGCGCCACGACCGGATTATGTCGATCGATCGCGTCGGCCCGACGATGGCGGCGGTGAAGGTGCAATGCGCCATCCCGCCGCGCTTCTTCGTCGATCTGCTGTCGCTGCTGAAGATCGACGGGCGTTGGCAGATCGCGCAGAAGGTGTTCCAGACCGAAACCCGCGCGGGGTGACGGCCGTCGCTTCCGCGACCCCAGGCGATGGGATAGACTTTCGTTCCGTCGGTGGGGGTGGGAATGGTTCGGATCGCCGTCTTCGCGATGCTGTCGGGCATCGTGCTTGTCGCTTGTACGCCCGAAGGACAACGGCCCATCGCGGGCGGGGAAGCCGCGGCCGTGCGGCTGGCGACCGCGCAGCGCGCCTTCGTGCCGCCGCCGCGCACGATCGCCGACGTTCTCGAAAAACTTGATCGCGAACTCGCGACGCGCCGCCCGGACGGCGCCGTCGCGCAAGCCGAGGAGGACGGGTCCGCGCCGCTTGGGCCCGCGGCCGTGCCACGTGCCCAAGCGCCCGCGCAGGCCCAGGCGCAGGCTCAATCGCAGGCGCAGGGGGGCAATCAAGCCCGTCGCGCGCCGCAAGCACCGCAAGCCGGTGCGGCGGCGCCCGCTCCGGCGGCCCCATCTGCCGCGGCCCCCACCGAGGCGCAGATCGCCGACTATCTGCGGCGGGCCAACGAGGCGCGCACGCGCTCCCAGCGGCTGCGCAACGAAGGCCGCATCGACGAACACCTCGCCGCATCGCGCGAGGCGTTGGACTTGGCGTTGCGCGGCCGGCATCGGGATTCGGCATGGTTCATGGGCGAAACCGGGCAGGCCGAGATGGATTTCGGCAACCGGCAGCGCGGCATCGATCTGCGCGTGCGCGCGGTCGATGCGGCGGCCGGACCCGTCGCGGGGCTCGAACTCGGTTCGGAAGCCACGCGCGTCCTGGCGTCCGCGGGCCGGATGGACGAAGCGCGCGCGATGCTGCGCCGGTTGGAGGGGCTGCGCTTGCAGGCGATGCAGTTCCGCGACGCAGGTCCGTGGGCGCCCTATTACGCGCAGCGGATCGACAGCGCGCGCGCCGCCATCGAGCGCGCCGCCGGCAACCTGCCGGCCGCGGAAGCCGCTTGGCGCAGCGCGGCGGCGAACGCCGAGACGATGCACGCGCGCGTGCGCGCGGGGCTCGGGAACAATCCCAACCGGTTCGTGAACCCGGTCGCCTTCTCGCTCGGCCAGATCGCGGGCACGTTGATCGATCAGTCGCGCTTCGTCGAGGCGGAGGTCTTCGCGCGGCGATCGCTGCAGCTCGCCATCGAGCATTTCGGGCCCTATCATCCGACGACGATCTTCCGCATCGAAGCGTTGACGAACGTGCTGATCGAGCAGGGCCGCTTCGCCGAGGCGGAGAATCTGGCGGGCCGTTCGCTCGCCATCCAGCGCGAGATGCGCTTTCCGCCGACCAACGCCGGCACGCTCACGGCGCAGAACCAGATCGCCACGGCGTTGCTGTGGCAAGGCAAGTACGCCGAGGCGCTGGCGCAGTACCGGCGCACGCTGCAGGCGATCGGCGGCAATCGCACCCTCGCCGAAAACCGCGTGACGGCAACGCGCAATTACGGCGTGGCGCTGCTGATGACCGGGGATTCCCGCGCGGCGCAAACCGTGCTCGACCGCGTGGCGCGCGATCAGATCGCCCGGTTCGGCGATCAAGCGCACGGCCCGGCGCTGGTGCGGGGGTTCCGGGCGCTCGCCGTCGCGCGCAACGGCGATGCCGCGCGCGCGGTCGCCGAGTTGCGCGAGATCGCCCCCGTCCTCGAACGCGGGCCGGCGGGCGACGCCGCATCGAGCGACGCGTCGGGTGCCGCCGTGAACCGCGTCCGGCGCGTGCTGATCGGCGAGATGGTCGGGCTTTACGCCGATCTGGCGGCCAAAGGCGTCGCCGTGGCGGGTTTCGATCCGGCCGACGCGGCGTTCCGCTTCGCCGATCTGGCGCGCGGCATGTCCGTGCAAGGCGCCATCGCGCAGATGAGCGCCCGCGCGGGTGCGGGCGATCCCGCGTTGGAGGCCGCGATCCGGTCCGAACAGGACGCCGCGCGCCAGATCGAAGCGATCCGCGGCGTGCTCGCCGACATCGCGGGCCAGCCCGCCGATCAGCGCGACGCGCGCATCGAAGCCCAACTCGGGCGGCAGGTGCGCGAGTTGGAGGCCGACCGCCGCCGGATCAACGAGGATCTCGCGCGTCGGTTCCCCGATTACGAGCAATTGCGCAATCCGCGTCCGCCCTCGCTGGCCGATGCCCAACGCGCCTTGAAGCCCGACGAAGCGTTGGTCGCGTTCTTCGTCGGACGCGAGGCCAGCTATGTGTGGGCCGTGCGGCACGGCCGCGCACCGTCGTTCGCAGCGGTCCCGCTGGGCGAGGCGGCGCTTGCGCGCGACGTGGCCGTGCTGCGCCAAGCGCTCGACCCCAACGCCGCCACACTCGACGACGTGCCCGCCTTCGACGTCGGGCGCGCGCATCGTTTGTACGCCGCGCTGCTGGGGCCGGTCGAAGCGGCGATCGGGGGCGCGCGCGCGGTCACGATGGTGCCGCACGGGCCGTTGGGGCAATTGCCGATGGCCGTTTTGGTGACCAAGCCCCCGGGTGAAATGGCGCCGCGCCGGGGCCAACCTTACTTCGCCGAGTATCGCGACGTCGCTTGGCTGGTGCGCGAGACGGCGATCAGCCAAGTGCCGTCGGTCGCCGCGTTCCGCGTGCTGCGCGGCTTGCCGGCGCCGGCGGCCGAACGCCGGATGTTCGCGGGCTTCGGGGATCCTTGGTTTTCCGCAGGGCAGGCGACGCCCCAAGGGGCAACCCAAGCCCCGCAAGAGGCGAGCGCCCTGGCCACGCGCGGCGTCCGGCTCGTGCGCCGCAACGCGCCCACCGCCTCCGCCGCGACCAGCGCGACTCTGGCCGATTTGGCCGCATTGCCCGATACGGCGGACGAGGTTCTGTCGGTCGCGCGCGCCTTGGGGGCGGATGCGGCGCGCGACGTGTTCTTGGGCCGGAACGCGACCGAGGCGGCCGTGATCCGCGCGGATCTCGCGCGCCGCCGCTTCGTGATGTTCGCCACGCACGGACTGATCCCCGGCGAACTCGACGGCTTGACCCAGCCCGCGCTGGCGCTGACCGCGCCCGATCTCGCCGATGGCGACGGCGACGGCTTGCTGACGATGGAGGAAATCCTGCGGCTCCGGTTGGACGCCGATTGGGTGGTCTTGTCGGCGTGCAACACGGCTTCGGGCGACGGGGACGGCGCGGAAGCCGTTTCGGGATTGGGACGCGCGTTCTTCTACGCCGGTGCGCGCGCGTTGCTGGTCACCAGTTGGCCGGTCGAAACCACCAGCGCGCGCCTGCTGACGACCGACGTTTTCGCGCGCCAAGCCGCCGACCCGCGGCTCGACCGGGCGAGCGCGCTGCGCCGCGCGATGCTGGGTCTCATCGACACGCCGGCCGACGGGGCGGGTTTCGTCTACGCGCACCCGATCTTCTGGGCGCCGTTCCTGCTGGTCGGCGACGGCGGGTGATCCCGCCGCCGCCGCCCGCGCGTCAGTTCAGGTCGAAAACCAACACTTCGCTTTCGGGCGCGAGGCCCTTCAAGGCGACGCGCGTCTCCTCGCTGACGGCGGCGCCGTCGCCCTGGCGAAGGGCGAGTTCGCCCAACGCCACTTCCCCGCGCGCGACCTGGATCCACGCGTGACGCTTGGGCGCGAGGTCCAGCGCCACCGACTTTTCCGCCTCCAGCACGGTCGCGTAGAGCCGGGCGTCCTGATGGATGAAGATCGATCCGTCGGCGCCGTCGGGCGACACGATCAAGCGCAGGCGGTTCAGTTTCTCCGCGCGCGGGAACTGCTTTTGGTCGTAGCGCGGCGTGTGGCCCTGGCGATCGGGCAGCAGCCAGATCTGCAGCAGATGCGTCGGATTGCTCTCGGAGGGGTTGAATTCCGAATGGAGCACGCCGGTGCCCGCGGTCATCGCCTGGACTTCGCCGGGGCGGATCACCTCGCCGTTGCCCATCGAGTCCTTGTGCTCGAGTTCGCCGTCGAGGAGATACGTCACGATCTCCATGTCGCGGTGACCGTGCGTGGGGAAGCCAGCCCCGGCCGCCACGCGATCCTCGTTGATCACGCGCAACGCCCGGAAACCCATATGGCGCGGGTCGTAGTAATTGCCGAACGAGAAGCTGTGGCGCGCCTTGAGCCAGCCGAAATCGGCGGGCCCGCGCTCTTCGGAGGGACGCAAGACGATCATGGGGGATTTTCCTTCGACGTTCGAGTTTGGGGCGGTCGTCGCCGCTTCGAGGGAGAATTTGGCGTCGATCACCGAAAGAGACAATTCCTCGGAAAACGAAAACTTCGTTGCCTAGATGGAAACAATATCCGGGCCAGCACTCTTTACCCGCTGTCGGCAACCGGCTAAAACCCCGGCCTCTTCGCGAAATCAGGTCCGTACCCCATGGAACTCGTCGTCACCGTCGTTCATTTGCTGATCGCCATCGCCCTGGTGGGCGTGGTGCTCGTCCAGCGCTCCGAAGGGGGCGGCCTGGGTTTGGGCGGCGGGTCGGGCGGCATGGGCGGGTTCATGACGGCCCGGGGCACGGCCAATCTGCTGACCCGCGCCACGGCGATCTTGGCGGCCGCGTTCATGGTCACGAGCCTGGTGCTGGCGATCATGGCGGGCGGGCATTCCCAGCGCGCCGGCGGCGTGATGGACGGTCCGTTGCCGGGTGCGCCGGCCTTGCCGGCGGCACCTGCGACGCCCGCACCGCCCGTCGCACGCTGACAGCGTCGTCGTTGCGAATCGGGGGACGGGTGGAAAACCCGTCAACCGCGAAATTACCCTTTGATTTGAACCCACTCCGCGCGAAATCCCCAGGGTTCCGCGCGGCCCGGGTCTAGAACGGCCTTCCATGACGCGGTTCATCTTCATCACCGGCGGCGTGGTCTCCTCCCTCGGCAAAGGTCTCGCATCCGCCGCCCTCGGCGCGGTCCTGCAAGCGCGCGGCTACAAGGTCCGTCTGCGCAAGCTCGACCCCTATCTCAACGTCGATCCGGGCACGATGAGCCCGTATCAACACGGCGAGTGCTACGTGACCGACGACGGGGCGGAGACCGACCTCGATCTCGGCCATTACGAGCGCTTCACCGGCGTGCCGTCGCGCCAGTCCGACAACATCACGACCGGGCGCATCTATTCCAACATTCTCGCCAAGGAACGGCGCGGGGATTATCTGGGGGCCACCGTCCAGGTCATTCCGCACGTCACCGACGCGATCAAGGAATTCGTCACCAGCGATCTGGGCGACACGGATTTCCTGTTGTGCGAGGTGGGCGGCACGGTCGGCGACATCGAAAGCCTGCCGTTCCTCGAGGCGATCAGACAGTTGGGCAACGAACTCGGCCGCGAGCGCGCGTGCTTCGTGCATCTCACGCTCGTGCCGTGGATCGCGTCGGCGGGCGAGCTGAAGACCAAGCCCACGCAGCATTCGGTGCAGGAGCTGCAGTCCGTCGGCATACGCTGCGACATTCTGCTGTGCCGGTCGGAGCAGGAAATTCCCGCCTCCGCGCGCAAGAAGATCGCGCTGTTCTGCAATCTGCGCGAGGAGGCGGTCATCCCCGCGCTCAACGCGCGCACCATCTACGAAGTCCCGATCGCCTATCACCGCGAAGGCTTCGACCGCGAAGTGCTCCGGCATTTCGGTCTGCCGCAGCCCGAACCCGATCTCGCGCGCTGGTCGCACATCGTCAAGCGCATCACCGAGCCCGAGGGCGAGGTCGAGATCGCGATCGTCGGCAAGTACACGAACCTGCTCGACGCCTACAAATCCCTGGCCGAGGCGCTGGCCCACGGCGGCATCGCGAACAATGTGCGCGTGAAGCTCAACTGGATCGAAAGCGAGTTGTTCGAAGGCATCGAGCCGGCCTTCGGCGCGCTCGACGGCGCGCACGCGATCCTGGTGCCCGGCGGCTTCGGCGAACGCGGGGCGGAAGGCAAGATCCGCGCGGTACGCTACGCGCGCGAAAAGAAGGTGCCGTATTTCGGCATTTGTTTCGGCATGCAGATGGCGTGCATCGAAGCCGCGCGCAATCTCGTGGGCCTGCAGCGCGCCAATACGACCGAGTTCGGCCCCACGCCCGAACCGGTCGTCGGTCTGCTGACGGAATGGGTGCGCGGCAACACGCTCGAACGGCGCGGAGCGGGGGACAACATGGGCGGCACGATGCGCCTGGGGGCCTACGATTGCGAACTCGCCGCGGGCAGCAAGGTCGCCGAAATCTACGGTGCGGCGCGCATCAAGGAACGGCACCGGCATCGCTACGAGGTGAACGTCAACTACAAGACCCAGCTCGAACGCGCGGGGCTTCGCTTTTCGGGCATGTCGCCGGACGGCCAATTGCCCGAGATCGTGGAAATCCCGGACCATCCCTGGTTCGTGGGCGTGCAGTTCCACCCCGAACTCAAATCCAAGCCCTTCGATCCGCACCCGCTGTTCGCGAGCTTCGTGAAGGCCGCCCTCGTGCAAAGCCGGTTGGTTTGAGCCGATGACATCGGTGGCTAAACACGTCCCCATCGGCAATTTCCTGGTCGGCAACGACAAGCCCTTCGCGTTGATCGCGGGGCCGTGCGCGCTCGAGAGCCGCCAGCATGCGTTGGAGATGTCCCACGCGCTGGTCGAACTCACCGCCAAACTCGGCATTCCGCTGATCTACAAGACGAGCTTCGACAAGGCCAACCGCACGTCGGTTTCCGCCGAGCGCGGCATCGGCATGGCGAAGAGCCTGCCGATCCTCGCCGAAGTGCGCGAGAAATACGGCTGCCCGGTGCTGACCGACGTGCATACCGCCGAGCAATGCGCGCCCGTGGCCGAGGCGGTGGATGTGCTGCAGATCCCGGCCTTCTTGTGCCGGCAGACCGATCTTCTTCTCGCGGCGGGCGCGACGGGCCGCGCGGTCAACGTCAAGAAGGGCCAATTCCTGGCCCCGTGGGACATGAAGAACGTCGTCGCCAAGGTCGCGAGCACCGGCAACGACAAGGTCCTGCAGACCGAACGCGGCGTGTCGTTCGGTTACAACACGCTGGTGTCGGACATGCGCGCCCTGCCGGTCATGGCCGAAAGCGGCTATCCGGTCGTGTTCGACGCAACGCACTCGGTCCAGCAGCCCGGCGGCAAGGGCACATCCTCGGGCGGCCAACGCGAATACGTGCCGGTCCTCGCGCGCGCGGCGGTGGCCGTGGGGGTGGCGGCCGTGTTCATGGAAACGCACCAGGACCCCGACAAGGCACCCTCCGACGGGCCCAACATGGTCCCGCTCAAGGAAATGCCGGGCGTGCTTGCGCGGCTCAAGGCGTTCGACGATCTCGCCAAGTCGCCTTCAGCGCACGCCTGAACGCGTGGTCTTTTTTGAGCGCGGCTTCGCGCGACAGCGCGGCCCCCTTCGTCGCGAAGGTTTCGCTGTGGATGAGGCGCCACGGCCCGCGCCCGCGGGTGAATTTGGCGCCCTTGCCCGCGTTGTGCGCGGCCAACCGCCGGTCGGGATCCGACGTGCTGCCGACATAACTCGTGCCGGCGTCGTTCAGCAGCACGTAGACGTGCCACCGCTCCGCGGACGCGGCCGTCACGGGAAAAGCGGCTTGTACGACACGTCGGCGACCACGCTGGCGAGGCCGTCGATCGTCACGCCGTCGGATGCGAACGGCGCCAGCACGCGCTCCCACGCGTAGTCGAATTGCTCGTTCACCCACCGATGACGCGACAGAACCGGCGCGCGCGCGGCGATCACGGCGGCGATGCCCGGTTCGACCGCCGCACGCCATTGCGGCGGCAGTTCGGAGACGCGCATGCCCGTCGCGTCGATGCGGAAGCGTTCGGCGTTCGCCGTACCGTGCAACGCGATCCGGAAATCCGCGCCGCCGTCGACCGCTTCGAGCAGCGTGATCATGCCGAGCCAGGGCCGGAACTCTTCGAATGCGAAGTCGCGCCGGCCCGGGATCAGCGGGCCGCGGCATTTCGAGCGCCAAAGCGATTCGAATTCCAACAGACGGGGCGAATAAGGAACTTCTTCGGACACGGGCGCACACTCGTGGAGATTGTCGAGTTTACCGTCGAGCGCTTAATCTTGCGTAAACGGTTGCGCCGACGCGCTGTCCTCGCCGCAAAATCCACAAATCGCCGATGTACAAATGGCCGACGAATCACCGAGCGGCGAATTCCGCGAGCTTGGCCCGCGGCGCGAGATGGGCCAGCAACTCCCGCGCGCGTAGGGTTTCGTCGAAGCTGCCGCCCGCACGCCGGACGATTGCGACGCGCACGATCGGCGCCGCCGCGCCCGAGAGGTGACGCAAAATCAGCGCCGATTGAAGCGCGGGCAGGGATGGGTTGTAGGCCGCGCTTTCCGCATGGCGGCCCGCGAAGCGCCGGCCGTCCGCGAGTTCCAACGCGACCCCCATGTGGCTTTTCGTATGGGGCGCGTAGGCGGCGCGCGCGGCGGAAAGCGCCAAGCGCGCGAGCGCGCCGGGTTTGCCGGGCAGGGTCAGCCGGACGGGGGGCGTTGCCATCAACGCCGATGCGCCTTTGAGATCGCGCGGACCGAAAGCGCTCGGCAAAAGCCGCGTCAGCGTCGTCCGCCGCGCGCCGTCGACGAAGACCGGAAAGTCGGCCCCCAAGGTTTCGAACAGGAATTGGCGGCAATGGCCGCACGGCGCGTGCGTGACCGCCAGCGCCGCGACGCCGCGTTCGCCCGCATGCCACGCGGCGGCGAACGCCGCCTGCTCGGCATGCACCGTCTGCGCGATCGATGGGCCCGCGATCTCCCAGTTCCCGCCGAGATAGACCGTTCCCGTCGTCGCCCCGACAAGTGCGGCACCCACGCGGAAACGGGAGATCTCCGGCCGCGCGTAACGCTCGGCGGCGTCGCGTGCGAGGGCGATGAGGGCTTCGGCGGGCGGCGGAACGAGACGCATGACGCCGATGCTAGCGGGCGCTTGTCGCGCGCGCCATCCTCTGCTACTCGGAGCGCGCATGAAAAAGCCCGTGGCCCTGCTGTTCGACGTGTTCGGGACGTGCGTGGATTGGCGCGGATCCGTCGCGCGCGAGGTCGCCGCCGTCGCGATCGCCAAGGGAAAACGCTTCGATTTCTTCGCCTTCGCCGACGCGTGGCGCGCGAACTACCAGCCGTCGATGGAGGTGGTGCGCGCCGGCCGTCGGCCCTACGCGCCCCTCGACACGCTCCATCGCGAGACGTTGCTGACGCTTCTCGACAAGTTCGAGTTGGCGCTGTCGGAGCCGGAGATCGACGATCTGAACCGCGCGTGGCACCGCCTGACGCCGTGGCCGGACACGGTCGAAGGTCTCGACCGCCTGAAGACGCGCTATCTGCTCTCCCCGCTGTCCAACGGGAATGTGCGCCTGCTCGTCGATCTCGCGCGGCATGCCAAATTGCCGTGGGACGCGGTGCTGTCGACCGAAGTGTTCAAGGCCTACAAGCCCCAACCGCAGACCTATCTGGGCGCGTGCGAGCTTTTCGCCTGCGCGCCCGGCGAGGTCATGATGGTCGCCGCCCACAACAACGATCTTCTCGCCGCGCAGAAGCTCGGCCTGCAAACCGCCTTCGTGTCCCGGCCCACCGAATACGGGCCGCACCAGAAGGTGGATTTCGCGCCGGAGGGCGAATGGACCCTCGTGGCTCGCGACTTCGTCCATCTCGCCGAATCGCTCGGCGTCTGACACCGGGGACCCACATGACCGCCATCGCCGACATCCGCGCCCGCGAAATCCTCGATTCGCGCGGGAACCCGACCGTCGAAGTCGACGTGCGCCTGACCGACGGGTCGCTCGGCCGCGCGGCCGTTCCCTCGGGCGCTTCGACCGGCGCGCACGAGGCGGTGGAACTGCGCGACGGCGACAAGAAGCGCTACCTGGGCAAGGGCGTTCGCGACGCGGTGCGCGCGGTCAACGCCGAGATTTTCGACGCGCTTTCCGGCCTCGACGCGGAGGACCAGCTGAAGATCGATCGCGTGCTGATCGATCTCGACGGCACGCCCAACAAGGCGCGGCTCGGGGCCAACGCGATCCTGGGCACGTCGCTGGCCGTCGCCAAGGCAGCCGCGGCCGCGCGCGGTCTGCCGTTGTGGCGCTATGTCGGCGGCGCGCGCGCGCACGTCCTTCCGGTGCCGATGATGAACATCGTCAACGGCGGCGCCCATGCCGACAACCCGATCGACATCCAGGAATTCATGGTGATGCCGGTCGGCGCCGCGACGATGGCCGAGGCGATCCGCATGGGGGCCGAAATCTTCCATCACCTCAAGAAGCGCTTGGCCGACGCGGGCCATGCGACCAATGTGGGCGACGAGGGCGGCTTCGCGCCGAATTTGAAGAGTGCCGACGAAGCGCTCGGCTTCATCGCCAAGTCGATCGAGGCTGCCGGCTACAAGCCCGGCGCGGATGTGGTGCTGGCGCTCGACAGCGCATCGACCGAATTCTTCAAGGACGGCAAGTACGCGATGGCGGGCGAGGGCAAGACCCTCGATGCGGCCGGCATGGTGAAGTTCTACGCCGATCTTTGCGCGCGCTATCCGATCGTGTCGATCGAAGACGGCATGGCCGAGGACGATCTCGACGGCTGGAAGGCGCTCACCCAAGCGCTCGGCGGCAAGGTGCAGCTTGTCGGCGACGACTTGTTCGTGACCAACCCCAAGCGTCTGGCCATGGGCATCGAGAAGGGGCTGGCGAATTCGATCCTCGTCAAGGTCAACCAGATCGGCACGCTCTCCGAGACGCTCGAAGCGGTCGAGATGGCCCATCGCGCGGGCTACACGTCGGTGATGTCCCACCGCTCGGGCGAGACCGAGGATTCGACCATCGCCGACCTGGCCGTCGCGACGAATTGCGGCCAGATCAAAACGGGCTCGCTGTCGCGTTCGGATCGGCTCGCCAAATACAACCAGTTGATCCGCATCGAGGAGACGTTGGGTACGGCGGCACGCTATTTGGGTGCGAGCGCCCTCAAGCGAGGGTGATCGCCGACGCGCTGCCGGCGCCCGAAATCGCCGGAATTCGAAGCCGCGCCAAGCCCTTGCAACAATTCGATTCGTCTGGCATGGTCCCGCGCGTCCTGGGGTGGGGTACTGGGCTCTGCCTCTAAACTTATGATCTATAACAAGAAATAGGGGAATCATCCTATGTCGGCCGAGTTCTGGCTCGTCATCGCCTGCGGTGTCCTGGCGGTCCTTTACGGGATCGTCGCGTACCGTCAGGTCGTCGCCGCCCCCGCGGGCAACGAAACCATGCAGAAGATCGCCGCTGCGGTCGCCGAAGGCGCCGGGGCGTATTTGGATCGTCAGTATCGTACCATCGCCATCGTCGGCGTGGTCGTGGCGCTGATCCTGGTCTTCACGTTGGGCATCCATGTCGCGCTCGGCTTCGTGGTCGGCGCGGTGCTTTCGGGCGCCGCCGGCTACGTCGGCATGAACGTCTCGGTGCGCGCCAACGTGCGCACGGCCGAGGCCGCGCGCAACGGCCTGCAACCGGCCCTCGACATCGCCTTCAAGGCGGGCGCCATCACCGGATTGCTGGTGGTCGGTCTCGGCCTGATCGGCGTCGCCGGTTACTACGGCGTGCTGTCGAACTGGAAGGGCGAAACCTCGCGCGCCACGATCGAAGCGCTGGTGGCGCTGTCCTTCGGCGCGTCGCTGATTTCGATCTTCGCGCGGTTGGGCGGCGGCATCTTCACCAAGGGTGCGGACGTGGGCGCCGATCTCGTGGGCAAGGTCGAAGCGGGCATCCCCGAGGACGATCCCCGCAACCCCGCCGTGATCGCCGACAACGTGGGCGACAACGTGGGCGATTGCGCGGGCATGGCGGCCGATCTGTTCGAGACCTACGCGGTCACGATCGTCGCCACCATGCTGCTGGCGGTCGTCGCCTTCACCGGCGCCGATGTCGCCAAGGCCATGATGTATCCGCTGGTGATCGCCGGCGTGTGCATCGTCGCCTCGGTCGTCGGCACCTATTTCGTCAAGCTCGGCGCCGACAACAACATCATGAAGGCGCTGTACAAGGCGCTGATCGTGGCGGGCGTGATCTCCGCGGGTCTGATCTTCGCGGTCACGTCCTCGATGATCGGCATGTCGGGCAAGCTGGGCGCTTCGACGGGCATGAGCCTGTTCGTGTGCGCGCTGGTCGGTCTCGGCGTCACGGCTGCGCTGGTCGTCATCACCGAGTACTACACGGGCACCGACTACCGCCCGGTCCGCTCGGTCGCCAAGGCCTCGCAAACCGGTCACGGCACGAACGTGATCCAGGGCCTCGCGGTGTCGTTGGAATCGACGGCGCTGCCGGTCGTGGTGATCTGCGCGGGCATCCTGATCTCGTACCTGACGGCCGGTCTCTACGGCATCGGCATCGCCGCCACCACGATGCTGGCGCTCGCCGGCATCATCGTGGCGCTCGACGCCTACGGCCCCGTGACCGACAACGCCGGCGGCATCGCCGAAATGTCGGGGCTGCCCAAGGACGTGCGCAAGTTCACCGACGCGCTCGACGCCGTGGGCAACACGACCAAGGCCGTGACGAAGGGCTACGCGATCGGTTCGGCGGGCCTTGCGGCCGTCGTGCTGTTCGCCGCCTACATCTACGACCTGCAGCACTACTTCCCCGAGGTCGCCAAGACGGTCGATTTCGGCCTCACCAACCCCTACGTGGTCATCGGCCTGTTCATGGGCGGCATGCTGCCGTACCTGTTCGGCGCGATGGGCATGACGGCGGTCGGCAAGGCCGCGGGTGCGGTCGTCGAGGAAGTGCGCCGCCAGTTCCGCGAGATCAAGGGCATCATGGAAGGCACGGCCAAGCCCGATTACGGCCGCGCCGTCGACATGCTGACCGCGGCCGCGATCCGCGAGATGATCGTGCCCTCGCTGCTGCCGGTGCTGGCGCCGGTCGTGCTCTACGTCGTGATCTCGATGATCGCGGGTCAGGCGCAGGCCTTCGCGGCGATGGGCGCCATGCTGCTCGGGACGATCGTGACGGGTCTGTTCGTCGCGATCTCGATGACCTCGGGCGGCGGCGCTTGGGACAACGCCAAGAAGTACATCGAGGAAGGCCATTACGGCGGCAAGGGCTCCGATGCCCACAAGGCCGCGGTGACGGGCGATACGGTCGGCGATCCGTACAAGGATACGGCCGGCCCGGCGGTGAACCCGATGATCAAGATCATCAACATCGTCGCCATCCTGTTGCTCGCCATCCTCGCGCACTGAGGGCGGCGATCGCCGGAAACGAAGCGGCCCCGGGAGCGATCCCGGGGCCGTTTCAGTTTTGGGGCGGCATTGGATGGGGCGGCGCGGGCAACGGCGCCGGCGGCGTCAGTTCCGGCCGCCGCCGAACGGGCCCGAACTGCCCCCCGCGCGATTGAATTTGCCGACGTTGCCCAGCAGCTGTTCGAGGAAGGACATTTCGCGCCCCGGCGAGGGGGTCGTGCGCGTCACCGGATCGACGATCAGGCCGTCCTCGAGGGCGTAGCGGCGCACGTCGCGCAGCATGCCGCCGCGGTCGAAATGCACGACGACGACGCGTTGTTCGAGGACTTCGGGCTCGAAAAACGCCGTCGTGCTGGTCTTGCGGTAGATGTAGTACCAGCTTTGCTCCTCGTCGAAGGCGCCCATCGACGAGGGCGAACCCAGGATCTGCTGGACCTCGTCCCGGCTCTGCCGGCCCGGTTCGAGCTTGGCGAGTTCCTCGTCGTTGGGCACGTAGCCGCGCACGTCCACGCGCGCGATGGAACAGGCGCCGAGCATCGACGCCGCAAGTCCGGCCAGAACGAGGGAACGCAGCGCGCGCTTCATGGACAACTCCCGCGGGCGGGAGCCGCGCGCGCGGAGTCGCGCGGCCCATCCGAGACCGCGGGGAAGGTGGGCCGGGCGCGGGCGCTTGTCAACCGGCCGGGGGGCGGGCGGGGGTGTTCGGCGGTGCTGCGACGGCGACCCGGTCGCGCCCGGCGCGTTTGGCGTCCATCAACGCGTGGTCGGCGCGCGCGACCGTTGCCTCGAGCGGTTCGAGGGGGTCGCGCTCGGCGACGCCGACCGACAGCGTGACCCCGGCAGTCGGGCCCGCCGCGGCGGCGGCAGCGCGCCGGATGCGTTCGGCGAGATCTTGGGCCCGCACAAGGTCGCACCCGCGCAACACGACCAGGAATTCGTCCCCGCCCCAGCGGACCCGGATGTCGCTGGCGCGCAGTTCGGCGCGCAAGGCCCGGCCGACGGCGGCCAGGGTCGCATCCCCGGCCGCATGGCCGCGCGCGTCGTTGACCGACTTGAAGCGGTCGACATCGGCCATCAGCACCGAAACCCGTTGCGGGGTCCGGCGCAATTCCTTCTCCATCTGGTCGGCCAGCAGCCGGTAGCCGTGGCGGGTGGCGAGACCTGTCAGCGGATCGGTGGTCGCCAGCGCTTCGATCCGGCGCTGATAGCGCGCGAGCGTGGCAAGCGCGCCGGCGAGGGCGATCGCCGTCACGGCCGCGGCGAGGGCGAGGTTGAGCCACAGCGTGCGGCGCACCGCCGCCTGGCCCGCCTCGTCGGATTTCTCGACGAACAGAAACCACTGCAATTCGGGAATGTAGCGCACGTTGGCCAGCCGCGTTTCCCCGCGCAGCGCGTAGGCGAACGCCCGCGTGCCTTCGCGCGGCAGCGGTCCGGCCGCGCGCACCAGATCGCCGCGCGCGGCTATCTCCGGCTCCGGCACGTCGCCGCCCTTGCCGACCATCACGATCTTGCCGCGATCGTTGGCCAGGAAGATCGTGCGCTCGAAGCGCGATTGATAGTCGTCGATCAGCCGTCGCACCGCGTCCACCGTCAACCCGACGCCCGTCGTGCCGATGAATCGCCCTTCGAAGTCCTCGACGCGGTAGTTGATGAAGATCGTCAGCGCGTCGCTGTTGGCCATGTCGGGATCGAGGTTGATCTCGTAGGCTTCGCGCATCGCGCGGACGCGGAAAAACCACGCGTCGCGCGGGTCCTCCTCCCGCACGGTCTTCAAAACGCCTTCGGCGTGATAGTAGGTCCGGGTGCGGTCGGAAACGTAGAACGCCGTGAACGCGCCGAAGCGCCGTTTGATCTCGGCCAGATAGGCGACGATCGGCGCGGCGTCGCGCTCGCCCGCCAGCGCCCAATCGCGCACGAACGTGTCGGCGGCCATCAGCGAGGAGATCAGGATCGGCCGGATCAGGTCGCGTTGGATTTCGGAGTACACGCTGTCGGCGGTCAGCGGCAGCTCCGCGCGCAGGACCGTGTCGCGCACGGTCGAGCGCGACGCGAAATAGCTGCCGAAGGAAATCGCAAGGAAACCCGTGACCAGCAGTCCCACGACCGCCGCGACCACCAACCCCCGTTCGCGTCCCGCGCCCGTCATCCCAGCCTCGCCCGCTCCGCGTCCGTTGGCCTTTAAACGGTCATTCCCGTTCCGCCGGTCCGCGTCAAGCGTTTCCGGGGGGCGGGCCGTGGGGCTGGTAATCGGGCCCCCGCGCGACTAAGTTGCGCGGCCATGTTCACCGGTATCGTCCTCGACAAAGGCCGCATCGTGTCGGTCGCGCCCGCCGCGAAGACCAGCGACACGCGCCTCGTCGTCCGCACCGCGCTCGACCTGTCCGCGACGGAGATCGGCGCTTCGATCGCGTGTTCGGGCTGCTGTCTGACGGCGGTCGAAAAAGGGGCGGACTGGTTCGCGGTCGAGGCGTCGGCCGAGACCTTGTCCAAAACCACGCTCGGCGGCTGGACCGAAGGCACCGAAATCAATCTCGAACCGTCCTTGAAGCTGGGCCAGGAACTCGGCGGGCATATCGTATCGGGGCATGTCGACGGTACGGCCCAACTCGTGTCGGCCGCCGCCGTCGGGGGATCGCATCGGCTGGTGTTCGAAGTGCCACGCGACTTCGCGCGCTTCATTGCGCCCAAAGGATCCGTGGCGCTCGACGGCGTTTCGCTGACCGTCAACGACGTCGAGGACCGCCCCGACGGCGCGTGCCGCTTCGCGATCAACGTCATTCCCCATACCTGGACGGCCACGACCTTGGGCGGGCTTGTGCCGGGCGACCGGGTCAACTTGGAAATCGACGCCCTGGCGCGCTATGTTGCGCGCATCCTGGGCAAATAAGGCGGCGGTTTTGGCCAAAAATCTTACGGGCAAGCAGAAGGAAATCCTGGCCACCGGCCGGGCGGACGTGGCGTTCCTGTCGGCGATCGAGGACATCGTCGAAGACGCGCGTAACGGCCGGATGTTCATTCTGGTCGACGACGAAAGCCGCGAGAACGAGGGCGATCTGGTGATCCCCGCGCAGTTCGCGACGCCGGAGGCCGTCAACTTCATGGCCAAATACGGCCGCGGGCTCATCTGCCTTGCCATGACGCGCGCGCGCTGCGAAACCCTGGGCCTGAAGCCGATGAGCCCGGACAACGCCTCGCGCCATCAAACCGCGTTCACCGTCTCGATCGAAGCGCGCGAAGGCATCACGACCGGCATTTCCGCCGCCGACCGCGCGCGCACGATCCAGGTTGCCATCGATCCGACCAAGGGGGGCGACGATATCGGGTCGCCCGGCCATGTGTTCCCGCTGATGGCGCGCGACGGCGGAACGCTGGTGCGCGCGGGCCATACCGAGGCGGCCGTCGACATCGCGCGGATGGCGGGTCTGACGCCCGCGGGCGTCATCTGCGAGATCATGAACGACGACGGCACGATGGCGCGTCTGCCCGATCTCGTGAAGTTCGCCCAGTATCACGGCCTCAAGGTCGGCACGATCGCCGACCTCATCGCCTATCGCCGCAAACACGACCGCGTGGTCGAGCGCGTACTCGAAACCGAGTTCGAAAGCGAGCACGGCGGCACGTGGCGCATGTACGTCTACGTCAACACCGCCGCCTACGCCGAGCATATCGCGCTGGTGAAGGGCGATATCGCCGGTGCCGATCCCGTGCCGGTGCGCATGCATGCACTCTCGGTGCTCGACGACGTGCTGGGCGACCGGGCCGCGGGCCGGTCGGGGCAATTGCAATCGGCCATGCGCGCCATCGCGCAAGGCGGGCGCGGCGTCGTCGTGCTGTTGCGCGAGCCGCGCGCGACCAGCCTGTCGGATCGCGTGCGCGCGCGTTTCGGCGAACGGGCCAATCCCGCGCCGCTGGCCAAAGCGCCGGCCGACTCCGGCGCGCAATTGCGCGATTACGGAATCGGCGCGCAAATTCTGCTCGATCTGGGGGTACGCGACATGGTGCTGCTGACCAACGCGCGCCGCGCGATCGTCGGCCTCGAAGGCTACGGGCTCAACGTCGTCGGGCATCGGGCGCTCTGATGTTCGGCGGCAGCGATTTCTCGGCCCCCACGCGCGAAGCCTTCGCGGGCGCGCCGCCGCGCGTCCTCATCGTCGAAGCGCGATTCTACGGCGCCATCGCCGACGAACTGGCCGCCGGCGCGCAAGCCGCGATCGCGGCCGTGGGCGGCACGGCCGTACGCGTGGCCGTTCCGGGTGCATTCGAAATTCCCGGCGCGATCGCGATGGCCGCCGCCGCGAAGCCCTTCGACGCCTACGTCGCACTGGGGTGCGTCATCCGGGGCGAGACCACGCATTACGATTATGTCTGCGGCGAAAGCGCGCGCGGGCTTCAGGATCTCGCCGTCCACAAGGGATTGGCCATCGGCTACGGCATCCTGACGGTCGAAAACGAGGCGCAAGCCTGGGCGCGCGCCAAGCGCGACCAGGGCAACAAGGGCGCGGACGCCGCCAACGCGGCGTTGGCGATGGCCGCCTTCAAGCGTTCGTTGGGCGCTTCGTCGTGAGCGGCCGGTCCGAAGGCGTCAAGGGCGCGCGCACGACCGCGCGTTTGGCCGCCGTCCAGGCGCTCTATCAGGTCGAGTTCCGCGCCGAGGACCCGGCGCGTACGGTCGAGGAATTCCGCCGCTTCCGGCTGAAGCCCGGCTTGGGCGGACCCGATTGGGCCGCGGCCGACGCCGATTTCTTCAAGGCGGTCGTCGAAGGCGCTTGGTCGCGCAGACCCGAGATCGATGGGCTGATCGCACCGGCGCTGGCCAAAAATTGGACTCTGGCGCGCATCGATCCGGTATTGCGCGCGGCGTTGCGCGCGGGCGTCTACGAGATCCTCGCGCGCCCCGACATCCCCGCGCGCACGACGATCGGCGAGTATGTGGAACTCGCCCACGCCTTCGACGCGGGCGCGGAAGCCGGCTTCATCAACGGCGTGCTCGACCGCATCGCGCGCGAGCGCCGGCCCGCCGAGATGGCCTGACATGCCGCCGGCTCGGCGCAAGCGCGGCGAGTTCGAGACAATCGCGGCCCTGTTCCGGCCGTTGACCCAAGGACGGCGCGAAGCGCTGAACCTCGCCGACGACGTCGCCGCCTTGCGCGCGCCCCCGGGCCGGGATCTGATCGTCACCGCCGATCAATTGATCGCAGGCACCCACACGCTGGGCGACGAACCCGCCGATCTGATCGCCAAGAAGGCGTTGCGACGCAATCTTTCGGATCTCGCCGCCAAAGGGGCGGCACCTTACGGCTATTTCATGACGCTGGCTTTGCCGCGAGGCACGCGCGATTCGTGGCTCGCGCGTTTCGCCGCGGGCTTGGCCGACGACGGCGCGCGTTATCGCATCCCGCTTTTAGGCGGCGATACGGGCTCCACCGACGGTCCGCTGGTGGTTTCGATCACCGCACTCGGCCTTGGTCCGCGCGGACGCCGCATCGCGCGGGCGGGCGCCAAAGCGGGAATGGACGTCTATGTCACCGGCACGATCGGCGATGCGGCGCTCGGCCTCGACGCGCTGCAGGGGCGGGGGCGGCGCGACCGCACGCTCGAACGGCGCTATTTCCTGCCCGAACCGCGCGTGGCGTTCGCGCGGGTGCTCGCCCGCTACGCGCGCGCGGCGATCGACGTGTCGGACGGACTGCTCGCCGATCTCGGCCATTTGGCGCGCGCCTCGGGCGTGGCGGCGCGGATCGAACCGGCGGACGTGCCGCTTTCCGCCGCCGCACGGCGCGCGCTCGCGGCCGGGGCAGCGTTCGAGCGCGTTTTGACGGGCGGGGACGACTACGAGGTGCTGTTCGCCGCCGCGCGCGCGGACAGCCGCGCATTGCACGCCGCCGCCGCGCGTTCCGGCTTGCGGATTTCTTGTATCGGTACGCTTGTCGCGGGCGCGCCCGGACGGATCGACATAAGCGGCATGTCCGCCGCGCGCATCAGTCGCGGCTTTACCCATTTCTGAGGGCGGTTCATTATCGGCGGCATGAGCCGCCTCGTCCGACTCCTGGTTTTGCTCGTGGCCCTGACGGGCGGCGGTACGGCGTTCGCCGCCGATCCGCCGGCCGCCGGTACCGGTGCGGAGAAGGGCAAGTTCGTCCTGCCGCGGATGATCGTCGCGGCGATCCAGGGCGATCGCGTCGTCCGGCATTACGCGCTGCTGATGCGCCTGGAACTCGCCAAGCCGGCCGACGCCAAGCGGATCGAGGAAAATCTCGTGCGGCTGCAGAACGCGTTCATCCTCGACTTGAACGACGTGGCCTCGGTGGGCGACTCCTTCGATCAGGAGCGCGCCAAGCGCCGGCTGATGAGTTCGGCCGCGCGGATTTTGGGCGATGCCCATGTCGTCGAGGACGTGGTGTTCGAGCGCGTGCTCGAACGGCGCGTGCAGCCCAATTGACCCTTCGGCCCAATTGACCCTTCGGAAAGCGCCGACATGACCGACGTATCGACGACCGCCGAGGCGCGTTCGCGCCGCAACGTGATGCTGCTGGCCTTCGCGCAGGCGCTGGTGATGATCGGCACGTCGACCATGATCGCCGAAGCGGCGCTGGTCGGGCACATGCTGGCCGAGAACAAGGCGCTGGCGACGCTGCCGATGGGTTTGATGCAATTGGCCGCGATGCTGACGACGTTCCCCGCATCCTATCTGATGAAGCTCAAGGGCCGTCGTTTCGGGTTCACCGTGGGCGCCTCGTTCGGCGTGGCGGGGCAGGTCGTGTGTGTGACGGCGGTTCTGATGGGCTCGTTCCAGATGTTCTGCGCCGGGGCGATGCTCAACGGCGTCTACAACGGCGTCGGGTTGTTCTACCGCTTTGCGGCGGCCGACGGCGCGTCGGGCGCCTGGAAAAGCAAGGCGATCTCCTACGTGCTCGCGGGCGGCGTGATCGCCGGTATCGTGGGGCCCGAACTCGCCAAAGCCACGCACGACCTGCTTGCACCGGTCGCGTTCGCAGGGTCTTTCGCGGCGTTGATCGTCGTCGCCATCCTCGCCGTGCTCGTCGTGCAGTATATCGACATTCCGGTGCCGTCCGGCGACGAACGCCACGGGGCGACGCGTCCGCTGGGTGAATTGTTGACCCAGCCCAAGGCGGTGGTGGCGCTGATTGCGGGGATCGTCGCCTACGCGACGATGTCCCTGGTGATGAACGCGACGCCCTTGGCGATGGTCGCGTGCGGTCTGATGTTCGAGGACGCCGCGCGCACGATCCAAGCCCATGTGCTGGCGATGTTCGCGCCCTCGTTCTTCACGGGCGCGCTCGTCAACCGGTTCGGGCTCTACCGCATCATGATGGCGGGGGCGGTTCTGTTCGCGGCGTCCGCCGGTGTGGTGCTGTCGGGCCTGACGTTCTGGCACTTCTACGTCGGGCTCATACTGCTCGGGCTGGCCTGGAATTTCCTCTACATCGGCGCCACGACGCTGCTGACCGAAACCTATCGCCCGTCGGAGAAGGCGAAGATGCAGGCGGCGAACGATTTCCTCGTATTCGGGACGGTTGCCGCGACGGCCGCCGGTGCCGGCGCGCTGCAGCACGCCTTCGGTTGGGCGACGATCAACTGGCTGTCCTTGCCGTTCGTGATCCTGGCTTTCGTCGCCGTCGCGTGGCTCGCCGCCCGGCCCAAGACGGGGGCGGCCTAGCGCGCGAGAGCGGCGGCGAACGCGGCGCTGTCGGGATAGACGTCGTAGGCCGCGACCTTGCCGTCGCGGAACGCGAAGACGTTCGCCGCGCGCAGACTCAGCGCTTCGCCCGTTCGGCGCACTTCCCAATCGCCCTCCAGCACCATCGCGCAGGATTGGGGGCCGTCGATGCGTTGTACGGTCGCGATCCGGCGCACCGTCAGATGCTGGGCCACCAGACCGAAGAATTCGAGCGCGCCTGCGACGCCGACCCATTCGCCCGCCCAGGGGATCGCCGCGCGCGGGCCGTTCCAGCGGATCCGAACGTCGGGCGTCGCGGCTTGAGCGAGGGCGGCGGCATCGCCCGCCTTGATTGCGGCGTACCATCGGGCAAGCACGTCGTCGCGCGGCTCGGTCATCGGAAATCCCCCATCGCCCCCGGCAGCCAGGTCGCCGTCCAGGGGAAGGCGAGTACGGCGGCGAGGACGAGCAACTGGCAAATCAGGAACGGCACCACACCGCGGCAGATGTCGAGATAGGTCATACCCGGCGGGGCCACGCTTTGCAGGTAGAAAATCGCGGGCGCCATCGGCGGGGTCAGATAGCTCGTCTGGATGCAGACCAGCATCGCCACGCCGAACCACAGCGGATCGACGCCGGCGCTTTGCAGCAAGGGCGCGAAGACCGGCACGCACAGCAGCACGATCGTCGCCCAGTCGAGAACGAAGCCCATCGCGAAAACGATGCCGAGCAGAACGGGAACGAGGATTTCGGGCCGCGCGGCGGCGAAAGCGGCCCAGCCGCGCACGAGTTCGCCGCCGCCTTGCACATGGAAGACGCTCGAAAACAGCGTTCCGCCGAAAACGATCGTCATGATCATCGCGGTGACCAGCGCCGTGCGCCGGGCCGCGTCGCGCACCAGCGCCGCATCGAGCCGCCCGTGAAGACCGGCGAGCGCCAGTGCCCCCGCCGCCCCGGTCGCGGCGGCTTCCGTCGGCGAGGCGATCCCGGCGAAAATGGCACCCAGCACGCAAGCGATCAGCGCCGCCGCCGGCAACAGCGCGCGCGCGGTGAGGGCGAGCTTCTCCGCCAGCGGCCGTTCGTCGGGCGGGGCGGGCGGTCCGGCCGTTGGATCGAACGCGCAGCGCAGCAGGATGTAGCCCATGAACAAGCCGACCGTCAGCGCGCCGGGGATCAGAATTCCGGCGAGCAGATCCGAGATCGGCACTTGCGCGACCAGACCATAGATCACGGCCGTGACCGAGGGCGGCACGATCGTGCCGAGCGAACCGCCCGCACAAATCGTTCCCGCGACCAAGCGCTTGTCGTAGCGGGCGGCCATCATCGGCGGGATCGCCATCAGGCCGATCACCACCTCGACCGCGCCGATGATGCCCGTGGCGGCCGCGAAGATCGCCGCCATCGCGATCGCGGCGAGCGCCAGCCCCCCGGGCAACCGGCCGAGCCACAGGCGCATCGCATCGAACAACCGCTCCGCGATCCCCGATTTCTCGAGCACGGCCCCCATGAACACGAAGGCCGGTACGGCCGCGAAGGCGAAGCCGGAGGACACTTCGACCAATCTTCCGAACATTTGGCGGCCGAGCGCTTCGCCGAAAAACCCGTAGCCGAAGATCGCCGCCACGACGATCAGTGCGAAGCCGACCGGCACGCCCGCGAAAACCAGCGCGAACAGCGCCGGAAACATCCAGATCGCGGCCCCCTCGATCATCCGAAAGCCCGTTTGGCGCGCGCGAAAGCCTCGAAGGCGACCTGCAGTGCCAGCCCGGAAAGACCGAGGGTCAGCAGCGCGTAATGCGGCCAGACCGCATGCCGCCAGGGGCTGACGTCGTTGACTTCGCCGCGCGCGAAGGCCGTCCACGCGCGCCCGATGCCCGCGTCGATCAGCACGATCAGCACGGGCAGCAGCAAACCCGCGAAGAAAACGGCGAGTACGCCGTCGCGCGCGCGGGTGGGAAGGAAGCGCGTCAACGCGTCGACCGAAACATGCGCGCCCGCGCGCAAGGCGGGGCCGGCGGCGAAGACGAAGATCGCGCCGTTCGTCATCCCGACCAATTCGGGCGTCCATACAGTCGGTGCCGAGAAGACGTAGCGCAACGCCACTTCAAGCAGCATCAGCCCGAGCGTGAGCCCGGCAGCCGCACAGGCGAGCGCGAGGCCCGCATCCGCCGCGCGGCGCTCAAAGCCGGTAAACGGCATTTTCCTCCCACTTGTCCTGGAAGGCGAAAACCGAGTTCATCACGCGCTCGGGCCAGGGATTGCCTTGCGCGGCGGCCGTTTGCGCGGCCGTGCGGGCCCATTGGCGCGCGGCGGCCTTGATCGCGGCGACGAAGGCCGGATCGAGGGTGACGAGTTCGGCGCGGCCCTTGCGGAACTCGGCCATCGCATCGAGGTCCATGCGGCCCTTCTCGACGTAGGAATCGAAGCTCGTCAGCCGTCCTGCGAGCAGGATGCGGCGCTGGAGTTCCTCGGGGATCCGCGCCCAGCGTTCGGCGCGCAGGAAGGCGGTGAAATAGCCGCCCGGCAGATGCGCGCCGGGTACGACGATATAGGGGGCGATGCGGTTCAGCCCCATCTGGAGGTTGTCCGCCGGGGCCGCCATCTTGGCCGCGTCGATGACGCGCCGCTCGAGCGCGGCGGCCACATCGGCGGTGGGGGTCGCGACCGGTTCGGCGCCGAAGCCGCGCAGGATCTCACCCCAGACGCCGAGCGTGCGGAATTTGAGCCCGCGCATGTCCGCGGCCGTGCGGATGGGCTTCCAGGAATGCGCGAAGACTTCCGTCGTCGCGATGCCCGCGACGATCGGCTGCAGCCCCAGCCGGTCGCGGTGATGGTCGACCAGCAGCTTCAGCCCGTCGCCCTCGTAAAGCCAGTGCATCGTCGCCTCGATGCCGAGCCCGCCTGGAAAACTGGTAAACAGTGCCATGGCCGGGTCGCGCTGGAAGATCAGCGCGGGCGGCGCATGCCCCATATCCGCGCGCCCGTCCTCGACCGCGCGGTAGACGTCGAAAGGCGGGGCAAGCACGCCGGCCGGAAAGGCTTGGATTTCGACCCGGCCGTCGGTCAACGTACGGACGTGGTCCACGAAGCGGCGCGTGAACGCCGTGAACAGATAGGTGCCCTCGGGCACGATCGTCGTCATCCGCAAGCGGATCGGGCCGGTTTGGGCGGTGGCGATCGCGGGCGCCGCCAAAGCGCCGGCGACGCCAGCGGACAACATCGTGCGGCGGTCCATGGGCGAATCTCCGAAACGAGGGGAGGCGGATCGTAGCCCGGTCTTTAGGGCGCGTTAACCGATCTGCGGCATAATCGTGCCAAGTTTAGATAAATTTGGTAGAGTTAGGCGATGACCGACGCGGCCGCACCCGACGCCGCCCCCGCCGATGGCGCCGAGGGCGGCAAAAAGCGATTTTCGGGCAAGAAGTTGCTGATCATTCTGGTGCCGATCGTGCTGCTTGCGATCGGCGGCGGTGCCGCATGGTTTTTCGGCTTCTTGGGTGGCGAGGAAAAGCACGAGGAAGCCGAAGCCCCGCCGCCCCCTCCGCCGCCCACGACACTTTATAACCTGCCGGATTTGCTGGTGAATTTGAGCCTCGCCCAGCGCGGGCGCGGCAACTTCATCAAGCTGACGGCCTCGATCGAGGTGGTCGAGGCCGATATCCCCGAATTCGAAGACGCGATGCCAAGGATCATCGACACTTTCGTGACCTATCTTCGGGAATTGCGGCCGGAAGATTTGCGCGGCTCGGTCGGGTTGATGCGGCTGCGGGAGGAGATGCTGGTGCGCGTACAGGCCGCCGCACGCCCCGCCCGCGTGACCGATGTACTGTTCCGCGAGATGTTGGTTCAGTGACGAATCTCAAAGGCTTGTAAACGGTTCTTTAACTTCTTTCTTGCG
Organism: Azospirillum sp.; assembly: GCA_020249045.1. Lineage (GTDB taxonomy): Bacteria > Pseudomonadota > Alphaproteobacteria > CACIAM-22H2 > CACIAM-22H2 > Tagaea. The sequence continues at coordinate 35,177 of JADCGK010000058.1, read as the reverse complement.
GCCGATAACGGGTTGTTAACCACCTTTTGGCAAGGTTATGTGGGACTTTAGATAAATCTGCCTAAGATTCGTCTTGGGCTTTGAGGTTCGAAGCGGACGCGCGATGGCCGACGATCCACCCAAAGAAGGCGCCGAGGGCGAGACTCCCGAAGGCGGCGAGCAGCCGAAAAAGAAGTTTTTGTCCGGCAAGATGTTGATCATCGCCGGCGCGGGCGCGCTCGTTCTTTTGCTGGGGATCGGGGCGGGGGTTTATTTCCTGTTTTTCGCGGGCGGACCGCCGCCCGAACAGCACGCCGAGGATGGCCCGCCCAAGCCCGCCGAGCCCCAAGGTCCGGTCAAGTCGGTCTACTTCAACATGCCCGATCTGCTCGTGAACCTGAACGCGGGCGCGGGGCGTCGGACCTCGTTCCTCAAGCTGACTTTGTCGGTCGAGTTGCGTTCGATCGACGACGCCAACGCCTTCGAGGCGAACCTGCCGCGCATCGTCGACAACTTCCAGGTCTATCTGCGCGAATTGCGTCCCGAGGATCTGCGCGGCTCGTCCGGCTTCCTCAAACTCCGCGAGGAGTTGTTGACGCGCGTGCAACTCGCCGCGCAGCCCGCACGCGTCAACGACATCCTTTTCCGCGAAATGCTGGTCCAATAGAGGCCCCGTCATGTCCGATCCGAACAACATGTCCGAAGAAGAAAAGATGGCCGCCGAATGGGCGGCCATGGACTCGGGCGGCGGCGACGCGGGCGGCGGCGGCGGTGGCGGCGACGCGACCGCGAGGGTCCTCAACCAGGACGAAATCGACTCGCTGCTCGGGTTCGATGCGGGCGGCGCCGGGGGCGACGGCACCTCGGGCATGCAGGCGATCATCAACAGCGCGCTCGTGTCCTACGAACGCCTGCCGATGCTCGAAATCGTGTTCGACCGTCTGGTCCGAATGCTGACCACGAGCTTGCGCAACTTCACCTCGGACAACGTCGAAGTCTCGCTCGACGTCATCACGTCGACCCGCTTCGGCGACTACGTCAACTCGATCCCGCTGCCCGCGATGCTCGCGGTCTTCAAGGCCGAGCAGTGGGACAATTTCGGCCTGCTGACGGTCGACTCCGCGCTGATCTATTCGATCGTCGACGTGCTGCTCGGCGGCCGGCGCGGCACGGCCGCGATGCGCATCGAAGGCCGGCCCTACACGACCATCGAACGCAACCTCGTCGAACGCCTGGTCGCGGTCGTGCTCGGCGATCTTTCGGCGTCGTTCGATCCGATCAGCAAGGTCAATTTCCGCTTCGAGCGCCTGGAGACGAACCCGCGCTTCGCGACCATCGCGCGCCCCGCCAACGCCGCGATCATCGCCAAGCTGCGCATCGACATGGAGGATCGCGGCGGGCGCCTGGAGTTGCTGCTGCCCTACGCGACGCTCGAACCCGTCCGCGAGATACTGCTGCAGCAGTTCATGGGCGAGAAGTTCGGCCGAGACTCGATTTGGGAAGGCCACCTCGCGACCGAATTGTGGTCGACCGAAGTGGACATCCACGCCGTGCTCGACGATCAGGTGATGACGCTGCAGGACGTGCTCGACTTCAAGGTCGGCACGCGCCTGATGCTGAACGCCACGTCGGACAGCGAAGTCGAAGTGCTGTGCGGTCCCGAACGCCTGTTCAAGGGGCGTATGGGCCGTCGCGGCCAGAACGTCGCGGTCATGATCGACCGGAAAATCAACAAATACGAGGAAACGTGATGGGCATGGAACTCGCGCTCAATCTCGTTCTCGCGGCCCTGCTGGTCGCATTCATCTTCTACGCTTGGCGGCTGCACAAGCGCCTGGGTACGTGGCGCGAAGGCAAAGCCGAGCTCGACCGCACGATCAAGGAATTCAACGAGGCCGCGCGCCGTGCCGAGGCGGCGATCGCCGACCTCAAGATCGCCGGCGAAGCCGCGGGCCGGTTGCTCGAAGACCAGACGCGCAAGGCCGTCGCCCTGAAGGACGATCTCGAATACATCGTGGCGCGCGCCACGCCCATCGCCGACCGCGCCGCCGAAGGCGCGCGTTACGCGGCCGCGTCCGCCGCACCCGCCCGCGCGCCGCGCGCGGAAGCCGCGGCCCCCACGGGCGAAGAGGAGCGCCTGCTGCGCGACGCGATCAAGTTCGCCGAACGCGAGGGCACGGAACGCCAAACCCAACGTTCGCAAGCCGAGCAGGAATTGCTCAAAGCCATCGCCGAGCGCCGCCGTGGGGCGGCCGTGGCACTCGCCGGCGCTGCGGCGCTGGGCACCGCCATGGGCGTTGCGCGCGCGGGCGGCCGGGCATGAGCGCCGCGTCGAATTGGACGAAGCGGATAAGGTTGCTGCCGATCCTGGTGGCGGTCGCGTTCTTGATGCTGGCCGTGCGCCTCGGCGAAATGGGCGTTGCCGTCGCCCAAAACCAATCAACGCCCGCCGCGCGCGCGCCGCAAGCCGCCGCACCCGCGCCCGCGCCGCGCCCCGTCCAGTTCGCTCAAGCCCCGGCGCCCGCCCCCGCACCTGCCCAAACGCCCGCGGAACCCGCCGAAGAGCGGACGTTCAGCCCCGGCGAACTCGAAACTCTGCAGGATCTGGTCAAGCGTCGCGAGGAACTCGAAAAGCGTCAGACCGAACTCGAACAACGCGAAGCCATCCTGCAGGCGGCCGAACGGCGCATCCAGCAGCAAGTGGAGGAACTCAAAGCCCTCCAAGCGCAGATAGATACCGCGATCAAGCGCTACGACGAAGGCGAGCAGTCGCGGCGCGCCTCGTTGGTCCGCCTTTTCCAGAACATGAAACCGGCCGAAGCGGCGCGGATTTTCGAGCAGATGGAACTGCCCGTTTTGCTGGAAATCGTCGAGGCGATGAACGAACGGCGCGCCGCACCGGTTCTGGCCCTGATGAACCCCGTCCGCGCCCAGCAGGTGACGGCGGAACTCGCGCGCCGCCGCCAGCCCGAGGCCCAGCCCAGCCGCATTCCGGCGCCCCGGCAGGGGTAAACGCCGGGGTCTTAATCTTCCCGTAAGCCCTTCCATATACTTGTTGACGAAGCCCGGGCCCCCAAGCTGTAACTTGGGGCCTGGGCTTCGCGAATTCGAACGGTCCCGCGCGCCGGGACGCCTTGGGAGACAAGAGCAATGGCCGTCGATCTTAAAATGAACGTGCTGATCGTCGACGATTACAAGACGATGTTGCGCATCGTGAAGAACCTTCTGAATCAGATCGGTTTTTCGAACGTCGACGAGGCCGCCGACGGCTCGGAAGCGCTCGCCAAGGTCCAGCAGAAGGATTACGGGCTGATCATCTCGGACTGGAACATGCAGCCGATGACCGGTTTGCAGCTTCTCCAGGCGGTGCGCGCGGATGCGAAGCTCAAGCATATCCCGTTCATCATGGTCACGGCCGAATCCAAGACCGAGAACGTCATCGCCGCCAAACAGGCCGGCGTGAACAACTACATCGTCAAGCCCTTCAACGCCGCCGTTCTGAAGGGAAAAATCGCGACCGTTCTCGGCGATTTCTGACGGCCGCCGACGCGTCGGAGGGGAGACGGGCGCATGGCGAAACCGAAGAAAAAAACCAAGCCGAAGACCAAAGTCGCGCCGAAAGCCAAGGCGAAATCCGCCGCGAAGCGCAAAGCGGTCGCGAAAGTCGTCGCCTCGAAGCCGCGCTCGAAGGTGACCGTCGCCTCGGCCGATTCGGGTTTGCGCGATGGCATCGCCAACCTCGCGCGGATCATGGCCGACGCGCGGCGCGATCTTGCGGCGCTTCAAGCCAACGACATGCGCTTGCGCGACTTGCCCGGCGCCACCGACGAGCTGTCGGCGGTCGTCGCGGCGACCGAATCGGCGACCAATGCGATCCTCGATGCGGTCGAGAGCATCGAGAAAACCGCCGGAACGATGCCGGCGGATGCGGGCGACGCGGTCCGTGTGGACGTGACGCGCATCTACGAAGCCTGCAACTTCCAGGACATCACCGGCCAACGCATCACCAAGGTCGTCAACGTCCTCAAGGACGTCGATCGCACCGTCGCCGGCCTGATGGAGGCGTTCGGGATCGCGCTCGATCCCGCCCAGGCAAGCGCGATCGTCTCGGCCCCGCGCAAAGCCAAAGGCGGAGAGGCGGATCTGTTGAACGGCCCGCAAATGCCCGACGCGGCGCACGACCAAGCCGCGATCGACGCATTGTTCGACAAGTCCTGAGGCCGCTACGGCCGCGTCGCGCCGGGCACGTTGCCGACGAGGAAATCGATCCGCCCCGCGGCGCCCGTAAGCGGAAGGACCAGGCGCCGCCATTCGGTCACATGCACGCTCGACGGCGGCGAGTGCACGCTGAAGACCGGCGCGCGCCGCGCGGCGGCCGCACGATAGATCGCCGCGAAGAGAAACGGGATCGCGGGGCTGGCGGGCATCACCTCGCGCGTGCGTTTTCCGGTCATATCGAAGCCCGCGCGTTCGGCAATGCGGCTGCCGTAGAGGATGTATCTGTAATCGCCGTCCGGTTGCGCTTCGAGAAGCATTGCATAGCCGATCGCCTCGCCCAACCCCAACGGATCGACGTCGCCCAGCCGCGGCAGCGATCCGCGCGCGCGCAAAGCGTTCCAGTAGTCGAGCATGGCGCCCAGGCGTGGTTCGGCCAGGGTTTCAGCCGTCGGCTCCCAGCGGATCTCGGGGGCGGTCATGCCCATCGCCGCAAGCGCGGCCACGAGCGGGCGGGAATCGCCCGCGATCAACGCTTCGACGATTTCCGGGGCCGGATCGGCCGGCGGGTTCATCGCGTCGCCCGTCCGGCGCGCAGATCGGCCACGAGGGCCGCAAGGTTTTTCGCGCCCGCCTCGGGCGTCGGTCGCGCCTCGGCCGCCGGCGCGGCCGGGTTCGTGGCCGCGATCCCCGTCGCGCGCTCGAGCGCCCGCGCGAGTTCCTCGGCCTTGATGGGCTTGGCGACGTAGTCGTTCATGCCGGCGGCCAGATATGCCTCGCGGTCGCCGCGCATCGCGTTTGCGGTCAACGCCACGATGGGTACGGAGCCGAACGGTTCGGGCAGAACGCGAATCCAGCGGGTGGCCTCGACGCCGTCGATCTCGGGCATCTGCGCGTCCATCAGGATCGCGTCGTAGCGCTTTTTGCGCGCGTGTTGGATCGCTTCGCGTCCGTCCACGACGAAGGCGACGCTGTGCCCCATGCGCTCGAGAAAGCCGCGCACGACCATTCGGTTGATCTCGTTGTCCTCGGCGACCAGCAGATCGAGCGGGCGGGCCGGCGCGCGCGCGGCGGCGGGCTCCGCACTTTGGGTCGGACGCGCGCTCGCCGCGCGGACGGGCAGGCGCATCGAAAAGGTCGAGCCCTTGCCCAACTCCGAGACGACGGCGATGTCCCCGCCCATGGCTTGGGCGAGTTCGCGCACGATGGCCAAGCCAAGCCCCGTGCCGCCGAAGCGCCGCGATATGGTCTCGTCGGCCTGGCTGAAGCGATCGAACAGCCGCGGCAGCGCGTCGGCGGCGATGCCGATGCCGGTGTCGCTGATCGCAAAGACGAGCGAATCGCCGTCGCGCGACAGCGTGGCCGCGACGCCGCCGCGTTCGGTGAACTTGACCGCGTTGCCGATCAGGTTGAACAAAACCTGACGCACGCGCGTGGGATCGCCCGCGACCGTTTGGGGCACGCCGGCCTCGACCGCGCATTCCAGCGCGAGGCGCTTTTTCTCCGCGCCCGGCGTCAGCAGTGCCACCGTCTGGCGCAGAACCGCGGCGGGATCGTAGGCGATCTCCTCGATCTTCATGTCGCCGGCTTCGAGCTTCGAGTAGTCGAGAATGTCGTCGAGGATCGCGAGCAAGGCGCTGGCCGAGCGTTCGACCGCCTCGACATAGCCGCGCTGGCGCCCGTCGAGTTGCGTGCCGGCGAGCAACTCGACCGTCCCGAGGACGCCGTTCATCGGCGTGCGGATTTCGTGACTCATCGTCGCAAGGAAGCGCGATTTGGCGTAGTTGGCCTGCTCGGCCAGGGCCTTGGCGCGCACGAGTTCGGCGGCCGCGCGGCGTTCTTGGGTCACGTCGCGATAGATCGATACCGTGTAGCCGGCGTCCGAGCGCGTTTCGGTCACTTCGATGGTCGTGCCGTCGGCGCGGACGATCTCGATGGGCCCGTCGGGATCGCGGAACTTCGCCAGACGCCACGCGATAAGCGCCGCGCGCTGCTCGGTCGCCTCGCGCGGATGGATGTCGTCGATCGCCGCTTCCAGGATGTCGGCGAACTTGGCGCCCGGTACGGCGCGCGCGGCCGCGCCGGGGCGCAGCCGCTTGTAGGTCCGATTGCAGGTGACGAGGCGCTCTTGGGCGTCGAACAGCGCGAAACCTTCGTCCATCGCGTCGAGCGCGCCGTCGAGCGTGGCCTTCGCGCGCTCGGCGGCCGCACGCAGATTTTCGATGTCGGTGACGTCGATGACCGTGCCCATGATCCTGCGCACCGTACCGTCGGCGTTCCGCTCGGCGCGTGTATGCTGTCGCACGTGGTGGATTTCGCCGCCTGCGTGCCGGACCCGGTAATGCCGCACGACCGTGCCGACGTTATCCGCCGTCAGATTGACGGCTCGTGTCACGTCGTCGGGATGGATCGCCGCCAGATAGGTTTCCTGGCTCGCCGGTACATCGCGGCCGATGCCCCAGATGTCGCGTGCGCGGGGCGACCAATTCCGAGCACCGGTGGCGCTATCGACCTCCCACCAGCCGACTTGTGCGGTTTCGACCGCCAATTCGAGACCGAGCCGCGCCCGGTCCAACGCTTCGAGCAGGCTCGATTTGGTCGCATCCGCTGCGCGCAATTCCCGTTCGGTGCGGACTTGCTCGGTCACGTCGCGATCGGCACCGCGATAGCCGTGGAATTCGCCCCCAGGCCCGAAGATGGGCCGACCCGAGCGCGCGATCCACGCATGTCCACCGGGCACGTCGAGCCGGATATACACGTCGCGGAATATCCGCCGCGCGCCCATGATTTCGCTCAACGGCGGCCCGTCGCGGCCAACCCCGGTGGGTTGATCCCAAGCCTGGGACACCATGCCATAGCGCGCATCGGGCTCGATTCCGATCGCGCGGATACCTTGCGAGGAGAATACGAGGCGGTTCTCGGCGTCGGTCTCCCAAACCCAACCGGCCGCGATGTCGGAGAAATCGGCGAAGCGCGCGCGTTCTTCGGCGAGCGCCAGACGTTGGCGGGCTTGCGCGCGCACCGCGCGCCACGCGAGCGCCAGCAACGCGGCGTACAGGGCGAACATCGTCGCGGCGATGACCGCATCCAGGCGCCGAAGATTGCTTTCGATCTCGGCGCGCTCGGGCGAAGTATCGACATAAATTTCGAACACCGCATCGATCGCGCCGCTCACGCCGCGGAAAGGAGTGTAGGCGCCGACCACCGATTGCGCCTGGCGCAGACCGCCATAGCCTTGCACCGTGCGCGGCGGGTAGACGGCGGTCGTGGTCTCGCCCGCGATCGCCGCCGCGATCGCCGCAGGATTGCCGGTGGAGGAGCCGATTTCGCTTCGCTCGGGCGAGTACAAAATCCGGCCATCGCGGTCGAAAATCTTGATCTTGAGGATCCGCGTCGCTTCGACCGCCGCGCTGAGTTGGCGGTGCGCTTCGGCCACCGCCGGATGCGCGGCCAGAGCGGCGGCATCGACCCCGCGGGTCCGGTCGAGCAGCACGTCGACCGTGCCCGAATTCGTTCGCGACTTGGTGATGCTCAGCGCTTCGACCGACAGCCGGCCGATGGCGGCGAGCGCGTCGTCGATTTGACGATGCTTGATTTCGATCGCGGCGACGATCGCCAGCACCGTCGCGATCAAGCCCAGGATCGCGAATGGCGCGAACATCCGCGGGATCGACGCCGGAGGGGGCGGGGATGGGGTCGCCATGTGAGCGGAGCGGGTCATCTGTGGCGGAACATTACCCCAGCTCGAACGTGAAGCCGACGCCAAGGGCCGCGGACCGGTCCGGGACGCTGTGGGTATCTTCCCTGAAGCGTTGTTTTTCAGATATTTACGAGACAGCGACTCGAACCTGAGGTACACTCGATTGCTCGAGTCGCGATCGACCGGGCTGGCGAGACGCATGGCGATTGGCAAGATGAATCGGGTGCTGCGGGCGACCCTGCCGACGATCGGTTTGGCGGGATTGCTGGCGTTTGGCGCGCATGCCCAAACGCCGCCTTGGCGCGCGTTCCCAGCCACGCCGCCCGCCGGCCAACCCTCGCCGGAGCTGGCCCCGGCGCCGAACGCGCCCGCTATCCCCGCCCAACTGCCGGCCCAAAGTCCGAGCGTGTCCGGAACGGCGCCGCCGTGGGCGAATGCGCCGGCCACACCGCTGACGCCCGCAACGCCGCCCGCCGCCCAAGTGGCGCCGCCGCCGGCCGCAGGCACGCCCACCACTGGGCCCGCCGCGCCAGCCCAAGCGCAAGGCGCCACCGCATCCGCGCCCACGCGCGCGCTCAATATCCGATTCAGCCAGCAGGACGGCTTCGACCGCGCCGTCGTCGATTGGCCGGAAGACGTCGATTATCGCGTCGATCAGCAAGGCCGGGCGGCGACGATCGTGTTCGGGTCGCCCGTCGGAATCGATGCGACGCGTCTGCAGCAGGCGTTGCGTGCCTCGGTTTCGGCCGCGCGCGCGACCCGCGAAGGCGAGCGCACCACGCTGAACCTGACGCTGAACGAGAATGTCGGTCTGCGCCATCTGCGCGCGGGGCCGCGCGTCGTGCTCGATTTCGTGCGCGACGGGTCGATCGGCACCGACCAGCCGACGACTCAGCAGGTGCAGTTGCCCCAGCCCGGGCAAGCCGCGCCGGCGAGTGCGTCGCCGCCGCAATCGCCGGTTCAAGCCGGCGCGCCCATTTCCGCCGGCGGGCGCCCCGCGACCCCCGACTTCCAGACGCTGGCCCAGCAGGCGCAAGCGCTCGGCCTGTCCCAGCCGGCGGTGCCGCCGGGCGCGCTGCTCGGCCGCGTGGCCGTCGAAGTCCAGCGCGAGGAGAATTTCAGCGTCCTGCGCTTCGGCTTCGGCGAGCCCGTAGGGGCAGCCGTGTTCGGTCGCGGGCAGAATTTGTGGATCGCCTTCGACCGGCGCGTGGGCATCGACCTTTCGCCGCTGCGCGTCGATGCGGAGATGCGCGATCTGGTGGGCGAGGTCGAACAGCTCGACAGCGAAGGCACGGTCTTGCGCATGTCCCCGCGCGGCGGAGCCAACGCGCTGGTGCGCCGCGACGGCACGGCGTGGGTGGTCGAACTCGGCCGTTTGCCGCGCCGGCCCGAAACCCCGCTCGGTATCGTCATCCGCAACCCCGATCAGCCGGCCGACGCGCGCGTGGCGATCGAGTTGCCGGGGGCTGCCAACGTGCTGCGCCTGCGCGATCCGGAGATCGGCGACGAACTCGCCATCGTGCCCACGGCGGTGGCCGGCGTGGGGCTCGCGCAAATGCGCCGCTTCGCCCAATTCCAGATTCTGGCCAGCGCGCAAGGTGCGGTGGTGCGGCCCGAGGACGATTCGGTTTCGGTCCGGCCGCTCGGCACGGGCGTGGAGGTCGCTTCGACGCGCGGCTTGTTCGTCACCGCGCCGACCGCCCCCGGCATGCCGGGGGCCGCGCAATTGCGCAATGCCGCGCTGCTCGATTACGCCGCGTGGGGCCGCCAACCGGGTAAGTTCAACGAGGACCGCGCCCAGCTTCAACGCGCGGTCGCGAATTCGCGCGAGGGCGATCCGCGCAACGCCGCGCGTCTGGAACTCGCGCGTTTCCTGTTCGCCAATGCGTTGTTCCAGGAAGCGAACTCGATCCTGCGCCTGATCGGCGAGGAACGTCCGCAGTTGCTCGACGGGCCGCAGAACCGCCTGATGCGCGGCGTGGGCGAGATGTTCGCGGGCAACCTCGACGAGGCCGCGCGCTGGCTGAATCATTCGAGCCTCGACAGCGAAGCGGAGGCAGCGCTGTGGCGCGGCACGCTCGCCATCGCCCAGAACGACCCGCAAGCCGCGATCATGCAGTTCGACCGGGCGGCCGACGTCTCCGAACGTTTCCCGCGTTTCTTCGCCAACAAGATCGGCCTTGCGATGGTCGAAGCGCGAATTGCGGCGGGCGAGTACGATCAGGCCGAACGCCGGCTCGACCGCGTGGCGCAGAACCAGCCCGCCAGCGGCGATCGCGCGCGCGCGGATTACCTCAAGGGGCGCATCGCCCTCGAGCGCGGCGACAGCCGCGCGGCGCTGGCCGCATGGCGCGCGCTCGACTTCGGCACCGTCACCAAGGCGCGCGTTCAGGCGGAACTGGCGCGCATCCAAGTCCAGGCCGAGAAGGGCGACGCGACGCCCCAGGAAACGGTTGCGGCCCTCGAACGCTTGCGCTTCGCCTGGCGCGGGGACGAGCTCGAGTTCGACATCCAGCGCCGCCTGGGTCGCGCGCAACTCGCGGCCGGCGAGTTCCGCGCCGGCACGGCCACCTTGCGCGACGCCGCCCAGCGCTTCCCCGACGCGCGCGACCGCGGGCAGCTTGCCCAGGACGTGGCCGCCGAGTTCCGCAAATTGTTCCTCGAAGGCGGTGCTGACAAGCTTTCGCCCGTCGCGGCCATCGGCCTGTTCGAGGATTACCGCGATCTCGTGCCGTCCGGCCCCGAAGGCGATGAGATGGTCCGCAAACTCGCCGAGCGTCTGATCGGGGTCGATCTGCTCGACCGGGCGGGCGAGTTGCTGGACCACCAAATGCGCAATCGCGTGGCGGGCGAAACCCGCGCGCAAGTCGGTGCCCGTCTCGCCGCGATCCGTCTGCTCGACCGCAAGCCCCAATTGGCGCTCGACGCGCTGCGGGCCTCCGAGCCGGCGACGTCGATCGAGCTTCAGCGCGAACGCAACCGCTTGGCCGCGCGCGCGCTCGCCGATCTGGGACGGCCGACCGAAGCGCTCGCGCGCATGGAAGGCGACACCGCGCCCGACGCCGATCTATTGCGCACCGAAATCGCCCAACGCACCCGCGCATGGGCCGAAGCCGCGCGCGCGCTCGAACGGTTGATCGGCGAACCGCCGGCCGGCACGGCGCAGATGCAGGACAACCGCGCGCGCCAGGCCCTGCATCTGGCCGTCGCGTTGGCGCTGGCCGGGGACGAGGCGGGGACCGCGCGCTTGCGCGAGCGCTTCGGGCCCGCCATGGGCCGTTCGCCCTACGCCGAGGTGTTCCGCGTGTTGACCGCCGATCGAGCCGGTGCGACGCCCGACATCGCCTCGATCGCCGCGCGCGTCTCCTCGCTCGCGCCGTTCGAATCGTTCATGCAGGGCTATCGCCAACGTCTGGTGCCGCAGGCGCGTCCGGCTGCGGCGAGCTGATCAGCTCGCATTCCACTCGTCGATCAGGAGCTGACGGAAGCGTTCGGCCGCGGGCGTCAGCCGCGCGCCGTGACGCTCGACCAGGCCGATCGTCCGGCTGACCACGGGATTTTTGAGGCGCACGGTGGCGATCACCGGATGCTTGGTCTGCGGCGTGGCGAGCTTCGGCAGGACCGAGATCGCCAGGCCCGCCTCGACGAGCCCCAGCGAGGTCGAGAGGTGGTTGACCTCGTAGAACCAATCGAGCTGGACCTTGGTGCGGCTCAGCGCCTGATCGAGAACGGCGCGGTTGCCGCTCGACTGGCTGACGCCGATCAACGGATAGCCCGCCAGATCGCGCCAGCGCAGTTCGCGCGCCGACGCCAGCGGATGGTCGCGACGGCAGGCGAGGACGAACTCGTCCTCCAGCAGCGGCGTGAAACGCAGATCGGGCCGCGTGGCGCCGGTCAGATTGATCCCGAACTCGACCTCGCCGCGCGCGACGGCGTCCAACCCCTCGTTCGCCGATAGGTCGAGAATGCGGAAGCGGATCCCCGGATAGAGCCGGTTGAAGGCGCGTATGACGCGCGGCAAAAAGTAGAAGGCGGCCGTCGGCACCGAAGCGATGGTGACCTGGCCCGCGAGACGGCCGCCCAATCCGCCGATCGACAGGACCGATTCCTCGAACTCGTCGAGCAAGCGCGCGACCAGCGGCCGTAACTGCCGGCCCACGGCGGTCGGCGCGACGTGCCGGGTCGAGCGTTCGATCAGTGTCTTGCCGAGAGTGCGCTCGAGACCCTTGATCCTGCGCGACAGCGCGGGTTGCGAGATGTTGAGCTCTCGCGCCGCCTTGTGGAACGAACCGCACGACAGCACGGCAAGGAAGGCGCGAAAATCGAGGAGTTCGGCATTGATCCGCATTTCGCAATAATAGACGCGATCTTTGCATTTCACAACGCATCGGACGGGGGCTACAGGTCGCTCAACGATCGAATGGCGCAGCGCCGCAAGCTGCGCCGTCGCCGGAGGAGCAGCCCGTTCGCCCATGGACGATTTGGTCCGCATACCTTGCGTTTTGATGCGCGGCGGCACGTCGCGGGGCCCGTTTTTCCTCGCCGACGATCTGCCCGCCGATCCGGCATCGCGCGACGGCGTGTTGATCGCCGCCCTCGGGGCGGGGCATCGACTGCAGATCGACGGGATCGGCGGCGGCAATCCGCTGACCAGCAAGGTCGCCATCGTCGGGCGTTCGCGCCGCGCGGACGCCGATGTCGACTACCTGTTCGCCCAAGTCCTTGTCGCCGAGCGCCGCGTCGATACTTCGCCCAATTGCGGCAATATGCTTGCGGGCGTCGGACCGTTCGCGATCGAGGCCGGCTTGGTGCGCGCCGGCGCGGGCGAAACGACCGTCCGCATCCACAACGTCAACACCGGCAAGCTGGTGATCGCCAAAGTGCGCAGCCCCGCGGGTCGGGTGGTCTACGCGGGCGAAGCCACGATAGACGGCGTGCCCGGGGCGGCGGCGCCCATTCATCTCGCCTTCCTCGATGCGGCGGGTGCGAAGACGGGAAAGCTCCTGCCGTCGGGGGAGCCGGTCGAGCGGATCGACGGAATCGAGACATCGCTCGTCGATGCCGCCATGCCGTTGATGCTCGTGGCGGCGTCGTCCTTGGGGCTGACGGGCGGCGAAGCGCCCGCCGAGATCGACGCCGATCGCGCTTTGATGGCGCGTATCGAGGCGATGCGGCGCGAGGCCGGGCGCCGGATGGGGCTCGGCGACGTCGCCGACCTCGTCGTACCGAAACCCGTTCTGCTCTCCCCGCCCGCGGGCGATGCCGCCATTCGCGTGCGCTATTTGATGCCGCACGCCTGCCATACGGCGCTGGCGATCACCGGCGCCGTCGGGATCGCCACGGCGATCGCGACCCCCGGCACGCTCGCGGCACGGATCGCACGGCCCGCCGCCTTGCCCGCCGATCTTCGGATCGAGCATCCTTCCGGCGCTTTGTCCGTGCGGATCGAGCGCCCCGATCCCGACGCGGCGCCGGTCGTCCACGTGCTCCGCACCGCGCGCCGCCTTTTCGAAGGCGCGGTCCTGATCCCTTCCGGCCTGCTCCCGGCCCCAGAAAACAAGACAGCCTTGGAGGAAACGCCATGTTGACCCGCCGTAGCCTCGTGACCGCCGGCGCCGCGTACGCGCTCGCGGCGCCGTCCCTCGCGCGCGCCCAGGCCCGATTTCCCACGAAGCCGATCACGCTGATCGTCAGCTACGCGGCGGGCGGCGGAACGGACGCGGTCGCGCGCATCTTCGCGGCGCGTCTCGAAAGGGTTCTGGACGGTCGAGTCCTGGTCGAGAACCGGCCCGGTGCTGCGGCCAATCTGGGCACCGAAGCGGTCGCCGCGGCCGCGCCCGACGGCCATACGTTGCTGATCGGCAATCAAGGCCCCATGGTGGTGAACCCGCATCTGTTCCGGCGACTCAAGGCCGATCCGGCGACGACGCTCGATCCGATCGCGCTGATCGCCGACGCGTCGCTGGTCGTCGTCGTCGGCCCCCGGTTGCAGGTCGCCTCGCTCGGCGATCTCGTCGCGGCGGGGAAGAGCCGCACGCTCGTCTACGGTTCCGCGAGCAACGCCTCGGCCAGCCATCTGGCGGCACTGCTTCTCGGACAGGTCGCCGGTTTCGAAGCGCGCCACGTGCCCTATCGCGGCGCGGGCCCGGCCCTGAACGATCTGGTCGGCGGCCATATCGACTTCATGGTGACGACGATTCCGTCCGTGACGGGCCTCATCGAGGGCAAGCGAGTCGCGGCGTTGGCGGTGACGGGAACGTCGCGCTTCGCCGGGCTCCCGGACGTGCCGACGGCGATCGAAGCCGGCCTCAAGGACTACACCGCCTCGGCTTGGTACGGGCTGCTCGGCCCGCGCGGCATGCCGCAAGCGGTTCGCGCGCGGCTCGGACAAGCCACCCGCGAGACGTTGCGCGATCCGGCCGTCATCGAGCGCTTGCGCGACGACGGCGCGACGCCCGCGGAGCTCGAAGGCCAAGCCTTCGCCGAGTTCATGGCCGCCGAGCGCACGCGCTGGGGCCAGATCGTGCGCACCGCCAACATCACTCTCGAATAGGGCCGCCGATGCCGCAAAGCCCGAACGGATCCGGCGGCCGGTTTCGCGACCGCGACTTCTGGGCCGGGATCGCGCTCGTCGTCCTGGGCGGCGTGGCGCTGATCGGCGCCGCCGATCTTCCCTTCATGACGCGGCAAGGCGTCGGCGCCGGCCTGATGCCGCGCATCGTCGGCGGGTTGATCGTCGCTCTCGGTGCCCTTCAGGTCGCGCTGGCGCTGCGTGCGCCCGCCGGTCCGGTCGGCGCTTGGGCCTGGCGGGAGATCGTCATCGTCCTGGGGGCGGTCGTGTTGTTCGGGTTCACGATCCGCGGCGGAACGATCGGGCCGGTGGAAGTGCCGCCCCTCGGCCTCGTGATCGCGGGGCCCCTTGCGGCGTTCGTCGCGGGGCTTGCCGACAGATCGGCCAAGCGCGGCGAGTTGTTCGTCTTTTCGGTGGCGATATCCGCCGTCTGCATCGTGGCGTTTCGGTTCGCGCTCGGCATTCCCGTTCCCGTGGCCCCCTGGCTGATCGGATACTGACATGGGCGAAATGTTCTCGAATCTGGGTCTCGGCTTCCAGGTCGCGTTGACCCTCAAGAACATCGGACTCTGTTTTGTGGGATGCCTGATCGGCACGCTCGTGGGCGTGCTGCCGGGCGTCGGGCCGGTCGCCACGATCGCCATTCTGCTTCCGATAACCTTGTCGCTCGATCCGACGGGCGCGTTGATCATGCTGGCGGGGATCTATTATGGCGCGCAGTACGGCGGCTCGACCACCGCGATCTTGGTGAACATCCCCGGCGAGGCGACGGCGGTCGTGACCGCGATCGACGGCCACGCGATGGCGAAGAACGGTCAAGCGGGCTTGGCGTTGGGCTACGCGGCCGTCGGCTCCTTCATCGCGGGCTCGATCGCCACGCTGCTGATCGCCGCCCTGGGCGAGCCGATGTCGAACTTGGGGCTGCTGTTCGGCCCCGCCGAGTATTTCTCGCTGATGATCATGGGGCTCGTTCTCGCGGTCGTTCTGGCGCGCGGTTCGCTCCTCAAGGCGGTCGCGATGATTGCCGTCGGCGTGCTGCTGAGCACGGTCGGCACCGACATCGAAACCGGCCGCGAGCGGCTGACCTTCGATCTCGAGATGCTCTACGACGGCTTGGAGTTCGCCGTTCTGGCGATGGGGCTGTTCGGCTTTGCGGAGATCCTCAAGAATCTTCAGAATCCCGAAGCGCGCGACGTGGTGCGCGCGAAAATCGGCCGATTGCTGCCCAATCTGCGCGAGTTCCTCGGGAATCTCCCGGCGATGCTGCGCGGGGCGGGGCTCGGTTCGGTGCTGGGTATCCTGCCGGGCAACGGCGCCATTCTGGCGCCCTTCGCCAGCTATGCGCTGGAAAAGCGGCTGTCCAAGCGGCCCGAGACATTCGGCCGCGGTGCGTCCGCGGGCGTCGCGGGGCCGGAATCGGCCAATAACGCGGGCGCGCAGACCTCCTTCATTCCGCTTTTGACGCTCGGCCTGCCGCCCAATGCCGTGATGGCGCTGATGGTCGGCGCGATGCTGATCCAAGGCGTGATCCCGGGCCCGCAAGTCATCGATCGCAATCCAGAGCTTTTCTGGGGCCTGATCGCCTCGATGTGGGTCGGCAATCTGATGCTGTTGGTGATCAATCTGCCGCTGATCGGCTTGTGGGTCCGTTTGCTGCGCGTGCCTTACCGTCTGCTTTTTCCGGCCATCGTCCTGTTCTGCTGCATCGGTATCTATTCGATCGGGAATGCGGCGGACATGGTCTATCTGACCGCCATCTTCGGGTTGGTCGGCTACGTGCTGCACAAGCTGGATTTCGAGCCCGCGCCGCTGGCGCTGGGGTTCGTGCTCGGGCGGTTGCTGGAGGAGAAGCTCCGTCAGGCGCTGATCATCTCCGGCGGGGATCCGATGGTGTTCCTCGGCACGCCGCTCTCGGCGTCCTTGCTTTGCATCGGGCTCGTGGCCCTCGCTGTGTCGATGTTGCCGGCCTTACGGGCCGGCCGCGAAGAAGTGTTCAAGGACTGAGCGGTGCCGTCGGCAGGGCGGGGCGGGGCGCGCGAAAATGGGATTTAGAACCGTGTTCTCCTTTTTCTCTTGCGGATGAGAACGGATTTGGTACATTCCAAATGACGGCGCGGGGCCTTGGGTTTCGCGCCGGGGTCCTGAAGGGAACAAAAAGGGACCCAAGGGTATGAGGGATTTGAACGGTCGTTACTGCGTCAATGGTCAACCACGCCGGTCCCGAGGGGATTTCGCCTTCGCACCCGGCCTGTCATAAGGAGAGAGCACACATGTCTTCGGCCCCCGCATTGCGCGCCGTCCCTCGGGACGGGGCGGAAAAGGACAACAAGGACAGCATGGATAAGAACAAGGCTTTGGAAGCCGCCCTGGGTCAGATCGAGCGCGCCTTCGGCAAGGGCTCGATCATGAAGCTCGGCGGCAAGGAATTGCCGGTGCAGGCGGAGGTCGTGTCGACCGGTTCGCTGTCGCTGGACATCGCGCTTGGCATCGGCGGCTTGCCCAAGGGCCGCATCGTGGAGATCTACGGACCCGAAAGCTCGGGCAAGACCACGCTGGCGTTGCATGCGATCGCCGAGGCCCAGAAGGCCGGCGGAACCTGCGCCTTCGTCGACGCGGAACACGCGCTCGATCCGGCCTACGCGCGCAAGCTCGGGTGCGACGTCGACAATCTGCTGATCTCCCAACCCGATGCGGGCGAACAGGCCCTCGAAATCGCCGATACGCTCGTGCGCTCGGGCGCGGTGGACGTGCTGGTGGTGGACTCGGTCGCAGCCCTCGTGCCGCGCGCCGAACTCGAAGGCGAGATGGGCGACAGCCATATGGGCGTTCACGCGCGCCTGATGAGCCAGGCCTTGCGCAAGCTGACGGGATCGATTTCGCGCTCGAACACGCTCGTCATCTTCATCAACCAGATCCGCATGAAGATCGGCGTCATGTTCGGAAACCCCGAAACGACGACGGGCGGCAACGCGCTCAAATTCTACGCCTCGGTGCGTCTGGACATCCGCCGCATCGGCGCCATCAAGGACAAGGACGACGTCGTCGGCAACCAGACGCGCGTCAAGGTCGTGAAGAACAAGATGGCGCCGCCGTTCAAGGTCGTCGAGTTCGACATCATGTACGGCGAGGGCGTGTCGAAGACCGGCGAGCTCATCGATCTCGGCGTCAAAGCCGGCGTGGTCGAGAAGTCCGGCGCGTGGTTCTCCTATGACGGCGAACGAATCGGCCAGGGCCGCGAGAACGCGCGGACCTATCTCAAGGAGCATCCGGAGATGGCCGAGGCGATCGAGAAGGCCATCCGCGCCAACTCCGGCCTCGTCGCCAACGCGCTCGCCAACGATTCGGGCGGCGGGGACAACTGAGCCCCGCTTCCTTCGTCTCTTCAGGCCCCGCACGCCGCCCGGTCTTCCGATCCCGGGCGGCGGTCCGGGCCCCATCCCGGGCCGGCCGGGCGGTGATTCCCATGCGGTTCGCCCCGCTGGCCCGGTTTTCATTCGGATTTCCGTGATCTTTCCGGCGCTTCGCCGGGTGCATCGTCTGGACACGCCGGGGTCCGGGGGCTAAATCTGGCGGCCCCATCGAATAGAAGCGTGCCGCCATGACCTCCGCCAGCGACGTCCGAAAAACCTTCCTCGACTATTTCGCGAAGAACGGCCACCAGGTCGTGGCGTCCTCGCCCCTGGTTCCCCGGAACGATCCGACGTTGATGTTCACCAACGCCGGCATGGTGCAGTTCAAGAACGTATTCACCGGGGCGGAGAAGCGCGCCTACAGCACGGCCGCGACCTCGCAAAAATGCGTGCGCGCGGGCGGCAAGCACAACGACCTCGAGAATGTCGGCTATACCGCGCGGCACCATACGTTCTTCGAAATGCTGGGGAATTTCTCCTTCGGCGACTATTTCAAGGAACGGGCGATCGAACTCGCCTGGAACCTGATCACCAAGGAATACGGCCTGCCCAAGGACCGTCTGCTGGTGACCGTCTATCACACCGACGACGAAGCGGCCGGCCATTGGCGCAAGATCGCCGGCCTGTCCGACGACCGGATCGTGCGCATTCCCACCTCCGACAATTTCTGGGCGATGGGCGATACGGGGCCGTGCGGTCCGTGTTCGGAGATCTTCTTCGATCACGGCCCCAAGATCGCGGGCGGCCCGCCGGGCTCGGCCGACGCCGACGGCGACCGCTTCATCGAAATCTGGAACCTCGTGTTCATGCAGTTCGAGCAGCAGACGCCCGACACGCGCGTGCCGCTGCCCAAGCCCTCGATCGACACCGGAATGGGCCTCGAACGCATCTCGGCTGTGCTGCAAGGCAAGCACGACAACTACGAAACCGATCTGCTGCGCCGGATCATTCTCGCCTCGGCCGACGCATCCAACGTGCCCGCCGACGGACCGCATGCGGTGTCGCACCGCGTGATCGCCGACCATCTGCGCGCGTCGTGCTTCCTGATCGCCGACGGCGTGCTGCCGTCCAACGAAGGCCGCGGCTACGTGCTGCGCCGGATCATGCGCCGGGCGATGCGCCACGCGCACATCATCGGCTGCAAGGATCCGCTGATGTTCCGCCTGGTGCCGACGCTCGTCGATCTGATGGGCCAGGCGTTCCCCGAACTCGTCCGCGCGCAGGCGCTGCTGACCGAAACGCTGAAGCTGGAGGAGACCCGCTTCAAGGCGACGCTCGACCGCGGCCTCAAGCTGCTCGACGAAAGCGCCGCCGGCTTGACGAAGGGCGGCAAGCTCGCGGGCGAGGTCGCATTCAAGCTCTACGACACCTACGGCTTCCCGCTGGATCTCACGCAAGACGTGCTGCGCGCGCGCGGCATCGGGGTGGACAACGCCGGGTTCGATGCGGCGATGGAGAAGGCCAAGGCCGAAGCGCGAAAATCCTGGGCGGGTTCGGGCGAGAAGGCCGGGGAGAGGCTCTGGTACGAGCTGCGCGAGAAGGTCGGCGCGTCCGAGTTCCTCGGCTATGAAACCGAAAGCGCGGAAGGCCAGCTCGCGGCCATCGTCGTCGACGGCAAGCCGGTCGACAGCGCCTCGGTCGGCACCATGGTCGATCTCGTGTTCAACCAGACGCCGTTCTACGCCGAGTCCGGCGGCCAGGTCGGGGACGCGGGCGTCGTGTTCACCGCCGGCGGCGCGGAGGTCGCGATCACCGACACGCGCAAGGTCGCCGGCGACGTGCACGTCCATGTCGGCGCCGTCGCGCGCGGCACCATCAAGGTCGGCGATTTCGCCGAACTCAAGATCGACGTCGCCCGCCGCGATCGCACGCGCGCCAACCATTCGGCGACCCATCTGCTGCACGAAGCGCTGCGTCGTCGCCTGGGCGATCACGTCACGCAGAAGGGGTCGTTGGTCACACCCGATCGCTTGCGTTTCGACATTTCCCACCCGTCGCCGCTCGGCTACGAGGATCTCGTCGCGGTCGAGGCGGACGTCAACAAGCGCATCCTCGAGAACCAGGACGTCGCCACGCGCCTGATGACGCCCGATGCGGCGGTCGAGGCGGGTGCGCTCGCTTTGTTCGGCGAGAAGTACGGCGAGGAGGTGCGCGTCGTTTCGATGGGCTATGCGCGCGGTCAGACCGAGGGCAAGCCGTTCTCGACCGAGCTGTGCGGCGGCACGCATGTGCGCCGGACGGGCGACATCGGCCTGTTCAAGATCGTGTCGGAAGGCGCCGTCGCCGCCGGCGTGCGGCGGATCGAGGCGGTGACGGGCGAGGGCGCGCGGGCCTATCTCAGCCAGCAGGCCGACCTGCTGATGGAGGCCGCGATGGTCGCCAAAGCGTCGCCCGCGGATCTGCCGGCGCGCGTCGGCGCGCTGCTCGAAGCCAAGACGAAGCTCGAACGCGAACTCGCCGAGGCGCGCCGCGCGATCGCCGTGGGCGGCGGCGGCGGCAAGGCTACGGGGCCGGAAAAGGTGGGCGCGTTCAATTGGGCAGGCCGCAAGCTGGAGAATACGCCCGCGCGCGAATTGAAGGCGACCGCCGACGAACTCAAAAAGCAAATCGGCTCTGGCGTCGTCGCCCTCGTCGCGACGGAGGAGGGGAAAGCCTCCCTCGTCGTCGCGGTCACCGACGATCTCGCCAAGACCGTCAGCGCCGTCGATCTCGTGAAGATCGGCGTGGCCGAACTGGGCGGCAAAGGCGGCGGCGGGCGGCCGGACATGGCCCAAGGCGGCGGACCCGACGCCGCGAAAGCCGACGCGGCGCTCGACGCGATCAAGGCGGCGCTCGCCGCGAAAGGGTGATCACACCCCGCGCGAGACCCGCGCGCGCTTGGCCGAGATCACGCCCGAATTGATCCCGCCCCACGAGAGTTCGCCCGACAAGCGGCCGAACTCGATTTTGGGGCAGCGGTTCATGACGACTTTGAGGCCGGCCGCCTCGGCTTTGCGCGCGGCGTCGGCGTTGACGACGCCGAGTTGCAGCCACAGGCATTTGGCGCCGACGGCGATCGCGTCGTCGGCGATCGGTCCGACATGTTCGGATGCGCGGAACACGTCGACCATGTCGATTTTTTCCGGCACGTCCTTCAGGGTCGCGCGCACGGTCTCGCCGAGCAGATCCTGACCCGCCGCCGCCGGGTTGACCGGTATCACGCGGTAGCCTTTGGCTTGGAGATATTTCATCGCGAAAAAGCTGGGCCGGGTCCAATTGGTCGAAGCCCCGACCATCGCGATGGTCTTGGTCTCGCGCAAAATCGCGCGGATATAGGCGTCCGGATATTCGGAATGGTCCATGATCAGCGGCCCTCCCACACCGGCGCGCGCTTGGCGATGAAGGCGTCGATGCCTTCCTCGGCGTCGCGCGCGAGCATGTTCTCGGTCATCGCGCGACTGGCGTAGGCATAGGCGGCGTCCAGCTCCATGTCGAGCTGGCGATAGAACGCCTCCTTGCCGATCTTCAAAGTCAGCGGCGATTTGGACGCGATCTGCGCCGCCAGCGCACGCGTGGCGGCGGCGAGTTCGCCGGGCGGTACGATCCGGTTCACGAGGCCGATTTCGCGTGCGCGCGATGCCGGGATCATGTCGCCGGTCAGCAGCATCTCCATCGCCGCCTTGCGCCCGATATTGCGCGAAAGTGCGACCATCGGCGTCGAGCAGAACAGACCGATATTGACCCCCGGTGTGGCGAAGCGGGAATCCTCCGCCGCGACCGCCAGATCGCATGTCGCGACCAGTTGGCAACCCGCGGCGGTCGCGATCCCGTGCACCCGCGCGATCACCGGCTTGGGGCACCGCACGATCGCGGTCATCAGCCGCGAGCATTGTGCGAACAACGCCTCGTAGAAGGCGCGGCCCGGATTGGCGCGGATTTCCTTGAGGTCGTGGCCCGCGCAGAAGGCGGGCCCAGCGCCTGCGAGCACGACGGCCTTGATCGACCGGTCGGCGGCGAGATTCGCGAATTCGGCTTCGAGCGCGGTCATCAACGCCACCGACAACGCGTTGCGCGCGTGCGGGCGGTTCAGCGTCAGCGTCGCGATCCCATCGGCGTCGTCGCGGGTCAGGACCGGAATTTCGGGTGCGGAGTCGGGCATCTTCTCCTCCGAGGCGATTTGCGGCACTTTGGGCGGGGAATTCCTCCGACGCAAGCGCCCTCGCATGAGCCACATCACCAAAGCCGAGATCTTCGAGATCGTCGCGGATTCGTTGCCGATCGCCGCCTCACTGGGGCCCAGGATCGACAAGCTCGCCAAAGGCCGTGCGATCGTGCGCATGCCCTACAAGCCGGATTTCGTGCGTCCGGGCGGGACGATCTCCGGCCCCACGATGATGGCGCTCGCCGATTTCACCATGTACGTCGTCGTCATGACGCTGATCGGGCGCGTCGAACTCGCCGTCACGACGAATCTCAACATCAATTTCCTGCGCAAGCCCGCCCCTCGGGATCTGATCGCCGAAGGGCGCATGTTGAAGCTCGGCAAGCGTTTGGCGGTGATGGAGGTGACGATTTTCTCCAAGGGCGAGCGCGAGCCTGTCGCCCACGTCACCGGAACGTATTCGATTCCGCCGATGGATCGGCCCGTGAAATCAGCGCGTTCGCGTGCGGTAAAATAGTACCTTATCTGCAAACCCATTGGAATATAACGCTTCTTACGCGTTGACGGCGCGGGGTCGGGACCGCATATTCCCGGCCCTTCGAGCCCCGTTTCCGGGGCTCATCCTCTTTGTGGAATTCCTTCGATGACGCCGAATCTGACCGTCGCCGAGGCGCGCAAGAGCAAGAGCTGGATCCTGGTCGACGCCGAAAACGTCGTGCTGGGCCGTCTGGCTTCGTTCGTCGCGCTGCGCCTCAAGGGCAAGCACAAGCCGAGCTTCTCCCCCCATCTCGACCTCGGCGACTTCGTCGTCGTGATCAACGCCGAAAAGGTGCGCCTCACGGGCCGCAAGATGGAGCAGAAGCGCTTCCATTGGCACACCGGCCACCCGGGCGGGATCAAGGAAACCGATCCGAAGCGCACGCTCGCTTCGAAGCATCCCGAGCGGCTGATCGTGCGCGCCGTCGAGCGCATGCTCAAGAAGGACAGCCCGCTCGCCCGCCGTCAGATGACCCATCTCAAGGTCTACGCCGGCAAGGAACACCCGCACGCGGCCCAAAACCCGAAGACGATCGACTTCGCCGCGTTGAACCCGAAGAACAAGAGGAGCGCCTGACCATGGCCGAACCCCGTTCGACCGAGAAGGCCGCCAAGCCGAAGACCGCGGGCCGCACGCTCGCCGACCTGTCGCTGGCCGCCGCGTCGGCCGCCGCCGCGCAGAGCCAGACGACCGCCGCCGCCCAGCCCCAGCGCGACAAGTTCGGCCGCGCCTACGCGACCGGCAAGCGCAAGAACGCCGTCGCGCGCGTGTGGATCAAGTCCGGCACCGGCAAGATGACCGTCAACGGCCGCGAGCTGAACGCGTATTTCGCGCGTCCGGCCCTGCGCATGATGATCAACCAGCCCTTCCAGGTCTCCAACCGCGCCGGCCAGTTCGACATCTGGTGCACGGTCGCCGGCGGCGGTCTGTCGGGCCAGGCGGGCGCGGTGCGTCACGGCATCTCGAAGGCCATGACGCATTACGAACCCGAACTGCGCCCCGTGCTGAAGAGCCACGGCTTCCTCACCCGCGACAGCCGCGTGGTCGAGCGCAAGAAGTATGGCCGCCACAAGGCGCGCCGCAGCCACCAGTTCTCGAAGCGCTAATCGCTTCCCGAACGGAGACTCGCGAAGGGCGCCCCCAGCGGGCGCCCTTCGTTTTTCCGGAGATCGTCATGACGTTCGAGGTTCATCCTTTCCGGGCCGCCGAGCGCGACGTTTTGGCGTCGATGATCCTCGGCATCCAAACCGGCGAGTTCGGCGTCGACGTGACGCTCGAAGGCCAGCCCGATCTGCTCGACCCGGCCGCTTTCTTCCGCAAGGGGGCGGGAGAGTTCTGGGTGGCGTGCGATCCCGACGGGACGCCGATCGGTTCGATCGGTCTGCTCGAGTGCGCGCCCGGCTTGGGCGCGATCCGCAAAATGTTCGTGCGCGCGGACCGGCGCGGGCGCGAATTCGGCGTCGCGCAAACCCTGCTCGAAACGCTGATCGCCCATGCCAAGCGCGAAGGGATTTCCACGCTGCTGCTCGGCACCGTCGAAATCCTCAAAGCGGCCCGGCGGTTCTACGAACGCAACGGGTTCCGCGAGATTCCGGCCGACGATCTGCCGCCCGCGTTTCCGCGGATGAAGGTCGACACGCATTTCTACCGGATGGATCTTTAGGCTAGACTTGCCGAAGCGAGGAGCGAGAGCCATGGACGGCACGACGACTGCGACCAAGACGATCTTCATCGACGGCGAAGCGGGCACGACGGGCCTCGGCATCCGCCAGCGGTTGGAAGCCATGCCGGGGATCGCGTTGCGTCAGATCGATCCGGCCTTGCGCAAGGATCCGTCGGCGCGCAAGGCGATGTTCGCGTCGGTCGACCTCGTGGTGTTGTGTCTGCCCGACGACGCGGCCAAGGAATCGGTCGCGCTGATGGGCGAACTCGGCGACAAGACGCCGCGCGTGGTCGATGCGTCGACCGCGCATCGGACGGCGCCGGGCTGGGTCTACGGCTTTCCCGAATTGTCCGCCGCGCACAAGGCGAAGGTCGCGGCGGCGACGCGCGTGGGCAATCCCGGCTGCTATCCGACCGGGGCGATCGCGCTCGTGCGGCCATTGGTGGACGCGGGCATCATGCCGAAGGATTTTCCGCTGACGGTCAACGCCGTTTCCGGCTATTCGGGCGGCGGCAAGGCGATGATCGAGGCCTACGAGGCGGGCAAGGCGCCGAGTTTCGAGCTTTACGGCCTCGGCCTCGAACACAAGCATGTGCCCGAGTTGCAGACGTATACGGGGCTGACGCGCCGCCCGCTGTTCGTGCCTTCGGTCGGGAATTTCCGCCAAGGCATGCTCGTCAGCGTGCCGCTGCATCTCGATACGCTGAACGGCAAGCCCAAGGCCGCCGATCTGCACGCCTGCCTCGCCGCGCATTACGCGGGCGCCGGCTACGTCAAAGTCATGCCGGCCGAGGCCAACGGCAAGCTGGAAGCCGAGGCGCTCAACGGCACCAACGATCTGGAATTGCGCGTGTTCGGCAACGACAAGCACTGCCAAGCCGTGCTCGTGGCGCGGCTCGACAATCTCGGCAAGGGCGCCTCGGGTGCGGCCGTGCAGAACATCCGCACGATGCTGGGCCTCGCTTGACGATCGCTTATCGCGACTGGACGCCGAAGATCGACGCGACGGCGTTCGTGGCTGACACCGCGCGCGTGATCGGCAACGTCGAGATCGGCGCGCGCGCCTCGATCTGGTTCGGCGTCGTGGTGCGCGGGGACGTGCACGAAATCCGCATCGGTGCCGATACGAACGTGCAGGATGGCGCCGTCATCCATTGTTCGTACGAGAAATTCGGCACCTATATCGGCGCGCGCGTGACCGTTGGGCATCTCGCCTTGCTGCACGGGTGCACGGTCGAGGACGACGCCTTCATCGGCATGAAGGCGTGCGTGATGGACGGCGCCGTGGTGGAGAAGGGCGGCTGGGTCGCCGCGGGCGCGTTGGTCACGCCCGGCAAACGCGTGAAGTCGGGCGAGCTTTGGGCCGGCAGCCCCGCCAAGTTCTTCCGCGCGGTCACCGCCGACGAACGCGAGGGCGCCGAAACCGCGATGCGCCGCTACGTCGGTCTCGGGCGGGAATACAAAGCTCAGTAACCGGAATCCGCGAGGCGACCGCGCGCGGCGCGGATCGCGGCCAGGGCGGCGTCGACGGTCGGCGTGACCAGCGTGTTGGCCGTGTCGATCGTGCGCACCATGCGTTCCCAATCGGGCAAGGCGGCTTCGATCTGGTCGAGGTCGGCGCGCATGGCTTGCGCGGCCTCGCGCAAGCCCGCCTCGCAGGTCGCCCAGGCCGACGAAGCATCGCCCTCGCGCGTGCGGATTGCCGCGCAAGCCGGGCCTTGGTCGTCCATGTAAGCCGCCCATCGCCGCGCATTGGCGTGCACCGCCTCGGTCGCGCGCCACCAATCGGCGGCGTAGGCGGGCCCGAACTGCCGTTCGACCGCGCTTCGGCCCGCTTCGCGGGCGAGGCGGGCGAGCGCGTCGCCCAGTTCGCCGTCGATCAGCGTTGCGACGCTTTGCGCGTGCGCGGGCGGTGCGAGCAAAAGGACGAGGACGAAAAAAAACCGGCGCATAGAGGCAAGTCTATGCGCCGGTCGGTGAGTCGGAAAGTGCGGAAAATCAGGCGGCTTTGCGCATGCCGGGCAGGAGGCATTCGGCGATCTGCACCGCGTTGAGGGCCGCCCCCTTCAGCAATTGGTCGCCCGCACAGAAGAAGTCGAGGCCGTGCGCGCCGAAGACGAGGCTTTGGCGGATGCGGCCGACTTCCACGTCGTATTTGCCCGTCGCCGTCACCGGCATCGGATAGCGCTTGCCGGCCGGATCGTCGACGAGCTTCAAACCCGGCACGCCGCTGAGTGCGGCGCGCGCGGAGTCCGGCGTGATCGGCCGCTCGGTCTCGATCGTGACGGCTTCGGAATGGGTGCGCGAAGTGGGGATGCGCACGGCCGTGCAACTCGCCTGCAATTCGGGAATGCCCATGATCTTGCGGCTTTCCCAGACGACCTTCATCTCCTCCTTCGTGTAGCCGTTCTCCTGGAACGCGTCGATGTGCGGGATCACGTTGAAGGGAAGGGGATGGGCGAAGACCTTGTTTTCGACCTTCTCCCCCCGCGCCCACGCGCGATAGCCGTCCTCGAGTTCCGCCATGCCTTCGGCACCGGCGCCCGAGGCCGCCTGATAGGTCGACACGATCACGCGCTTGAGGCCGAACAGCTTGTGCAACGGCCACAGCGGCATGACCAGGATCGCGGTCGTGCAGTTGGGATTGGCGATCAGGCGATGGCCTTGCGCGGCGGCGGCGTTGATCTCCGGCACCACCAGCGGAATGGCGGGGTCGTAGCGCCACGCCGACGAGTTGTCGATGACCGTCGTGCCTTGCGCGGCGATCTGCGGAGCCCATTCCTTGGCGAATTCGCCCGAGACGGCGAGCAGCGCGAAATCGACGCCCTTCGTGGCGGCGAGGGAGAATTCCTCGATGGTCTTCTCGCCATAGGGGGTGGCGACCTTTTTCGAGGCCGAGCGCGCCGAGGCAAGGAGTTTCAAGTCCGCGATCGGAAAATGCCGGTCGTGGAGAACCTTCACCATCTCGATCCCGACGGCGCCGGTGGCGCCGACGACCGCGACCGAGTAGCCGCGCGCGTCGCTCATTTTAACCGCTCCTTCCGTGAAAAATCGCGACGCGCTTTATATGACGTTTCGCGGTCGCGATCCACAGGGTCGAGGGGCTTATTGCGCTTTGACTTTCACGTAGCTGCCCGGGGCGGGGCCGATCACCTTCAGCTTGCCCTCGCCGGGCGAACGCGCGGGCACTTGCTCGCCCGCGAAGCCCTTCACCCACGCGTCCCAAGTCGGCCACCAGGAGCCCGGGTGCTGCGTGGCGCTCTCCAGCCACTGATCGGGCTTCTTCGGCAATTTGTCGCTGGTCCAATGGCAATATTTGTTGCCCGCGGGCGGGTTCACCACGCCCGCGATATGGCCGGAAGCCGCGAGGCAGAAGGTCGTCGGGCCGGTATAGAGCTGCGTCGCCACGTAGGTCGATTTCCACGGCGCGATATGGTCCTCGCGCGTCGAGAGGATGAAGACCGGCACGTCGATCTTCGTCAGGTCGATCTTCGTGCCGAGCAGCTTGATCTTGCCGCGCGACAGGCGGTTCTCCTGGTACATCTGGCGCAGATAGAACGAGTGCATCGCCGCGGGCATCCGCGTGGAATCCGAGTTCCAATAGAGCAGATCGAACGGGAACGGCTCCTTGCCCAGCAGATAGTTGTTCACGACGAACGACCAGATCAGATCGTTGGCGCGCAGCATGTTGAAGGTGCTCGCCATCTCGGCGCCGTCGAGGAAGCCGCGCTCGTTCATCTTCTCCTCGATGGCGGCCAACTGCTCCTCGTCGATGAACACTGACAATTCGCCCGCCTCCTCGAAGTCCACCATCGTCGTGAAGAACGTCGCCGAGGCGACGCGCTTTTCGCCCTTGGCGGCGAGATAGGCGAGTGTGCACGCCGTCAGCGTGCCGCCCAGGCAATAGCCGATGATGTCCACCTGGCGTTCGCCGGTCGCCTTCTCGATGGCGTCCATTGCCGCGAGCGGCCCTTCCACCATGTAGTCGTCGAAGCTTTTTTCGGCGAGTTCGGCATCGGGGTTGACCCACGAGATGACGAACACCGAATGACCCTGATCGACGGCCCATTTGATGAAGCTGTTCTTCTCGCGCAGATCGAGGATGTAGAACTTGTTGATCCACGGCGGCACGATCAGCAGCGGGGCCTTGACGACGGTTTCGGTCGTCGGTTTGTAGTGGATCAACTCCATCAAATCGTTGCGGTAGACGACCGCGCCCGGCGTGACGGCGATGTTCTCGCCCACGCGGAAGGCGTCCATGTCGGTCATGCGGATCTGCAGCTTGCCCTTGCCGCGTTCCAGATCGCCGAGCAGGTTCTGCAGCCCCTTGACCAGGTTCTCGCCGCCGGTATCCAGCGTCTCGCGCACGACCTCGGGGTTGGTCATCGCGAAGTTCGACGGCGCCATCGCGTCGACGAATTGGCGCGTATAGAAATCGACCTTCCGCGCGGTTTTGTCGTCGAGGCCTTCGACCTCCTTCACGCGGCCTTGCAGCCAGCGCGCGGACAGCAGATAGGACTGCTTGATGAAATCGAAAACGTAGTTCTCGTCCCACAGCGCGTCCTTGAAGCGCCGGTCGTCGGCCGCGGGCGTGGCGACGGGTTCGGACGGCTCGCCCAGCATTTTGCGCGTGGTCGACTGCCACAGGGACATGTAGTCCTGCCAGAGCGAGATCTGCGCTTGGACCAGTTTCGCGGGGTTCTGCATCATCCGCGCGGTCATGTCGAAGAACGCTTGGCCGAGATTGAGCGGGTCGGGATTGCCGAACGCCATCGGCGATTGGCGCGACAGGAAATCGGCGACAACGCGCTGGCTGCGTTCGGCGATGTCGGTCATCATCTGCGACATCTGCAGCGGATCGGGCATTTTAGCTTCGCGATCGGGTTTGTCGGCCATGGCGGTTCCCCAACGACTGGCGCATTCTCGTTCATATGAGTATAACTCGCCGGATGTTGCAACATCCTAAATCCCGATTCTTCGTTGCGTTTCTTGGGCTTGCAATGCTCGGCGCGTGCGGTTCGGACGGTTTCGTCACCCGCAACGTGGTGGGCGGCGCGCGCGCGACGGCCGATGCCGTCGATCGATTGATCGGCGGAACCGTCGCGGAGGATCGCGCGCCGCTCGAAGCGCCCGACCCGGGCAACGCGCCCTATCCGCATATCGGCGGATTTCCGCCGGTGCCGCCGCGTGGCGGCGCCGACGTGCGGGCGGGGCAGGTCCGCACGCTCGAAGAGCAACGCGCCGCCGCCCGCGCGTTCGACGAGCGCTTGCGCGCCATCGATCCCGTGCTCGATCCCAGCGCGCGGCCGCCCGAGCCGCCGGCACTCGCCGCGATGGCGGGGGCGCCAGCACCTGCACCGACGCCTGCGCCCGCTCCGGCGCCATCACCGGCACCCGCGATGACGCCCGCGCCGATGCCGGTCGCCACGCCTGCACCGATGCCGGCGCGCGCACCGGCCCCGGCGCCCATACCCGCCACGACATCCGCGCCGCTGGTCGCGGCGGCCCCGGTGGCGCAAGCAGCACCGCAACTGCGCCCGCCGCTTGCGCCGGCACCGGTCGTAGTGCCGCCGGCCCCGGCGCCCGTCCCGCAGGCTGCACCGCCGTTGCGCGCGCCGGTGTCGGCCGCGCGCGGGCCTGCCGCCGCCGCTTACGTCGTCGGCCAAGTCACCTTCGTCGACGGGACGGCGCAACTGACCGTTGACAGCCGGCGCGATTTGCGGGCCGCCGTCATCGCGGCACAGTCGCGCAACGGCACGGTTCGCGTGTCGCCCGTGCCCACGCCCGCCTTGTCGCCGCAGGATCAGAGCCTCACGTCCCGGCGCATGGCCGCGATCGCGATCGAGCTCGAGGAACTCGGCCTCGAACGCGGGCGCTATACGGTCGATCAGGGTTGGTTACGCGCCGCGCGCGTCGCCGTCGAATACTAGACCACGAACCCGCGCGACACCGCGACGACCGCGACGCCGACCATCGCCGCGGCGACGTCGTTGCGCCAGAACCGCATCGTCAGCGCGATAGCGCAGAGCGCGAGCCACTCGGCGGGGCCCCCGCGCAACGCCGCGGGCAACACGATGCCGATCATCACGGCGAGCGGCGTGGCTTTGAGCGCCGCCTCCACGCGCGGCGTGACGCGCACGAAACGCATCAGCCAGAAGCCGCCGACCCGGCAAAAATAGGCGGCCGCCGCCATCGCGGCGAGCAGCGGCAGGAACTCGGGCCGGAAACTCATGACTTGGCCCGCGTGCTCGGACGGTGGGTCAACGCGGTCGCGATCCCGCCCGCGATCCCGGCGGCGACGATCGTCCAGCCACCGGGGGCGAGCCGATCGACGACGAGCGCCGTCGCCGCCGCCGCGAGGATGTTCGGCCACGGCAAGGGTGCGCGCGCCAACCCGATGCCCATAGCCGCCGAGAACGCGACGAGCAGAAAATCGAGACCGAGAAGTTTGGGATCGGCAAGCAAGGCGCCCGCACTCGCCCCCAGCAGCGTGCCGAGCAACCAGGGCACGAACGAGGCGAGACCCGAGCCGAGCAGAAAGCCCGCGTCGCGTTCGCCGGCATTGTAGGCGGCCATCGACAGAACCCAATTGCCGTCGCCGAGTACGAACAGCGTCGGATAGGTCACGCGTGCGGGCGTCTTCGACAGCCACGGCCACAACGCCGCCGAGTAGAGCAAATACCGCGCGTTCAAAAGCAGGATCGCCGCCACGATGGCGCCGATGCCGCCGAGGCCGCCGCCGTCGATCCCGGTCAGCGTGATGGCGCTCGCCGCCGCCAACTGCGCCGAGCCCGAGTAGACCGCCATCGACATCGCCGACGCTTCGGCAAGCAAGATGCCCGCTTCGCGGGCCAGCAGACCGAAGGCGACGCCGTAGACGAAAACGCCCACGGCCATCGGCTGCGCGCGCCAAAATCCGCGTTTGACGCCGTCCCAACTCGTGTGGACCGCCGTTCCCGTCATGACGGTATCTCCGCCGGGGAAGGGCGCGCGGTCAACCGCCGCCCGGACATGGCGGATTTGCGGAAATTCGATTGTTCGGACAGATATTTAGGGCACCCCGTTTTTCGGATGCGCGGGGTTTGCGCCCATTGTAGATAAGCCCACCCGGCCCGTGGGGGGCCGATTCCGGAAGGTCGATCCGCGCCATGAACGACGAGTTCTATCGCATCAAGCGTTTGCCGCCCTACGTGTTCGCCGAAGTGAACGCGCAGAAGGCCAAGGCACGCGCCGTGGGCGACGACGTCGTCGATCTGGGAATGGGCAATCCCGACTTGCCCACGCCCGCGCATATTGTCGCAAAGCTGTCCGAAGCCGTTCAGGACCCGCGCACGCACCGCTACTCGGTGTCGCGCGGCATTCCGGGCTTGCGCAAGGCGCACGCGGCCTATTACGCGCGGCGCTTCGGTGTCGACCTCGACCCGGAGAACGAGACGATCGTCACGCTCGGCTCGAAGGAAGGTCTTGCCAATCTCGCCCAGGCGATCACCAGCCCCGGCGACGTGATCCTGGTGCCGAACCCGAGCTACCCGATCCATCCCTACGGCTTCATCATGGCGGGCGCCTCGATCCGCCACCTGCCGACCGACGTTTCCACGCCCGAGGGCGTCGAGGTGTTTTTCGCCAGCCTCGAACGCGCGGTGAAGCATTCGGTGCCCAAGCCGCTGGCGCTGATCCTGAACTATCCGTCCAACCCGACGGCGCAGGTCGTCGATCTCGGCTTCTACGAGCGCTGCGTCGGCTATTGCCGCGCGCACGGGATTTGGATCCTGTCCGACCTCGCCTATTCGGAAATCTATTTCGACGGCAATCCGCCGCCGTCGATCCTGCAGATTCCCGGCGCGAAGGACGTGGCCATCGAGTTCACGTCGATGTCGAAGACCTATTCGATGGCCGGTTGGCGCGTGGGCTTCGCCGCGGGCAACAAGACGCTCATCAAGGCGCTCTCGCGGATCAAAAGCTATCTCGACTACGGCGCGTTCACGCCCGTCCAGGTCGCGGCCGCCGCCGCCCTGAACGGCCCGCAGGATTGCGTGGCCGAGGCGCGCGAAACCTATCGCCAGCGGCGCGACGTTCTGATCCAGGGCCTCGCGCAAGCCGGCTGGAACGTGCCGAGCCCGCCGGCCTCGATGTTCGCCTGGGCGCCGATCCCGCCGCAATTCGCCCATTTAGGCTCGCTGGAATTCGCCAAGCGGTTGATGGCCGGGGCGAACGTCGCCGTATCGCCCGGCATCGGGTTCGGCGAATACGGCGATACGCATGTGCGCTTGGCGCTGGTGGAAAACGTCCATCGCATCCGTCAAGCGGTGCGCCAAATCAAGGCGTTCTTCGCGACGCCCGACCGCTTGCCCGAACCGCCCACGCAGAAGATCGCGAAGAAGACCGCATGACCCAGCCCGTCGATATTGCCGTCGCCGGCCTGGGCACGGTCGGTGCTGGCGTCGTCAAACTGATCCAGACCAATGGCGCATTGATCGCCCGACGCGGCGGCCGGCCGCTGCGCGTGGTCGCGGTGGCCGCGCGCGATCGCGCCAAGGATCGCGGCGCCGATCTCGCGGGCGTGGCGTGGTACGACGACGCGAGCCGCATGGCGCGTGAAGCGAAATGCGACGTGGTGGTCGAATTGATCGGCGGCGCAGACGGGATCGCGCGCGCGACGGTCGAAGCGGCGCTGGACGGGGGTCGGCACGTCGTCACCGCCAACAAGGCGTTGCTCGCCCATCTGGGCACGCAACTCGCGCTGAAGGCGGAAGCGAAGGGCCTGACCATCGCCTACGAAGCGGCCGTCGCCGGCGGCATTCCCATCATCAAGGCGATCCGCGAAGGATTGGCCGCGAACCGGATCGGGCGCATCTACGGCATCCTCAACGGCACCTGCAACTACATCCTCACGCGGATGCGCAAATCGGGCGAGGCGTTCGCTGACGTGCTCGCCGACGCGCAGAAGCTCGGCTATGCCGAAGCCGATCCCAGCTTCGACGTCGACGGCGTCGATGCCGCGCACAAGCTCGCGATCCTGGCGGGCGTGGCCTTCGGCACGCGGATCGATTTCGCGGGCGTGCACGTCGAGGGCATCCGGCGCATCGGCGCCGAAGACATCCAGTTCGCGCGCGAACTCGGCTATCGGATCAAGCTGTTGGGCATCGCCGAGTTGACCGAGGCGGGCCTGATGCAGCGCGTGCATCCGTGCCTCGTCCCCCTCGAAACGCCCATCGCGCATGTCGAGGACGTCTACAACGCGGTCGTCGCCGAAGGCGATTTCGTCGGCCGATTGGTGTGCGAGGGGCGCGGTGCCGGCGCTGGTCCCACCGCCTCGGCCGTCGTGGCCGATCTCGTCGACATCGCGCACGGCCGCCGACCGATGACCTTCCAGCTGCCGGCCGCCGAACTCGCGGCTCCGACGCGTCTGCCGATCGCCGCGCGCAAGGGGTCCTATTACATCCGTCTCGACGTGGTCGACCGGCCCGGCGTCATCGCCGACGTGACCGCCGCCTTGCGCGACGAAAGCGTCAGCCTCGCCTCGATGCTCCAGCGCGGGCGCGCGCCGGACGAACGTGTGCCCGTCGTGCTGGTGACCCACGAGACTGAGGAGGCGGCGATGCGCCGCGCCCTCGACCGCATCTCCAAACTCGGCGCCGTGCTGGAGGATCCGCACGTCGTCCGGATCGAACGCCTGTGACGCCAAGCAAAAAGAAGGGAATCGCAATGCCCGGCAGCGAACATCTGGACCGCAACCTCGCCATGGAAGTCGTGCGCGTGACCGAGGCGGCGGCGTTGGCCGCTTCGCGCCTGATGGGCCGCGGCGACGAGAAAGCCGCCGACCAAGCGGCCGTCGACTACATGCGCCGCGCGCTCAACGCGCTGCCGATCGACGGCACGGTCGTGATCGGCGAGGGCGAGCGCGATGAAGCGCCGATGCTGTTCATCGGCGAGAAGGTCGGGCAGGGCGGCCAGAAGGTCGACATCGCGCTCGACCCGCTCGAAGGCACGACGATCACCGCCAAGGGCGCGCCCAACGCGCTGGCGGTCGTCGCGATGGCCGAGGCCGGCGGCTTCCTCAACGCGCCGGACGTCTACATGGACAAGATCGCCGTCGGCGGCGGACTGCCCGCGAACCTCGTCGATCTGGACGCCTCACCCGCCGAAAACCTGAAGGCGGTCGCCAAGGCGAAGGACGTCGAGGTGGCCGACATCGTCGCCTGCATCCTCGACCGGCCGCGGCACGCCGAACTCATCGCCAAGGTGCGCGAGGCGGGCGCGCGGATCATGCTGATTTCCGACGGCGACGTGTCGGGCGTGATCGCCACGTCGCGTCCGGATTCGGGCGTGGATATCTACATGGGTTCGGGCGGCGCGCCGGAAGGCGTGCTGGCCGCGGCCGCGTTGCGCTGCATCGGCGGCCAGATCCAGGGCCGTTTGCTGTTCCGCAACGACGACGAGCGCGGCCGGGCCAAGCGCATGGGCATCGCCGATCTGAACCGGAAATACGCGACGACCGATCTCGCCAAGGGCGACGTGATGTTCGCGGCGACCGGCGTGACCGACGGTTCGATGCTCAAGGGCGTGCGCCGGTTCCACGGCGGGGCGTCGACGCATTCGATCGTGATGCGCTCGAAGACCGGCACCGTGCGCACGATCGAGGCGACCCACAACTACACGGTCAAGCCCGGGCCGTGACAGGCGCCGTCCTCGGCGTCGAGACTTCCGCGCTGGGCCGCTTTTGGCGGCCCCGGCTGACCGAGGACCGTGTCGCGTTGGCGCTCGCCCAGCGTCTGGGCGTGTCGGAGATCGTGGCCCGCATTCTGGCGGGGCGCGGGATCGACGCCGATGCGGCACCGGCGTTCCTGTCGCCGCGCTTGCGCGAGGCGCTGCCCGATCCCTTCGCGTTCAAGGACGTGGACAAAGCCGTCGCCCGCCTGGTCCGCGCGATCGATGCGGGCGAGACCATCGCCGTCTTCGG
>JADCGK010000057.1 GCA_020249045.1 Azospirillum sp. | reverse complement strand
CAGGACAACGCCGAAGAACAGGTCCGCCGCGTGCTCGACGTGCTGAAGGACGGCGAATTCGCCTATCCGATGGACGACGGCGCCGTCATCAAGGTCAAGGTTTCGATCGACAGGGAACGGCGCGCGGGCCGGCTCGACTTCACCGGCACGTCGCCCCAGCGGCCGAACAATTTCAACGCGCCCGCGTCGGTTTGCATGGCGGCCGTGCTGTACGTCTTCCGCACGCTGGTAGAAGACGACATTCCGATGAATGCGGGCGTGCTGAAGCCGCTGGAGGTGATCATCCCCGAAGGCTGCATGTTGCGTCCGCGCTATCCCGCCGCCGTCGTCGCCGGGAACGTCGAAACCTCCCAAGCGGTCACCGATGCGATCTACGGCGCCCTGGGCGTGATGGCGGGCGCGCAAGGCACGATGAACAACTTCACCTTCGGCAACGACCGGCATCAGTATTACGAGACGATCGCCGGCGGATCGGGCGCGGGTCCGGGCTTCGACGGCTGCGACGCCGTGCAGACGCACATGACCAATTCGCGGCTGACGGATCCCGAGGTCCTCGAATGGCGCTTTCCGGTGCGCGTCGAAAGCTTCGAAATCCGGCGCGGATCGGGCGGGAAAGGCCGGTGGCGCGGTGGCGACGGCACGATCCGCAAGATCCGGTTCCTGGAGGACATGACCTGCGCGATTCTCGCCAACCGGCGGATCGTCGAACCCTTCGGCGTCGCCGGCGGAGGCAACGGCAGCCTCGGGCGCAACTGGGTCGCGCGCGCCGACGGCACGCTGGAGGAGAAGGGCGCCACCGCGCGTTGGGACGTGAAACCCGGGGATATGTTCGTCATCCACACGCCCGGCGGCGGCGGCTACGGAAAGGCCGAAACCTGACGCCCGTTCCGTGCGAACAAGGGCGCATGATCCGCAAGCGCCCGCTGCCGTCCGAAACGCCGCCCTTCAACCCCTATGAACGCTTCCGTCAGAATTTGCGCCGGGCCGAGGCGACCGCCCCGCGCGCGGAGAAGATCGAAGCCCCTCAATCCCAGCGCGGCGCCGATGTGCCGAAGGGTTCGGGCGGGCGGGCGTAGAAGCCCGGCGTTTCGGACAGGGCGACGACCGGCTTGAAATGGGCGACGCGCCCGAACGGGCCATCGCTGTGCGTCATCAGGCCTGCGAGTTCGTCGGCCGTCGGATCGGCGGGCACGTCGTACGCTTCCACGGTCCCAAGCCCCGCGAGCCATTGCGCGACTTGCGCGAGCGAGACCCGCACGCGCCACGACCCGCCTTCGCGCGCGCGCCGGGCCAGCGCCAGCATCGTTCCCAACGCGGCCATGTAGCCGCCGATATAGTCGAGCGCTTGGACGGGCATGTTCTTCGGTGTCGCGGGCATGGGGTTCGCCCTCGCCAAGCCCATCGCGTTCTGCACGACCGAATCGAAGCCCCGACGCATCGCCCAAGGCCCCGTATGGCCGTAGGCCGACAGCGATGTGACGACGATCCCGGGCCGTCGGCGGGCGAGCGCCTCGGCGCCGAAGCCGCGCGCGGCCAGTGTGCCCGGCCGGTAGCTTTGCAAGAACACGTCCGCGCGCGCGACGAGATCGTGCAACGCCGCCGGTCCCTCGGGTGCGGTCAGATCGAGCCACGCGCAACGTTTGCCCGGCCCGGTGTCGTAGAGCAATTCGGTCTGGTAGGGCACGTGCGGCGCGGTCAGATGCAGGACATCGGCGCCGTGTTCGGCGAGCGTGCGGCCGGCGGCCGGTCCGGCCAGGACGCGCGTGAGGTCGAGCACGCGGATTCCCGCCAGCGGTCGCGCCGCTTCGGGCAGGGGTTGCGGCGGCGCGTCGCCGATCCTGTCGATCTGGAACGGCGGCAAGCTTGCGACGCATGCCCCGTGGGGCGTCGCGGCCCACTCCGCGCGCGTGCGTGCGACGGCCCCGATCCCATCCGAAGCGGCCAGGGCGGTTTCGAAGTCGAGCGCATCGAGCGCCGCCACCGCCGCTTCCAGGTCCGCGCGGGTATCGCCTTTGGCGTTCGCAAGGCGCAGCGCTGCCGCCCGATGATGCGCGTGATTGGTGTGGAGGAAAATGTGGCGTCCATCGCGCGTCCGGTAATGGCCGGTCAACGGATCCCAGATTTTCGCCTTCTCGCCGTTCAGCGTGGCGTAGGCGGAGGATTTGAGGCTGGCCGCCGCCGCGCGTGGGTCCACGCGCACGGCTTGCGTACCGCCGCCGCGCAAGCGCCAGAGATCGGCCACGGCCAAACCGACCGCCCCCAACGTCGCCGACGCGGCCCGCGCGACGCGGAAGGGCGTGGGATAGACCGGATCGTCGCCAGGCCCGAAGGCAAGATCGTCGGCCCGGTCCGGCGCCCGGCCGCCCAGTGCCAGAAGGGCCAATGCCAGAGGGGAATTCGCGGGATATGTTGCTTCCATGCAATCCGCCGGGTTCGCGACGCCGGGTTCGAGTATAGAGTGTTCTGCGATGTCCGCATCTCCTGCGCCCGACGGCCGTTCCGACCGCCCGCTTTTGGGCATCGCCTATATGGCGTTCGGCGTTTTTCTGCTGTCGGTGATGGACACGATCGCCAAATACGCGGTCGGCCAGATGTCGTCGCCGGTGCTGATCGCGATCCGCTCGGCGATGGTGCTGATCGTGCTCGCGCCCTTCGTCGTCCGCGCGGGCGGCCTTGCCGCGCTGAAGACCCGGCGCCCCTGGGGGCACGCGTTGCGCGGCCTTTTCGCGGTGGGGGCGATGTTCTCGTTCTTCGAATCGCTGCGGCTTTTGCCGCTGGCCACCGCCATCGCCATCGGCTTCGCGGCCCCTTTGTTCATGACGGCGCTGTCGGTGCCCATCCTGCGCGAGAAGGTCGGCGTGCACCGGTGGAGCGCCGTCGCCGTCGGCTTCGCGGGCGTTTTGGTGATCGTGGGGCCGGGGATCGCCGACGGGGAATTCGGCCTGGGCGCCGCCTTGGCGCTGTCCGCGGCGGTTTTCTACGCGCTGGCGATGACGTGCGTGCGCTGGCTCGCGTCGACCGAGACCGATTTGTCCATGATGGTTTCGCAGAATTTGGCGATGTTGATCGCGGGCTGCGTGGGCCTGCCCTTCGTCGCCTTCCATGCGCCCGCGCACATGTATCCGGTGATCCTGGCGATGGCCGTGCTGGTGCTGCTGGGCCAGCGCTTCACCTTCCGCGCCTTCCGCTTGGCGCCCGTGGGCGCGGTCGCGCCGTTCCACTACACCGAACTCGTCTGGGCGGCGATCTTCGGCTGGATGTTCTGGCGCGAGTGGCCGGAAGCGAACGTGTGGTGGGGGGCGGCGATCGTGGTGGGTGCCGGGCTTTACACGATCTGGCGCGAACGCGTGCGCGCGGGCGAACGCGCGCGGGCCGCCCTTGCCACCCGAGACGCCGCCGGATAATCCTAGCGGTCCGCACTCATCAGGAGCGTCCCCCCATGGCCAGCGCCGCCGAAATCCGAGCGACCGAACCCGCCGCCCGCGACGCTGCGATCGCCGAGATCCGCGCGTTTTTGGGCGAGCGGCTGTCCGTCGCCCAGGCCGTGCGCGACCAGCACGGCAAGGGCGAGGCCTATCACGCGCCCGCCCCGCCGGACGCGGTGGCGTTCGTCGAATCGACCGACGAAGTCGCCAGGATCGTCCGCGTCTGCGCCGCGCACCGCATCCCGGTGGTGCCGTTCGGCGCGGGAACCGCGCTCGAAGGCCACACGGCCGCTCTGCATGGCGGCGTTTGCATCGACGTGTCGCGGATGAACAAGGTCCTGGCGGTCAACACCGCCGACCTGGACGTGCGCGTGCAGCCCGGCGTCACGCGCAAACAGCTCAACGAGTATCTGCGCGATACCGGCCTGTTCTTCCCCATCGATCCTGGCGCCGACGCCTCGATCGGCGGCATGACCGCCACGCGCGCCTCGGGCACCAACGCCGTGCGCTACGGCACGATGCGCGAGAACGTGCTGGCGCTCGAGGTCGTCACCGCCGACGGACGGATCGTCAAAACGGCGCGCCGGGCGCGCAAATCCTCGGCCGGCTACGACCTCACGCGGCTGTTCGTCGGCTCGGAAGGCACGCTCGGCGTCATCACGGAAGTCACGCTCAAGGTCTACGGCATTCCCGAAGCGACGAGCTCGGCGATGTGCGCGTTTCCCTCGGTCAAGG
This sequence comes from Azospirillum sp., assembly GCA_020249045.1. Taxonomy (GTDB): domain Bacteria; phylum Pseudomonadota; class Alphaproteobacteria; order CACIAM-22H2; family CACIAM-22H2; genus Tagaea. The sequence continues at coordinate 7,043 of JADCGK010000057.1, read as the reverse complement.
CGGCGGTCGACACCTGCATCGCGACCATCCAGGCCGGGATTCCCATCGCGCGCATCGAACTCGCCGACAAATTGCAGATGGAGGCGATCGCCAAGTATTCGAAGCTCAACGTCGAGGCCGCACCCACGTTGTGGCTCGAATTCCACGGCACCGAAGCCGCGGTCAAGGAGCAGGCCGAATTCGTGCAGGCCGTGGCGGCCGAGCACGGCGGCGCCGATTTCCGCTGGGCGACCGATCCGGCCGAACGCAAGAAGATCTGGCAGGCGCGCCACGACGCGGCCTACGCGTGCAAGGGCTTGCGGCCCGGCTGTTCGATTTGGGCGACGGATGTCTGCGTGCCGATTTCGCGCCTCGCCGATTGCATCGTGGAAACCCAGGCCGACCTCGAAACCTCGTTCATTCCGGCTCCCATCGTCGGGCATGTCGGCGACGGAAATTTCCATCTTTGCTTCGTGCTCGATATGAACGACCCCAAGGAGGTCGCCGAGGCCAACCGACTCAACGACCGGCTCGTCGCGCGCGCGCTGGCGATGGACGGCACGTGCACGGGCGAACACGGGATCGGCTACGGGAAGATCGACTTCCTCACCGCCGAACACGGCGAGGCCGTCGCGCTGATGCGCATGGTCAAAAAGGCGCTCGACCCCGACAACATCATGAACCCGGGCAAGGTCGTCCGCGTCTAGCGGCGCCACAGAACCGGAAACAAGTCATCGCGCGCCGACAGCGGTGCGCCATCGGCGAGGTTCGCCTTGCGCAACCGGCGGAACGTGCTGACGCCCGTGCGCCAGCGCACGTCCTCGCCCGCGAACCGCAGCGCGAGCGTGCGCCGGGGCCGGTTGCTCTTGTTGCCGCCGGCGCCGTGCACGAGATTGGCGTGGAACACGACCGCATCGCCAGGGGCCAGATCGAACGCGATCAGGCTTTCGGGGTCTGGGGCGGCGAGTTCGGGCAACGCCGACTGCGCGTAGCGCGCGGCCGCGTCGGCGCCGGCGCGGAAGGGGGCGGGGCGGAACGCTTCGGCGCGGTGGCTGCCGCGCGCGTAGGCGACGGCGCCGCTGGTTGCGTCGATGGGATCGAGTGCCACGTAGACCGTGCACAGCCGGTCGCCCGAAAGCGGCCAATAGGGACCGTCCTGGTGCCAGGGCGTGCGCCGGGGCGTACCCGGCATTTTGGCGAAGATCTGATCGTAGAGCAGCCGCACTTCCGCCGCATCCATCGCCTCGCCGGCCAGCGCCGCGCAAGGGCTGTCGAAAAATGCCGCGCGAAAATCAGCGTCGCGCCGGTGCATGAACATGTCGCCGAAGAAGCGGCCGGCTTCGCCTTCGGCGTTGAACTCCATCGCGTCGTTCGAGGGGGCGGCCATGGCGCGATCGACGGCGGCGCGCAAACGCGTGACCCACCCCGCGTCAAGCAGCCCGCGCGCGCAAACCACGCCGTCTTGCGCGTAGGCCTCGGCGCGCGCGCTCACCGTTTGACGAGTCCCTCGGCGACCATCCGCGCGACCGTATCGGCAAGTGCGGCGCGTTCGGCGGGCGGATAGTCGGGCATGCCGATCAGCAGCGCGACCAAGCCGTGCACGGCCGCCCACGCCGCCTCGGCCATCGTCGTCGCATCGCCAGCGTGGAAGACGCCGGTTTCGATCAGGCGGCGCACCAGCGCTTGGAATCCCGCGAACGCTCGCGCGCCGCGATCCTCGGGGTCATGGCGGCGACCGATTCCCGGCCGGTGCGCGGACGCCTCCGGCGGCGGTTCGGTCATGAAGACGAGCCTGTATTCGCGCGGATGCGCGAGGCCGAAGGCCACATATGCGTCGAACACCGCGCGGAACGCATCGAGTGGCGTGCGTGCTTCGACGGTCGCGCGCGTCATCGCGGTGCCGAGTTCGGCGAACGCCTCGTCGCAAATCGCCTGCATCAGCGCCGCTTTATCGGGGAAGTGCAGATAAAGAGTCGTCGGCGTGATGCCGAGACTGGCCGCGATCCGCCGCATGGTTGTCCGCTCGTAGCCCTCGACCAAGAAAATATCCTTGGCAGCCAAGAGGATAGCCTCACGGCGCTCGGCGGCTTTCAATCGCGGTTTGGCGGCTTTTCGCGGCATGCTTGACAACGTTCAGTTAACAGCGTTAAGTGAACGCCGTTCAGATGAGAGATACCACCCCGTGACCCCAGCCGTCCAGCCAGCTGTCCGAAACGCGTCCCAACCGACGCCCGCCCGGCCGCGCCCGCTCCGGCTCGGCCTGCGCGCGATCCTCGCGTGGCGCAATCTGGCGCACGACAAGGTGCGTTTCGTCGTGACGCTGGTGGGGATCGTCTTCTCGGTCACGCTCATGGCGATCCAATCCGGGCTGCTGCTCGGCTTCGTCGTGACGATCTCGAAGATCGTCGACCGTACCGAGGCGGATATCTGGGTCGTCGGGCGCGGCGTTCGTTCGGTGGATCTGCCGACGGCCATGCCCGAGCGGCGGCGCTTCCAGGTCATGTCGATCGACGGCGTGGCCGAAGCGCAGCCCTACATCCATAACTTCTCGCTGCTCAAACGCCCGGATGGCGGCGCCGAAAGTGTGGTCGTCGTGGGCTTCGACCTTGCCAGCGGCATCGGCCGGCCGTGGGATGTGGTCGAGGGTCGCGTCGAGGATCTGGCGATCCCGGATTCGGCGATCATCGACCGCTTCTACATGCCCAAACTCGGCGTCACCCATCTGGGCCAGGTGTTGGAGATCAACGAAAAGCGCGTGCGCATCGTCGGCTTCACCGAGGGCATCCGCACCTTCACCCAAAGTCCCCACGTCTTCACCGACATCAAAACAGCGCGCCATCTGTCGAATTTGGGCGAGGAGCGGCAGAACTACGTCCTCGTGCGCGTCGCTCCCGGTCATGAACCGGCCACGGTGCGCGACGCCATCCGCGCCAAGATTCCCGAAGTCGACGCCTACACGCGCGACGAGTTCGCGAAGCGCTCGTATCTGTATTGGCTGATCACGACGGGGGCGGGGTTCTCGCTGATCATCGCTGCGGCGCTCGGTCTGATCGTCGGGATCGTCGTGACCGCGCAAACCCTTTACGCGACCACGATGGACCGTCTGCCCGAATACGCGACGATGCGCGCGATGGGCGCGCCCGCCAGCTATCTTTACGGGATCATCCTGCGTCAGGCGGCGATCGCGGCGGTTTGCGGGTTCGGGCTCGGCATTTCGATCGCGCTTTTCCTCGTGCAGGGCTCGAAAAGCGGTTCGGCCGTGATCCTGATGCCCTGGCAGCTCGCCGCATTGTTGGGCAGCGCCACCTTCATCATGTGCGTTTCGGCGGCGATGATCTCGATCCGCCGCGTGATGAAGATCGATCCGGTCAGCGTGTTCAAATGAGCGCATTGGTGGAAATGCGCGGCGTCGGAATGACCTACGGGTCGGGCGAGGCCGCTGTGACGGCGCTCAGCGACGTGTCCCTCGACATCCGCCGCGGGGAAATCCTGATGCTGATGGGGCCCTCGGGCTCGGGCAAGACCACGCTGTTGCAGATCGCGGGCGCGCTGCTCGCCCCCACGGCGGGCGAGGTGCGCCTGATGGGCGCTTCGATCGCGGGCCTGTCGCAGGACAAGCGCGGAGCCTTGCGGCTCGCGCATTTCGGCTTCGTTTTCCAGAGCTACAACCTGTTTCCCACGCTGACCGCGCGGCAGAACGTCGAACTCGCGCTCGATCTGCGCGGCACGGCCGCCGCCGACCGGATCGAGCGCGCCAGCGCCGCTCTGGCGCGCGTGGGGCTCGGCGACCGGGCGGATCATTACCCGGCCCAACTCTCCGGCGGGCAGAAGCAGCGCGTGGCCATCGCGCGCGCCTTGGCGGGGGCGCCGGACGTCGTCTTCGCCGACGAGCCGACCGCGGCCCTCGATTCCGAATCCGGCAAGCGCGTGGTCGCGTTGCTCCACGATCTCGCCAAGGCGCAGAACCGCGCCGTCGTCGTCGTCACCCACGATCCGCGCATCGTCGACGCGGCCGACCGCATCGTCCATATCGAGGACGGACGCATCGGCCGCGTGGAGGCGCGCGCAACCGTCGAGGCCTGAAATGAACCGCAAGATCGCCATCGCCGCCGTCGTTCTCGCCCTGCTCGCGGGTGCTGGTCTGCTCGCGATCCCCCAGGGCGAGGCGCAAGGTCCCGTGCCGGGCGCCGGCGTGCCGCCGCGCGCGCCCGTCGTGGCGCCGGGCCGCGTCGAGCCCGCGACCGAGGAACGCGACGTGACGGCCGAGTTGCGCGGCAAGCTCGCCGAGGTCCTGGTCGACGAGGGCGATACGGTGCGCGAAGGCCAGATCGTGGCGCGCCTGATCGACGACGAATATCGCGCGCGCGTCGTCCAAGCGCGCGCTGGCGTCGCCTTGCGCGAGGCGGAGCTCGAACGTACGCTCAACGGCGCGCGCGGGCAGGAGCGGCGCGAGGCCGTGGCCCAAGTCCGCGAGGCGGCGGCGCAGCTCGAACAGGCGCGCGCCGATCTTGCCCGGCGCGAACCGCTCGCCCGCCAAGGCCATGTGTCGAGCGAAGCGCTCGATCGCGCGCGCAACGAAGTGGCCGCGGCCGAAGCGCGGCTGCGCGCACGCCAGGAGCGCGCCGCCCTGATCGACGCCCGTGCCCGGTCGGAGGATATCGACGCCGCCCGCGCCCAACTCGCGCTCGCCAAGGGCCAGCTCGCCGAGGCCGAAGCGTTCCTGGAGAAGACCCGCGTGCGCAGTCCGATCGACGGCACCGTGCTGCATCGCTTCAAGCGGACGGGCGAGGGCGTTTCCGACCAGCCGCCCACGCCGATCGTCAAGGTCGGGGATCTGTCGCGCTTGCGCGTGCGCGTGGACGTGGACGAAACCGACGTCGGCAAGGTGGCGCTGGGTATGCGCGCATACGTGACGGCAGACGCGTGGCCGGGCCGGCGCTTCGAAGGCACGGTGGTGCGCGTGGGCCAGCGCTTGGGCCGCAAAACCCTTCGGACCGACGATCCGACCGAGCGCAACGACACGAAGGTGCTCGAAACTCTGATCGAACTCGATTCGGGGGTCGTTTTGCCCGTGGGCTTGCGCGTCGACGCGTTTTTGGGCGCCCCCGGCGCAGGTTCCTGAGGGCTTGCGCCCGCCCGGCCCTATCGGGCACAGTCGCCACCTCCTTCGATCCCGGACGACCGGAATACCGGCGCTGGGGTCGAGGTCCGGTCGCGATGGAGGTCGGCGCCCGGGCCCTCGAACCTCAAACGGGCCTCCGCAGAGGAGAGCCCTTCATGACGACCAAGAAAGCGTCCGCTTCGCGGCGCGGATTCCTGGGGAAGATCGCCCTGGGCGGCGCCGCCGTCACGGCCGGGACGCTTGCGTCCCCGCAAGTCAGCCGCGCGCAAACCACGGTCTTCCGCTTCCAATCGACCTGGCCGCAGCGCGACATCTTCCACGAGATGGCCGGCGATTACGTCAAGCGCGTCAACGAAATGACCGGCACCCGGTTCCGCCTGGAACTGCTGGCGGCCGGCGCGGTCGTCGGCGCCTTCCAGATGCAGGACGCCGTCCACTCGGGCTCGCTCGACGGCGGGCACGGCGTGGCCGCTTATTGGTACGGCAAGAACAAGGCGTATTCGCTGTTCGGTACGGCCCCGCCGTGGTTCGGCGACGCCAACTCGCTGCTGGCTTGGTACTATTACGGCGGCGGCGAGCGGCTCTACAACGAACTGCTCAACGACGTGACCAAGGTCAACGTCGTGGCCTACCTGACCGGCCCGATGCCGACCCAGCCCTTCGGCTGGTTCAAGAACGCGATCACCACGCCCGAACAACTGCGCGGTCTCAAGTACCGGACGGTGGGTCTGGCGGCGGATCTCTATCGCGCGATGGGCGCCGCGGTCACGATCGTCGCCGGCGGCGAAATCGTGCCGGCGCTCGAACGCGGGCTGCTCGACGCGGCTGAGTTCAACAACCCGTCCTCGGACCGCGTGCTCGGCTTCCCGGACGTGGCCAAGAACTACATGCTGCAGAGCTTCCATCAGAAGGTCGAGTGCTTCGAGGTGCTCTTCAACAAGGCGAAGTTCGACGGCTTGCCGGCGGAGATCAAGAACATCCTGAAATACGCTGCCGAGGCGGCGTCTTCGGACATGATCTGGAAGGCGCACGACCGCTATCCGCGCGACCTTCAGGCGATCCGTCAGGCCGGCGTGCGCGTCACCTCGACGCCGCGTCCGATCCTCGAAGCGCAGCTCAAGGCGTGGGACACGGTGATCCAGGAATTGTCGGCCGACGCCTATTTCAAGAAGGTCGTCGACAGCCAGCGCGCCTGGACCCAGCGCGTCACCGGCTTCTTCCTGAACTACGAAGCCTCGGACTCGCTGGCCTACAACCACTTCTTCGCCCGCCGCGGCTGAACCGGCAGGGCGACGAACCAACTCCCCGCCCCGGGCGAACCCCGGGGCGGGGATGTCTTTACGAGACGGAGCGCGGATCGTGCAGTCATTCCTTCTGACGATCGACAAGATCAGCAACTTCTTCGGCAAGGCCTTCGCGTGGTCGATCGTGATCCTGACCTTCGCGATCACCTACGAAGTTTTTTCGCGCTACGTTTTTCGCGCACCCACGACATGGGCGTTCGACGTCTCCTACATCCTCTACGGCACCTTGTTCATGATGGCCGGCGCCTACGCGATGGCGCGCAACGGCCATGTGCGCGGCGACTTCCTCTACCGGAATTTCAGCCCGCGCCAGCAGGCGGGGCTCGATCTCGCGCTGTGGCTCCTGTTCTTCTACCCCGCGATGATCGCGATGATCTGGAAGGGCTGGGATTTCTTCGCGCAAAGCTATTTCCAGAACGAACGCTCCGCCTTCTCCCCGCAAGGGCCGGTGATCTGGCCGTTCAAGTTCCTGATCCCGTTCGTCGGCTGCCTGATGGCGCTGCAGGGGATCGCCGAGGTCATCCGTTGCGCGACGTGCCTGCGCGACGGCGAATGGCCCCAGCGCCTGCACGACGTCGAGGAGATGGAGAAGCTGATCCTCGAACGCGCCGAAGCCGAACGCGAAGGCAAAGCCTGAT
>JADCGK010000056.1 GCA_020249045.1 Azospirillum sp. | reverse complement strand
CGCTTGGCTGCTGCTGGGCGAGGGCCTCGCCACATATCACTTGGTCGGGGCCGCGATGCTGCTGCCCGGGCTTTATCTCGGCACGAAAAAGCCTAGCCGGTGACGAGCGTTGCGGCCGCGCGCCGCGCCTCGGTCAGATTTTTGCCGCCCAGGAGGCTTTGGCCGAACAGGAACGCGTAGAACAAAAGCGCGCGCGCCCGCGCGTCCGCGTGGCCCAGTTCCTCGAACAAAGCCGCCACGCGCGCCAGGCGTTCGCCGTCCACCGCCTCGACCGCCCGCGCCGCGCCCGAATGGCCGCGCGCCATCGCGCGGATCGCGAGTTCCACCGCCAGGCCCTTGGGGTTCGGCGCGCGCATGTAGAGGTCGACGAGGGCGGGCAGCGCGATGCGCGCGGGCGTGGCGTCCGTCTGGGTCCGGATCGCCACGATCCGGCCTTCGGCCCAGGCGGCAAGGCAGGCCGCAAGCAGCGCGTCCCGGTCCGCGAAATGCCAATAGAAACTTCCTTTGGTCACGCCCAGGCGCTTGGCCAGCGGTTCGACGCGCACGCCCGCCGCCCCTTCGCGCGCCAGCACGTCGAGGCCCGCGTCGATCCACGCCCGCGGGTCCAGTCGCGGCTTGCCCCGGGGGTGCTTGGTTGACTTGGCGACGGCCATACCATACGGTAGCGTATGGAAAAACCGGTGGGAAGGCTTTCCATGCCCCTCGAGCCCAGCGATCCCGATTGGGAGGCCAAAGTCCGCGATTCCTTCGCCCGCCAGGGGGCCATGGCGACGATCGGCGCGCGGTTGGTGCACGTCGCTCCGGGCGCGGTCGACATCGAAGTGGCGCGCACGCCCGCGATCCAGCAGCAGCACGGCTACGTGCATGGCGGCGTCGTGGGCATGCTGGCGGACTCGGCCGGCGGCTATGCCGGTTATTCGGCGATGCCGCCCGGCGCCAGCGTGCTGACGGTCGAATACAAGATGAACTTGCTCAGTCCCGCCGACGGGGACACGATCTTGGCCAAAGGCCGGGTCGTGAAACCCGGCCGCACGCTGGTCGTCTGCCAAGTGGACGTCTTCTCGATCAAGGGAACCCGCGAGAAGCTGTGCGCCCTGATGACCCAAACGTTGATGACGATGGCCGGCAAATCCGACGGCCCGCAGGTTTAGGAGAAACGGCCCATGACCCGCAATTCCCTGCCGCCCTTCGATTTCGGCCTCGGCGAGGATATCGACATGCTGCGCGAGCAGATCGCGCGCTTCTGCGCCGACGAAATCGCTCCGCGCGCGGCGGAGATCGACAAGTCGAACGACTTCCCCATGGATCTGTGGCGCAAGTTCGGCGACATGGGCCTGCTCGGCATAACGGTCGAGGAGACCTATGGCGGCTCGGCGCAGGGATATCTCGCCCATTGCGTGGCGGTCGAGGAGATCAGCCGCGCTTCGGCCTCGGTCGGACTGTCCTACGGCGCGCATTCCAATCTCTGCGTCAACCAGATCCGACGCAACGGCAACGAGGACCAGCGCCGGCGATATCTGCCGAAGCTGATCGCCGGCGAGCATGTCGGGGCGCTGGCCATGTCCGAACCCGGCGCCGGGTCGGATGTGGTGGGCATGAAGCTGCGCGCCGAGAAGAAGGGCGACCGCTTCGTGTTGAACGGCAACAAGATGTGGATCACGAACGGTCCCGACGCGAACGTGCTGGTCGTCTACGCCAAGACGGACCCCGAAGCGGGCTCGCGCGGCATCACCGCCTTTCTCATCGAGAAGGGCTTCAAGGGGTTCTCGACGGCGCAGAAGCTCGACAAGCTCGGCATGCGCGGCTCGAACACCTGCGAACTCGTCTTCCAGGATTGCGAGGTTCCGGCGGAGAACGTGCTCGGCGCGGTGGGCAAAGGCGTCAACGTGCTGATGAGCGGCCTCGACTACGAACGCGCCGTGCTGGCGGCGGGCCCGTGCGGCATCATGCAGGCCGCGTTGGACGTGGTCCTGCCCTACGTCCACGAACGCAAGCAATTCGGCCAGTCGATCGGCGAATTCCAGCTCGTCCAGGGCAAGCTCGCCGACATGTACACGACCACCAACGCCTGCAAGGCCTATGTCTACGCCGTCGCCAAGGCGTGCGATTCCGGCCGGACCACGCGCAAGGACGCGGCCGGGGCGATCCTTTACGCGGCCGAAAAAGCGACCCAGGTCGCGCTCGACGCGATCCAATTGCTCGGCGGCAACGGCTATATCAACGACTATCCCACGGGCCGGCTGTTGCGCGACGCCAAGCTCTACGAAATCGGGGCGGGCACGTCGGAAATCCGGCGCTGGCTGATCGGCCGCGAGTTGTTCGCCGAAACGGCGTGAAGCCCTGCTAAACTGCCGGAAAAGGGAGCGGAATATGGCGCGGCGTCTGATCTCCTCGGGATCGACCTTCGAAAAGCTCGCGGGCTACAGCCGCGCGGTCGTCGACGGGGAGTTCTGCTTCGTGTCCGGCACCACCGGCTACGACTATTCCAAGATGGCGATTTCCCCCGACGTCGCCGAGCAGACCGAGCAGTGCTTCGCCAATATCCGCAAAGCCCTGGCCGAAGCGGGTTTCGCGCTCGAGGATACGGTGCGCGTGCAGATCCACCTGACCCATGCGGGTGATTTCGACAAAGTGGCGCCCATCGTCGGCAAGCACTTCGCGGATATCCGCCCGGCGAACACGACGGTCGTCAGCCAACTGCTGAATGCCGACATGAAGATCGAAATCGAAGTCACCGCGAAAAAGAGAAGCCCATGAGCGCCAAACCCACCATCCTGATTGCGGGCGCTTCGCGCGGAATCGGTCTTGCTTTGGTCGGACGGTTCGCCGAACGCGGCTGGCGGGTGCTGGGGACCGCGCGCGACATCGGGGCGGGGGCGGCCATCTCCAAAGCCGGCGGCGAGGTGCATCTTTGCGACGTCGCCGATGCGGGCTCCGTGGCGCGCCTGGGCGCTTCGCTCGCCAAGGAGAGCATCGACGTTCTGCTGTGCAACGCGGGCATCTACGGCCCCCGCGACTGGAAGCTGGGCGCCACCGACTACGCCGCCTGGGAGCAGGTCTTGAAGGTCAACGTCTTCGGGCCGATGCGGCTGGTCGAAGCCTTGATCGAACCCGTCGCCCGTTCGACGCGCAAAACGATCGTCACCACGTCCTCGCGGATGGGATCGATCGCGCTGCACGCGGGCGGCGCGCCGATCTATCGGTCGTCCAAGGCCGCCGTGAATCTGATCGCCAAGGGATGGTCGGTGGATCTCGCCGCGCGCGGGATCGTATCGGTCGTCTACCACCCCGGATGGGTGCAAACCGACATGGGCGGGCCCTCGGCGACGCTGACGGTCGCGGACTCGACCGCCGCGATCGCAAAGCTCATCGACGGGCTCCGCCCCGAGGACAACGGCAAATTCTTCGATTACGACGGCAAGGAACTTCCCTGGTAAGGCGAGGCCCCCGATGCTCGACGAAACCCAGAGCCTGATCCGCGACACCGCGCGCCAATTCGCGCAGGAGAAGCTTTGGCCCACGGCGGCCGCGCGCGAGAAGGAAAAGCTGTTCCCGAAGTCGATCGTCCGCGAACTCGGCGCGCTCGGCTTTATGGGCATGCTCGTGCCCGAGGAATGGGACGGGGCGGGGGCCGACAACGTCGCCTACGCCGCGGCACTCGAGGAGATCGCCGCCGGCGACGGCGCGGTCTCCACGGTCATGAGCGTGCACAACTCGGTCGGCTGCATGCCGATCCTCAAGTTCGGCACGCAATGGCAGAAGGAGACGTTCCTCAAGCCGCTGGCGCGCGGGGACATGCTGGGCGCCTTCTGCCTGACCGAACCGGGCGCCGGGTCGGACGCCTCGGCGATCAAGACCCGCGCGCGGCGCGACGGGAACCACTGGGTCATCTCCGGCGCCAAGCAATTCATCACCTCGGGCGCCACGGCGGACGTCGCCATCGTCTTCGCCGTGACCGATCCGGAAGCCGGCAAGAAGGGCATCAGCGCCTTCGTGATTCCGACCGACACCAAAGGATGGAAGGTCGCGCGGCTGGAGGAAAAGCTCGGGCAGAAATGCTCGGACACCGCGCAGATCGCGTTGGAGGATGTGCGCCTCACGCCCGATCTGATGTTGGGCAAGGAGGGCGAGGGCTACAAAATCGCGCTGTCGAACCTGGAGGGCGGGCGCATCGGCATCGCCTCGCAGGCCGTGGGCATGGCGCGATCCGCGTACGAAGCCGCGCTCGCCTACGCCAAGCAGCGCGAAAGCTTCGGCAAGCCGATCTTCGAGCATCAGGCGGTCGCCTTCCGCTTGGCCGACATGGCGACGGAGATCGAGGCGGCGCGCCTGCTGGTGCTCAGCGCGGCGCGGTTGCGCGACGCGGGGCTGCCGTGCCTCAAGGAGGCGGCGATGGCCAAACTCTTCGCCTCGGAGATGGCCGAGCGCGTGTGCTCGGCCGCGATCCAAACCCATGGCGGCTACGGCTATCTCGCCGATTTCCCGGTCGAGCGCATCTCGCGCGACGTGCGCGTCTGCCAGATCTACGAAGGAACGTCCGACATCCAGCGCCTGGTGATCTCCCGGGCCATCCACGCGGAAGGGTGAGCGATGGCCAATCCCATCGAGTTCTATTTCGACTTCTCCAGTCCCTACGCCTATCTCGCCGCCACGCGCATCGACGACCTGGCCAGCCACTACGGCCGCACGGTCAAGTGGCGGCCGATGCTGCTGGGGGCGGCGATGAAGGAGACGGGCCAGCGCCCGCTGCTCGAAATCCCGATCAAGGGCGAATACACGAAGCACGACGTCGCGCGCTTCGCGCGGCTGCTGAACCTCAAATTCAGGATGCCCGCGGTTTTCCCGTTCGCCGCGGTCAGCCCAAGCCGGGCGTTCTATTGGCTCGACGTGCGCGATCCCAGCCTCGCCAAACGCTTCGCCAAGGCGGTATTCCGGCAAGCCTTCACCGACGGGCGCGACGTGACGTCGCTCGACTTCGTCTGCGATCTGGCCCAAGGCATGGGCGTCGACCGCGAAGCGCTGAAGGCCGGCATCACGAGCCCGGAAGGCAAGGAGCGCTTGCGCGCCGAAGTCGAAGCGGCCGTCAATCGCGGCGTCTTCGGTTCGCCCTTCATCTATGTGGACGGCGAGCCTTTCTGGGGGGCCGATCGGTTGGCGCAGGTCGAGGAATGGCTTGTGACCGGCGGATGGTGAGGCGATGACCGTCCTGAAGACCGCGGTCGATCCCAAATCGGAGAGCTTCGCCGCCAACGACGCGGCGATGCGCGCGTTGGTGGCCGATCTGCGCGCGACGGCCGACAAGGTACGCGACGGCGGCGGGGCGGCCGCGCGCGACAAGCACGTCAAACGCGGCAAGTTGCTGCCGCGCGAGCGCATCCGGACGCTGCTGGACCCCGGCACGCCGTTTCTGGAGCTTTCGCAGCTCGCGGCGTGGGACATGTATGGCGGCGACGTTCCGGCTGCGGGAATCCTGACGGGCATCGGGCGCATCGCGGGCCGCGAATGCGTGATCGTGTGCAACGACGCGACCGTCAAAGGCGGGACCTACTACCCGATGACGGTCAAAAAGCATCTGCGCGCGCAGGAGATCGCGCGCGAGAATCGGCTGCCATGCGTCTATCTGGTCGACAGCGGCGGCGCCAATCTGCCCAACCAGGACGACGTGTTTCCGGACCGGGAGCATTTCGGCCGGATTTTCTACAATCAGGCGACTCTGTCGGCCGCAGGCGTTCCGCAAATCGCGGTCGTGATGGGCAGTTGCACGGCCGGCGGCGCCTATGTGCCCGCGATGTCGGACGAAAGCGTCATCGTCCGCAATCAAGGAACGATTTTCTTGGGCGGCCCGCCGCTCGTCAAGGCCGCGACGGGTGAAGTGGTGAGCGCCGAGGATCTTGGCGGCGCCGACGTCCATGCGCGCATTTCGGGCGTGGTCGATCACGCCGCGCAGAACGACGCGCACGCGCTGGGCATCGCGCGGCGCATCGTGGGAAATCTTGGCCCCGCGCGGCCGAGCTGGGGGCCGGTCGCCGATCCGGTCGAACCGCTTTATCCGGCCGAGGAGATCTACGGCGCCGTGCCGACGGATTTGCGCAAACCCTACGACGTGCGCGAGATCGTGGCGCGGATCGTCGATGGTTCGGCGTTCGACGAGTTCAAGGCGCTTTACGGGACGACGCTGGTGTGCGGCTTCGCGCGCATTTGGGGCTATCCGGTCGGCATCGTCGCCAACAACGGCATCCTGTTCTCCGAAAGCTCGCTCAAAGGCGCGCATTTCGTCGAATTGTGCTGCCAGCGCGGCATTCCGCTCGTGTTCCTGCAGAACATCTCCGGCTTCATGGTCGGGCGGAAATACGAAAGCGGGGGCATCGCGCGCGACGGGGCCAAGCTGGTCACCGCCGTCTCGTGCGCGAAAGTGCCGAAATTCACCGTCATCGTCGGCGGCTCGTTCGGTGCGGGAAACTACGGCATGTGCGGCCGCGCATTCGGTCCGCGCTTCTTGTGGATGTGGCCGAACGCACGCATTTCGGTGATGGGCGGCGAACAGGCGGCCTCCGTGCTTGCGACCGTCAGGCGCGACAATTTGGAGGCCGCCGGCAAGGCTTGGTCGGCGGCGGAGGAGGAAGGCTTCAAAGCGCCGATCCGCGCGCAATACGAACATCAGGGGCACCCCTATTACGCGTCCGCGCGGCTGTGGGACGACGGCGTGATCGACCCCGCGCAGACGCGGACCGTGCTCGGCCTCGGGCTGTCGGCCGCCGCCAACGCACCCATCGAGCCGACGAAGTTCGGCGTGTTCCGGATGTGACGCGATGGCCGAGGGCTTCCACACGGCGATCGACGCGCGCGGCGTGGCCACGCTGACGCTGGCGCGCGCCGAACTGCACAACGCTTTCGACGATGCGCTGATCGCCGCATTGACCGCCGAAATCGGGAGACTGGGCGGCATGAGCGCGGTACGCACGCTCGTGCTCGCGGCCGAAGGGAAAAGCTTCTCCGCGGGCGCCGATCTCAACTGGATGAAGCGCATGGCGGCCTATACCGAGGCCGAGAACCGGCGCGACGCCGAAGCGCTGGCCGAATTGATGCGCGTGCTCGCTGGCTGCCCGAAGCCGACGATCGCCCGCGTGCAGGGCCCCGCGTTCGGCGGCGGCGTCGGCTTGGTCGCTTGCTGCGATATCGCCGTGGCGGCCGATACGGCCACATTTTGTCTGTCGGAGGTCAAACTCGGCCTCATCCCGGCGGTGATCTCCCCCTACGTCGTCCGCGCGATGGGCGAACGCGCCGCACGGCGCTATTCCCTGACGGCCGAGATTTTCGACGCGCACGAAGCCCATCGCCTGGGGCTTGCGCACGCGCTCGCCGCCCCCGAGGCGCTCGACGCCGTCGTCGAAGGGATCGTCGGCAAGCTTCTGGCCGCCGGACCGGCCGCCACCGCCGAATGCAAAGCGCTGATCGCGCGCGTCGCCGCCGGGCCGGTCGATGCGGCCATGATCGCCGATACCGCCGCCCGGATCGCGCGCATCCGCGTGTCGGCGGAGGGGCGCGAGGGCATCGCCGCTTTCCTCGCCAAGCGCAAGCCCGATTGGACCGCCCGATGACCGACGCGCGTCGCGGCAGCGGGATCGCGTTCACCGCGGCGTTGCTGCTGCTGATCGGGTTCGCGGTCGAACGCGATATGGGCCTGGACTTCACCGTCACGATGTTCGGCTCGGCGCTCGGGGCATTCGCGTTCTTCGCGCTTTTGTTTCCCGGATCCCTGTTCTTCTCGCTGGCGCTCGCGACGTCGCTTGCCGTCTACGTCGCCATTTTCGTTTTCTTCTGCGAAGCCAATTTCAGCGGGACCGGCGATTTCGTCCAGGATGTCGGATTCGCGCTTCCGCTCGCGGGCTTCATGGCCGGCGCGTGGCTCCGGCGCGATGCGATCACGGGTATCGTGCGGGCGGAGACCGTCCGCTCCGGTGCCGAATTCCGCCGCGTCTCGCTGTGGCTCGTGCCCATCGCGGCGATCGGGGCCGCGACTTTCGCGCTGCCGGCAGGATTGGGTGCGGGCGCCGATTGGGCGTTTCTCGCCGCAATGGGCGCCATCGCCGTCGTGGTCTTCGCGACCGCACGCGAAGTCGCGGTTTTTCTGATCGACGCCGGCCTGCTGTTCGAGGAGTTTTTCGAGCGCTTGGGGCGGCTTGTTCTGCCGGTCTACGCGTTCCTGACCTTCTATTCGTTGCTGGTCGTCATCTTCGCGTCCATCTACAAGCTGATCGACGACAACGCGGGCGGATCGCATTTCAGGATCCTCGGCGACGATCGTGCGATCGGCTTTTCGGAGGCGCTGTATTTCTCCATCGTCACTCTGTCGACGGTGGGATACGGCGATGTCTTGCCGGTCAGCAATATCGTGCGCGTCGTCGCGTCCCTCCAGGTCGTGTTCGGCGTGACCTTGCTGCTCGTCGGCTTCTCGGAAATCATGAGCTACAACCGCGATCTGCAGGCCCGGCGCGCGGGCCGCAAGGACGATCCCGATGTTCGATAGTCTGCTGATCGCCAACCGGGGCGAAATCGCGGTGCGCGTCGCGCGCACCGCGCGCGCGATGGGTTTGCGGACCATCGCCGTGCATAGCGAGGCCGACGCGCGCGCCTTGCACGTGGCCGTGTGCGACGAGGCCCACCCCATCGGCGCGGCACCGCCCAAGGAAAGCTATTTGCGCGTCGAACGCATCCTCGAGGCGGCCAAGCGCGCGGGTGCCGGCGCCATCCATCCGGGGTACGGCTTCCTGTCGGAGAACGCCGATTTCGCCCAAGCTTGCGCCGACGCCGGGATCGTCTTCGTCGGACCGCCGCCTGCGGCGATCCGCGCGATGGGCGGCAAGAGCGAAGCGAAGGCGTTGATGGTGGCCTCGGGTGTGCCGGTCGTGCCGGGTTATCACGGCGTCGACCAGGACGCGGATCTGCTGGCCCGCGAGGCCGCCAAGATCGGCTATCCGGTCTTGATCAAAGCGTCGGCCGGTGGCGGCGGCAAGGGCATGCGCGTGGTACGCGCGGCGGCCGCCTTCGCGGACGAGTTGGCCGGCGCGCGGCGCGAGGCGCAGTCGGCCTTCGGTGATGCGCGCGTGCTGATCGAGAAGTATCTCGAACGCCCGCGCCACATCGAGGTTCAGGTTTTCTGCGATTCGCAAGGCGGGGGCGTCCACCTGTTCGAACGGGATTGTTCGCTGCAGCGCCGCCATCAGAAGGTCATCGAGGAAGCCCCCGCGCCCGGGATGTCGGCCGAACGCCGACAGGCGATGGGCGAAGCGGCCGTGCGCGCGGCCAAGGCCGTGGGCTATGTCGGCGCGGGCACGGTCGAGTTCATCGCCGACGCCGACGGCGCCTTCTATTTCATGGAGATGAATACCCGATTGCAGGTGGAGCACCCGGTCACCGAGGCGATCACCGGGCTCGATCTGGTGGAATGGCAGATCCGCGTGGCGCGCGGCGAGAAGCTGCCGTTGACCCAAGACCAATTGCGCATCGCCGGCCACGCGTTCGAAGCGCGACTCTACGCCGAGGATCCGGCGCGCGATTTCCTGCCGTCCACGGGCCGGCTGCACCGTCTCGCATTCCCGCCGGCGGGCGCGCGCATCGACACCGGCGTGCGCGAAGGCGACGAGGTTTCGATCCACTACGATCCGATGATCGCCAAGCTCATCGTCCACGGCCCCGACCGGCCGACGGCGCTGCAACGCTTGGCGGCTGCCCTCGAAGCGACGCGCGTCGTCGGGCCGGCCAACAACGTGGCGTTTCTGGCGCGCGTCGCGCGCCACCCGGCTTTCGCCGCAGGCGACGTCGATACCGGCTTCATCGCCCGGCACGTTGCCGATCTGGTGCCCGCGCGCGAAGCGGCGTCGCACGAAGCACTCGCCCTCGCGGCCCTCGGCGTCGTGCGCGCCCGCGCCGATGCGGCACTGGCCGCCGAACCGCGCAGCCCATGGGCGCGCGCGCAAGGCTGGCGCCTGAACGGCGACGCGCATGACGATATCGCGTTCAAGGATGGTGCGCGCGAGACGACGGTGCGCGTGCACTACCGGGAGGACGGCTACGATATCGAAACGCCGGGCGGCACCGTCGCGGCGACCGGCACGCTGTCGCCCGACGGCCGTCTGGTCGCGGTTCTGGACGGCCGCAAGATCGAAGCCGACATCGTGCGCCGCGGGCTCGACCTCGTGGTTTTCCGCGGTGCGGCGGCGACGCCGTTGACGCTGGTCGATCGTCTGGCGGCGGCCGAAGCGCAAGGCGGCGGGGTCGGCAAGTTGGTGGCACCCATGCCCGGCAAGATCGTCGCT
>JADCGK010000055.1 GCA_020249045.1 Azospirillum sp. | reverse complement strand
GTTCGAAATCGAAGCCCACGCGTGCGACGCGCAAGCCGCGTTGGGCGTGATCCCGAAAAAGGCCGCCGCGACGATCTGGAAGAAGGGCAAGTGGGAGATCGCGCGCATCGACGAGATCGAGCGCGAGACCAAGCACGACGTGATCGCGTTCCTGACCAATCTCGCCGAATATGTCGGGCCAGACGCGCGCTTCGTGCACCAGGGCATGACGAGTTCGGACGTGCTCGACACGACGCTGGCCGTGCAGCTCGCGCGCGCGTCGGACCTGCTGCTCGAAGGCCTGGACCGCGTTCTCGCGGCGCTGAAAAAGCGCGCGCACGAAACCAAGTACCTGCCGACGATCGGGCGCAGCCACGGCATCCACGCCGAGCCGACGACCTTCGGCCTCAAACTCGCGGGCTATTACGCCGAGTTCGACCGTAACCGCGCACGCCTGAAGGCCGCGCGGGCCGAGATCGCGACATGCGCGATCTCGGGCGCCGTCGGCACATTCGCCAATATCGATCCGCGCGTCGAAGCGCATGTGGCGAAGAAAATGGGCCTCGTGCCCGAGACGATCTCGACCCAGGTGATCCCGCGCGACCGGCACGCGATGTTTTTCGCCACGCTGGGCGTCGTCGCTTCGTCGATCGAGCGCTTCGCCATCGAGGTCCGGCATCTGCAGCGCACCGAATTGCGGGAGGCGGAGGAGTATTTCAGCCCGGGACAAAAAGGCTCCTCGGCGATGCCGCACAAGCGCAATCCGGTCCTGTCGGAGAACCTGACCGGCCTCGCGCGCATCGTGCGCGCGGCCGTCGTTCCGGCGCTGGAGAACGTGGCGCTGTGGCACGAGCGCGACATTTCGCACTCGGCGGTCGAGCGCGTTTTCGCGCCCGATGCGACCATCGCACTCGACTTCGCGCTGCATCGTCTGGCCGGGATGATCGAGAAGATGGTCGTCTATCCCGATCGCGTAAAAGCCAATCTCGACGCGCTGGGCGGGCTCGTGCATTCCCAGCGCGTGCTGCTGGCGTTGACCCAAGCCGGCGTCAGCCGCGAGGACGCCTATCGCATCGTGCAGTCCAACGCGATGGCGACATGGGAGAAAGGCGGCTCGTTCCAGGACCGCCTCAAGGCCGATCCGATCGTCGCGAAAAAAGTCAGTCCGAAGAAAATCGACGCGATGTTCGACATGGGCTACCACACGCGGCACGTCGATACCCTTTTCAAGCGGGTTTTCGGACGAAAGCGCAAGTAATCGGGCTTGAAAGGCGTATACTGAAGGAGCTCGTCCGAGAGGGGGCTCCGTGGCCGAAGCGACAATCCCTTGCTTGGTGCGACGCTTGCTCGTGCGTTGGGGCATGCGCCCGCACGATGCGACCCCGCCAGATTGGGCGGAATGGCGCGCGAACGTGCTCGTCGGCGAGGTGCGCGCGCGGACCTTCGATTTGCGCGTGCCGAGCGACGCCCCGCCGACGGTGGAGCGCGCAGGTTCCGAACAGCGCGACGTGCTCGATGATCTGAAACCTGGCGCGACACTGGAAGCGGCCTTGGGCTGCGCCTTCGGCGACAAAGCCCCCGCGATCGCCGCGGACGCCGCACAGCGCGCGCGCGACGGCCGGCCGATGTACGTCGACTTGCGCGATCGCGGTTATGCGGCCGCTTTCCTGCCGCTGGTCGAACGCGGGGAATTGCACATCACCGGCTGCGTCGTGCTGGCCGGCGCGTGCGATTGAGGGCCGGTTAGGCCTGCTCCATGATCTGCTTCTTGGCGACGGGCAGGAAGTGCTCCAGCTGCGCCTTGATTTCGGCGCGCGTGGCCTTGGCGCCCAGATCCTTCTCCAGCTTTTCGATCACGTCGTCGTCGCCCGCCTTCTCGAAATCCGAGGCGACGACCTCCTTGGCGTAGGCTTCGGCGTCCGGGCCGGTCTTGCCGAGCTTTTCCGCCGCCCACAGCCCGACGAGCTTGTTGCGCCGCGCGTTCACCTTGAACTGCAGTTCCTGGTCGTGCTTGAACTTGTTCTCGAAGGCGCTTTTGCGGTCGTCGAACGTGGTCATGGACGTTTCCTCGGATGAAGGTCTCGACCCGGTAGATAGGCGAGTGCCGCGCACCGGTCAATCGCGACGGAAGTTCCGTTTCCCATGTGCACTTTGGCCATCCTACGCCGCCCCGGCCACGCTTGGCCCCTGATTTTGGCGGGCAATCGCGACGAAATGCGCGACCGGCCGTGGACGGCACCGGGCCGGCACTGGCCCGACCGGCCCGAGATCGTCGCGGGCCGCGACGATCTCGCCGGCGGCGCATGGATCGGGCTCAACGATCACGGCGTGGTGGCGAGCGTGCTCAACCGGCGCGGCACGCTGGGCCCCGCCGCCGGCAAACGCAGCCGCGGGGAATTGGTGCTCGACGCGCTCGATCACGCCGACGCGCGCGACGCGGCCGAAACCTTCGCGGCGCTCAATGCGGGCGCCTATCGGCCGTTCAATCTTTTTCTGGCCGACGACCGCGACGCGTTTTGGGTCCGCGCGACGGGCACGGGCGCGCCCGACGTACGGCCCGTGCCCGCGGGCGTGTCGCTGTTGACCGCCTACGATCTCGACGATCCGGCGAGCCCGCGCATCGCGCATTATCTGCCGAAGTTCCGTGCGGCCCCGCCGCCCGATCCCGCAAGCGGCGACTGGACGGCGTGGGAAAGCCTGATGGCGGCGCGCGAAGCGGCACCCGGCGCGGGCGAGGAAGGGATGATGAATATCGATCTGCCCTCGGGGTTCGGAACGTCGTCGACCTCGCTGATCGCCCTGCCCGACCGCACGCGGGGACTCGACGCCAAGCCGGTATGGCGCTTCGGCCGCGGCCACCCCGGCGAGATCGCCTACACGGCCGTTTATCCCGCCTGAATCAGCCCCTTAACCCCGGATTGCGGGTGGGGGTTCGGTGGGCTATAGGGGTGCTCCGCCGCGCGTCCGGTGCAGCGTCTTCACGGGGGTTTCGGGCATGTCCCGCCGCAAGCAAATCTACGAAGGCAAGGCGAAGATCCTGTTCGAAGGACCCGAGCCCGGCACGATCATCCAATACTTCAAAGACGACGCGACCGCGTTCAACAACAAGAAGAAGGGCACGATCACCGGCAAGGGCGTGCTCAACAACCGCATCTCGGAATTCCTGATGACGCGGCTGGAGGAGATGGGCATTCCGACCCATTTCGTCCGGCGCCTGAACATGCGCGAACAGCTCGTGCGCGAGGTCGAGATCATTCCGCTGGAGGTCGTCGTGCGCAACGTGGCCGCCGGCTCGTTCTGCCAGCGCTTCGGCCTGCAAGAGGGCGCCTCGCTGCCCCGCTCGATCATCGAGTATTGCTACAAGAACGACGAACTCGGCGACCCGATGGTGTCCGAGGAGCACATCACCGCCTTCGGCTGGGCCGACACGCGCGACCTCGACGACATCATGGCGCTGACCTTGCGCATCAACGACTATCTGTCGGGGCTGTTTCTGGGCGTCGGCATCAAGCTCGTCGACTTCAAGCTGGAATTCGGCCGCCATTGGAACGAGCACGACGAAATGCGCATCATCCTCGCCGACGAGATCAGCCCCGATTGCTGCCGTCTGTGGGACATGAAGACGAACGAGAAGATGGACAAGGACCGCTTCCGCCGCGACCTGGGCAAAGTCGAGGAGGCCTATCAGGAAGTGGCCCGCCGCCTGGGCATCCTGCCCGAGAGCGGCCCGCGCGATCTGCGCGGCCCCGAAACGATGCAGTGAGGATTCGCGCGATGAAGGCGAAGATCCACGTCACGCTCAAGAACGGCGTGCTCGACGTGCAGGGCAAGGCCGTGCAGGCGGGGCTCGCGGGGCTCGGCTTCCAAGGCGTGGGCGACGTCCGCGTCGGCCGCTACGTCGAGATCGAACTCGCCGCCAGGAGCCGCGCCGCCGCCGAGGCGGAGGCGAAGAAGATGTGCGAGAAGTTGCTCGCCAACACGGTGATCGAGAACTACCGCGTCGAGATCGCGGAGTAACCGGAATGAAATCCGCGATCGTCGTCTTTCCGGGGTCCAATCGCGAGGGGGACGTGGCCGACGCGCTGCAGCGCGCGTCGGGCAAACGCCCCGAGCTCGTCTGGCATTCGACCGGCGCGCTGCCCGCCAAGCTCGATCTGATCGTGCTGCCCGGCGGCTTTTCCTACGGCGACTATCTGCGCTGCGGCGCCATGGCCGCGCGCAGCCCGATCATGCGCGAAGTCGTGGCGCGCGCGAAAGCGGGCACGCCCACGCTCGGGGTCTGCAACGGGTTCCAAATCCTGTGCGAGAGCGGCCTGCTGCCCGGCGTGCTGCTGTCCAACGCGGGCCTCAAATTCATCTGCCGCGACGTCCATTTGAAGGTCGCCACGCGGCGGTCGCTGTTCACCCACCGCTATGCGGCCGGTCAGGTTCTCCGTTTCCCGGTCGCGCATCACGACGGCAATTACTTCGCGGATGCCGGCACGCTCAAACGCCTGGAGGACCGCGATCAGATCGCGTTCCGCTACTGCACGCCCGCGGGCGAGACCGACGCCGACGGCAATCCCAACGGCTCCGCGCGGAACATCGCGGGCGTGTTCAACGCCGCGAAGACGGTGCTCGGCCTGATGCCCCATCCCGAAAATGCGACCGATCCCGCGACCGCGTCGGCGCTGGGCGGCACGACCGACGGCAAAACCTTGTTCGATGCGATCGTCGAAGCGGTGAGCAAATGAAGCGCGCCAAGAAGGCCAAGGCTTGGCCCAAGCCCAAGGACCTGATGGGCTTGAGCCCCGCCGAATACGACACCGCCTGCGCGATCCTGGGCCGCACGCCCACGCACACCGAACACGGCATCTTTTCGGTGATGTGGAGCGAGCATTGCTCCTACAAATCCTCGAAGAAATGGCTCAAGACGCTGCCGACGACGGCACCTTGGGTGATTTGCGGTCCGGGCGAAAACGCGGGCGTGATCGACATCGGCGAAGGCGACGCCTGCATCTTCAAGATCGAAAGCCACAACCACCCATCCTATATCGAGCCCTATCAGGGCGCGGCCACAGGCGTGGGCGGGATCTTGCGCGACGTCTTCACGATGGGGGCGCGGCCCGTCGCCAACCTCAACGCTCTTCGCTTCGGCGATCCCAAGCACCCCAAGACGCGCCATCTGGTGGCCGGGGTCGTCGCGGGCATCGGCGGCTACGGCAATTGCGTGGGCGTGCCCACCGTGGGCGGGGAGACGAACTTCCACCCGGCCTACAACGGCAACTGCCTGGTCAACGCGATGACGGTCGGCGTCGCGCGCAAGGACAGGATCTTCTATTCGGCCGCCGCGGGCGCCGGCAATCCGGTCGTCTATGTCGGTGCCAAGACGGGCCGGGACGGCATCCATGGCGCGACGATGGCGTCGGCCGAATTCGACGACAAGTCGGAGGAGAAGCGCCCGACCGTCCAAGTCGGCGATCCCTTCACCGAAAAACTGCTGATCGAAGCCTGCCTCGAATTGATGGCGACCGACGCGATCGTCGCGATCCAGGATATGGGGGCCGCGGGCCTCACCTCCTCGTCGGTCGAAATGGCGGGCAAAGGCGGGCTCGGCATCGAACTCGATCTCGACCGCGTGCCGGCGCGCGAAACGGGAATGACGTCCTACGAAATGATGCTCTCCGAAAGCCAGGAGCGCATGCTGATGATCCTGAAGCCGTCGCGCCAGAAAATGGCGGCGGCGATCTTCGAGAAATACGGCCTCGACTTCGCGGTCATCGGCAAGCTGACGAAGACCGGCCGCCTGGTCGTCAAAAAGAACGGCCAGGTGGACGCGGACATGCCCATCGCGCCGATGGTCCAGGCAAGCCCCGAATACGCGCGGCCCTGGAAGAAATCGCCCAAGCGCCGCGCGATCGACGCCAAGCGCCTGCCCAAGCGCGACCCCGTCGCGGTGCTGCCCAAGTTGATGGGCTCGCCCGATCTCGCCTCCAAGCGCTGGATCTGGGAGCAATACGACCATCTGGTGCGCGGGCATACGCTGCAGCGCCCGGGCGGCGACGCGGCCATCGTCGGCCTGCCGGGACGCAAGAAGGCGCTGGCCATGGTGGTCGACTGCACGCCGCGCTACGTCCACGCCGATCCGGTTCAAGGCGGGGCGCAAGCCGTCGCCGAAAACTGGCGAAATCTGACGGCCGTGGGCGCCACGCCGCTCGCCATCACCGACAACATGAATTTCGGCAATCCCGAACGGCCCGCGATCATGGGCCAGTTCGTCGGCGCGGTTCAAGGCATGCGCAAGGCATGCAAGGCGCTTCGCTATCCGGTCGTGTCGGGCAACGTGTCGCTGTACAACGAGACGAACGGCAACGCGATCCTGCCCGCCCCCGTCGTCGGCGGCGTGGGGTTGTTGAAGGACGCGGACAAGCGCGTGGATCTGGCGCTGAAGGAAGCGGGCCACGCGCTGATCGTCGTGGGCAAGACGCAAGGCTGGCTGGGGGCCTCGGTCTATCTGCGCGAGATCGAAGGCATCGAGGACGGCGCCCCCCCGCCCGTCGATCTGGCCGCCGAAAAGCGCAACGGCGATTTCGTGCGCGGCTTGATCGGCAAGAGGCTGGTCGCCGCGTGCCACGACGCGTCCGACGGCGGGATTTTATGCGCGATCGCCGAAATGGCGCTGGCTGGCCGCAAGGGCGCGGACCTCGCGCCCGCCCGCGCGGACAACGCCTATCTGTTCGGCGAGGATCAGGCGCGTTACGTGATCGCCACCGCGAAACCGGAAAAGGTGCTCGCACTGGCCAAAGCCGCGCGCGTGCCGGTGGAGATCGTGGGACGCGTGTCGTCCGGGCCCTCGTTGACTCTCGCGGGCCGGGTTCTTATATCGGTCGAGGCGTTGCGGGCGGTGCACGAGAACTGGCTGCCCCATTATATGTCGCAGAAAAACTGAGGGCTTTGGCATGCCGATGGCGGCCGCCGACATCGAGAAGCTGATCCGCGAAGCGCTGCCCGACGCGGCCGTGCGCATCGACGATCTTCGCGGCGACGGCGACCATTACGCCTGTCACGTCACCTCCGCGTTGTTCAAAGGCAAGACCCGCGTGCAGCAGCACCAGATGGTCTACGCCGCGTTGAAGGGCCGCATGGGCGGCGAGCTGCACGCCATGGCGTTGCAGACCGCGTTGCCCGCCGGCGCCTGATCCCCCTCATTCTCCGGAGAGCCGAGCATGGATCCCGTCAAGGAACGCATCGAATCCGACCTGAAGACCAACGACGTCGTCCTTTACATGAAGGGCACGCCGGTCTTTCCGCAGTGCGGCTTCTCGGCCGCCGTCGTGCAGGTGCTCACGCACATGGGCGTGAAGTTCAAGGGCATCAACGTGCTCGAGGACCCCGAACTGCGCCAGGGCATCAAGGAATTCACCAACTGGCCGACGATCCCCCAGCTTTACGTGAAGGGCGAATTCGTCGGGGGCTGCGACATCGTGCGCGAGATGTACCAGTCGGGCGAGTTGGCCGAGATGCTCCAAACCAAGGGCGTGAACGTCAAGCTTTCCTAGACGTCACGCGAACTCGTAGGCGGCCATCGAAAGGGCGCCGTGCGTGAACGAGGCGTGGATGCGCGTCCCCACCCCGCCCGCCCCCATCGCGACGTAGAACGGCAGCAGATGCTCGTCGGTCGGGTGCGCGTCGACCGCGTGCGGCGCGCGCGCGCGATAGTCGAGCAACGCCTCCCGATCGTCGGCCGCGACGCGCGCGGCGAACCATTCGTCGAATTCCCGGGCCCACGGCGCGGCCGTCTTGTGGTCGTTCCAGGCGAGCTTGCGCAGATTGTGCGTGGCCGATCCCGAGCCGATCACCGCGACACCCGCCGCGCGCAGCGGCGCAAGCGCGCGCCCGATGGCCGCGTGATGCGCCGGCGTCTCGTGCGGTTGGATGGCGAGTTGGAAGACCGGGACGTCCGCGTCGTCGAGCGCCAGCATCAAGGGCACCCATGCGCCGTGATCGAGCCCTTGGTCCGGGTTCTCGTCGGCGGGAAGGCCCGCCGCGCGCAGCAGCCCGGCCGCGCGCCGCGCGACGCCGGGCGCCCCCGGCGCGGGATAGGCGATTTTCGAAAGCGCTTCCGGAAAGCCCCAGAAATCGTGAATCGTCGCCGGCCGTTCGGCCGTCGATACCGCCGGCTGGCCGGTTTCCCAATGCGCGGAGGCGACCAAGACGGCCTTCGGCTTTTCGCGCGCGGCGAAGACCCCGCGCAGAAAGTCGCGCGCCGCGACGTTCTCGAAGGGCAGCGTGGGCGCCCCGTGGCTCCAGAAGATCGCGGGCGCAAGGCTCACGGAACGGCCATACCCTTCACCACCGCGGGGCGCGCGGCGACCGCATCGCGCCAGCGGCGGAAATTCGGGTACTTGGCGACGTCGACGCCGTGCCAGTCGCCCGCCACCCACGGATAGGTCGCCATGTCGGCGATCGAGTAGTCGCCCGCCAGATACGGCACTTCGCCCAAACGCCTGTCCATCACGCCGAACAGCCGATCGGTCTCCTTGACGTAGCGTTCGATCGCATAGGGGATCTTCTCCGGGGCGGCTTTCTGGAAATGGTAATTCTGGCCCATCATCGGACCGATCCCGCCCATCTGCCACATCAGCCATTGGATCGTCACCGCGCGGCCGGCGGCGTCCGAAGGCAGGAACTTGCCGGTCTTTTCGGCGAGATAGATCAGGATCGCGCCGGATTCGAACAGCGCAAGCGGCTTGCCGCCCGGCCCGTCGGAGTCGACGATGGCGGGGATTTTGTTGTTGGGCGCGATCGCCAGGAAGGCGGGCGCGAATTGCCCGCCCCCCAGGTCGATCTTGCGCACGCGATAGGGCAATCCCGCCTCTTCGAGGAAGATCGAGACCTTGCGGCCGTTGGGCGTGCCCGCGGTGTGAAGTTCGATCACGGCCGGTTCAACCTTTGAACTTCTTGGCGATCTCGGCCACGCGACGGCCGAAGACTTCGGCCGTGGCCTGATCGTCCGGCGTGGGGTTGGCGGGCCCCGGCGCCTCGTTCAGCGACGTCGCCATGGCGCCGGCGTAGGACCCCAAGCGGTTGAGCGTCAGATCGCCCTGCTTGGTGCCGCCCATGATGCCCTGGCTGACCCAGATCATCGAATGCTGCATGGCGAGGGTCCACATCGACTGCAGCGTGTTGACCTTGTCGCCCGACGGCGACGCCGAATTGGTGAACCCGGCGGCGAGCTTGTCCTTCCAGCCCTGTCCGAACCAGATCTTCGCCGTCGTATCGGCCCAGGTTTTGAACGGGCCCGACACGTCGCCCATGTAGGTGGGCGAGCCGAAGATGATCGCGTCGGCGGCGTTCAGCGTCTCGAGCTTGGCTTCCGCCTCCGCCACGGGCACCAGATCGACCTGCGTGCCGGCGACGGAAGCGGCACCTTTGGCGACCGATTCCGCCATGACCTTCGTGTGCCCGAAACCGGAGTGATAGACGATCGCGACCTTGGCCATGCGGCGCTCCATGAAGTTGGTTACATTGAGATACCGGGGTGATATGATAGTTTCGGTCGCTAATGTAAAGTAGGTACCTTCCGGTAACTACCATGCCGGCGACGGAGACGCGCCATGCCCCTTCCGGAAAGCCCCAAAGCCTGCCCGATGGACGCGATTTTGCGTCTGCTGATGGGACCGTGGACGACCTACATCCTTTGGGTATTGCGCAGCCACGGCCCGACGCGCTTCGGCGAACTCAAGCGCCGCGTCGGCGGCGTTTCGGCGAAGGTTCTGACCGAACGCCTGCGCCTGCTCGAGGCGGCGGAGATCGTCTCGCGCCATTACGAGCCCAGTATCCCGCCGCAAGTGACCTACGCGCTGACCACGCGCGGCGCCGAATTGTCGCCGGTGTTCGAAAGCCTGAACGAAATCGCCACGCGCTGGCGCGCGCAGGACGAGCGCCGCGCGAAGAAGGCCGCGAAGGCGGCCTGAAACGAAAAAGGCCGGCCCCGAGGGACCGGCCTTCCGCGTTTCGGATTTTCCGACGGGTCAGCGCGAGTAGAACTCGATGACCAGGTTCGGTTCCATCTTCACCGGGTAGGGCACGTCGGCGAGCTTCGGCGTGCGCACGAACTTGCCCTTGAACGCCTTCTGGTCGACGACTTCGAGATAGTCGGGCACCTGGCGTTCCTGCGAGGCGACGGCTTCGAGAACCTGGACGTTCTCGCGCATCTTCGACTTGAGCTCGACCTCGTCGCCTTCCTTGACGACCATCGAGGCGATGTTCGCCTTCTTGCCGTTCAGCAGCACGTGGCCGTGGCTGACGAGCTGGCGCGCGGCGAACACCGTCGGCGCGAACTTGAGGCGGTAGACGACCGCGTCGAGACGGCGCTCGAGCAGACCGATGAGATTCTCGGACGTGTCGCCCTTCTTGCGGATCGCTTCGGTGTAGATCTTGCGGAACTGACGTTCCGTGATGTTGCCGTAATAGAACTTCAGCTTCTGCTTGGCCATCAGCTGGATGCCGAAATCGGTCGGCTTCTTGCGCCGCTGGCCGTGCTGGCCGGGGCCGTATTCGCGCTTGTTGACCGGGCTCTTCGCGCGGCCCCAAAGATTCTCGCCGAGACGGCGGTTGATCTTGTATTTGGACTCGTGGCGTTTCGACATGCTCGCTTATCCTCTGGCATCGTCGCGGAGCCTGGCGAACCCCTTGACGCGACGCCGGAAAGAGTGAACCCGCGCGTCCCCGGTAATGGCCCGTCGCAAAGAACGGGGCAAAGCCTTGCCAGGCAGGGACGCCGTGTCCGAAGGGCGCGGAGTATAATCGCGCACGCCGTGCCGTCAACCGGGAGATAGAGTTTTTGAATCAAAGGGTTAAAGCGAAGGCTTCGATCACGACTCTGCTGGTGATGGCGTTCGCGAGCTTGGTCGGGACGGCGTTGGCGACGGTTTTGGCGATCCAATTCGTGGTCGGCCGCAACGCAGCACTCGACTTGTTCCATTCGCGCGGGAACGTGCTCGTGCAACTGGTCGTCTCGCATCTGCGCGAACAGCTCGATCCCGCATCAGCCCAGCTGGCTTTCGTGGCCGAAGTTCTGGCCCAGCCCGGCGGCGCCATCGGCGACGATCGCATCGCCGATCTGCTGACCGGGGCTTTGGCCGCCGCCCCTCAAATCCAACGCGTGGTCTTCATCCGGCCCAATCTCCACGCCGTCGTCGTCGATCGCAGTTCGGACGGCGTGGCGGTCTTTCGGCCCGATTTCAGCATCGAGCCGGCCGTGCGCGCGGGCGTGGAGGCGGCGCGCGCCCGCATCGGCGGCGTTTGGGGCGAAATGATCTTCGCCCCCGGCCTGAACGGCCCCGCGATCAATCGCCGCCATTCGGTTTGGCGCGACGGCCGCTTCGAAGGCACGATGGTGGCGCTGGTCGGCTTGCGCCAGATTTCGATCCAAGCGGACCGCTCCGGCGCGAGCGAGCATGGCGGCTCCGCCTTCGTGCTGAGCGGCCGCGATCACGTGCTGGCCCATCGCCGCCTGATCGATCCCTTCCCCGGGCTTTCGCCCGCGCGCCCGCTGCCCCGGCTCGACGAGATCGACGACCCCGTTCTGGCCGCGATGTGGGACGGCGCGGTGGCGACGCCGATGCTCGGCCGCACGACCAATTCGCACGTCGTCGAGGCCCGCGGCGCGCGCTATCTCTTCCTCTACGAAACGCTCGGCGAGTTCGGGGATCCGCCGTGGATCGCGGGCGCCTATTTCCCGCTCGGCGAAATCGCCATGCCCCTGCGCAACCTGGCGCTCGCGGGCCTCGCGGGCTTCGGCGTGCTGCTGGCGGCCGTCGTCGTCGCCATCCTGCTCGCGCGGCGGCTGGCGGCGCCGACCCGCGGCTTCGCGCGCGAGGTCGCGGCCCTCGCCGACCTCGACTTTTCGAAGGCGCGGCCCCTGCCCGGCTCGCGCATCCGCGAACTCGACGAGCAAGCCCAAGCCTTCAACCGCCTGCTCGGCGCCTTGCGATGGTTCGAAGCCTACGTGCCGCGCAACCTCGTCCGCCGCCTGGCGCGCGAAACCGCCCCGCCGTCGAGCGAACGCATCCTCACGGTGATGTTCACCGATCTGATGGGGTTCACCTCGCTGTCGCAAGGCATGGCGCCGGCGCAGGTGGCCGACCTGCTCAACGCGCATTTCGCCCGCGTGATCGCCGCCGTCGAGCAAAGCGGCGGGACCGTCGACAAATTCATGGGCGACGGCGTCATGGCGTTCTGGGGCGCCCCCGATCGGCTGAAGGGCCACGCGCGGCGCGCGCTCGCGTGCGCGGCGGCGCTCGAATCCTCGGTGGCCGGCACGGGCTTGCGCTTGCGCGCGGGCATCCATACCGGACGGGTCGTCGTCGGCAATATCGGGTCCGACGCGCGGATGAACTACACCATCGTCGGCGACGCCGTGAACGCCACGCAGCGCATCGAACAACTCGGCAAGGACATCATGGGCCCCGACGAGCGCGTCTGCCTGCTGGCGAGCGAGGACACATGGGAGGCCGCCGACCGCCCCGCGGACTGGGTGCGCGTGGGCGCGTTCACTTTGCGCGGACGCGCTTCCCCCGTGGCGGTCTACCGCTACGCTCCGGTCCGTGCGGACGTTCCGTAAGCCCCGACAACATGCCGTGCGCCGTGCGGATTTCGTGCGCCATGGGCTTGGCGCGCAGCAGGAAGGCGCGGATGTTGCGCACCATCGTGGGGCGCATCGCTTCGTTGCGCAGAAAGCCGCAATCGTCGAGTGCGGCCTCCAACCGCTTCAACAACCCCTCGACCTCGCCCTTCGGCGCCGGTTCGGCTTTGCCCAGGCGCAGTGTGCGCGCGGGCGCCGACGCCTCGCGCGAAATCCACTCGTAGCCGATCACCAGCACCGCTTGGGCGAGATTGAGCGAACTGAATTCGGGATTGACCGGAAACGGAACGATCGCGTCGGCAAGCGTCAGTTCGTCGTTCTCAAGCCCCGTGCGCTCGGGCCCGAACAGGAATCCGGCGCCCAATCCGCCGGAAACGTGCTGGGCCGCCACGCGCACCGCCTCGCGCGGCGCGAAATAGGGCTTCACCATGTCCCGATCGCGCGGGCAGGTCGCATAGACGCGGTGAAGGTCGGCGATCGCCGCCCCGACGTCGGGGAAAATCCGCGCGGCCTCGAGAACGCGATCCGCCCCCGAAGAGGCGCGGCGCGCGCGTTCGTCCGTGGGTTCGACCCGCGGGGCGACCAGGCGCAGATCGTCGAGACCGCAATTGAGCATCGCGCGCGCGGCCATGCCGACGTTCTCGGCCAATTGCGGCCGGACCAGAACGATGGCCGGGCCCTTCATGGTCAGGGCGCCGCCACGCCGTCGCGGTAAAGCTTCCAAGTGATCGAATCGTGCAGGGCGCCGTAGGACGCGTCGATGACGTTCTCCGAGACGCCGACCGTACCCCAGCTGCGCGCGTCGCCGTGTTCGTGGCCGTCGGCGCTTTCGATCATCACGCGCGTGACCGCCGCCGTCGCGCGTTCGGGCGCGAGGATGCGGACCTTGTAGTCCACGAGCCGCAGATCCTTGAGGCCCGGATAGAATTCGAGCAACGCCGCACGCAAAGCGGCATCGAGCGCGTTCACCGGCCCGTTGCCCTCGCCCACCGTCAGCCGCCGCGCGGCGCCGACGTCGAGCTTCACGCTGGCCTCGGACATCGTCACGAGTTCGCCCTTGGCGTTGAAGCGCCGCTCGGTGATGACGCGGAAGCTGACCAATTTGAAATACTCGGGCACGCCGTGCAGCAGGCGCCGCGCGAGCAATTCGAACGATCCGTCCGCCCCATCGTAGGTGAAGCCGTCGTGCTCGCGGCTCTTGATCTCGTCGAGCAGTTTGCCCAGCGCCGGATGCTTCGGATCCACCTCGACGCCGATGTCGCGCAAGCGCGCGATCACGTTGGACCGGCCGGCCTGATCCGACACAACGACATGCCGCTTGTTGCCGACGCTCTCGGGCGGCACGTGCTCGTAGGTCTTCGGATCCTTCTCGACCGCCGAGACGTGCAGCCCGCCTTTGTGCGCGAACGCGCTTTCGCCGACGTAAGGCGCGTTGCGCTGCGCGGGCCGGTTCAGGCGTTCATCCAGAAGCCGCGATACGTGCGTGAGCTGGGCCAGACGCTGGGGCGTCACGCCCGTTTCGAAGCCCATCTTCAACACGAGATTGGGGATCAGCGAGATCAGGTTGGCGTTGCCGCACCGCTCGCCCAAGCCGTTGATCGTGCCTTGGATCTGGCGGGCCCCCGCGCGCACGGCCGCGAGCGAATTGGCAACCGCGTTTTCGGTGTCGTTGTGGCAATGGATGCCGAGCCGGTCGCCGGGAACGTGCTTGGCGACCTCCCCGACGATGCGCTCGATCTCGTGCGGGAGGGTGCCGCCATTGGTGTCGCACAGGACGAGCCAGCGTGCCCCCGCCGCCAACGCGGCTTTGAGACAGTCGAGCGCGAAGCCCGGATTCGCCTTGTACCCGTCGAAGAAATGTTCGGCGTCGAACATCGTCTCCTTGCCGCGGCGGATCGCCTCGGCGAGGCTCTCGCCGATCATGTCGATGTTCTCGGACTTCGAAACACCGAGCGCCAACTCGACGTGGAAATCCCAGGTTTTGCCGACCAGACAGGCGGCGGGTGCCGCCGTCCCGAGCACGGCCTGAAGACCCGGATCGTTCGCGGCGGAGCGGCCCGCGCGACGCGTCATTCCGAAGGCGGAAACCTTCGCATGGCCGAGTTTTGGCAACTCGGCGAAGAACGTGTCGTCGGTCGGGTTGGCGCCCGGCCAGCCGCCTTCGACGTAATCGATGCCAAGCTTGTCGAGTGCGCGCGCGATGGCGGCCTTGTCGGCAGGACCGAAATCGACACCTTGGGTCTGCGCGCCGTCGCGCAACGTCGAATCGTAAAGGTAAACCCGTTCGGCCATATCAGCTTGCTCGCTTCCAAGTGGTGCCCTTTGGCCCGTCTTCGAGGATGACGCCCTTGGCCTTCAAATCGTCACGGATGCGATCCGCCTCGGCGAAATTCCGGGCCTTGCGCGCCGCGAGCCGGGCTTGGATCGCCGCTTCGATCCACGCCGCCCCGACATCGGGCGCGCCGTCTTGCGGACCGCTTTGGAACCAAGCGATCGGATCGGCTTGGACGAGCCCCAACAGCGCGCCCGCATCGAGCAGGGCGGCCTTCGCATCCGGGCTTCGCGTCGCGTTCAGCGCGTTGGCGTACTCGTGCGTTTCGGCGATCGCCTTGGCGGTGTTGAGATCGTCGCTCAAGGCGGCCATCACGCTGACGGCCGTCGTCGTCGGCGCCGCTTTGACGTCGGCGGCATTCTTAAGCGCGTTGTAGAAATAGTCGAGCTCGGCCTTGGCTTCGGCCCAGCCGGCATCGGTGAAATC